>NZ_DAOMFK010000078.1:0-13309 GCF_035429765.1 Nocardioides sp. | reverse complement strand
CAGGTGCGGGTTGCGCACCATGCGTCCCTGGGTCGCCGGGCCCTCCAGCAGGGCCTGCACCGCGTCGGCGTGCACCTGCCAGGCGCCGACCGGGTCCACGTCCGCCGACGGCCCGGCCGGCAGCTCCACGGCCGCCCCGCCGGCCAGCAGGCCGGGCAGCCACTCGACCAGGTGCCGGACCACGTCCCGGGCCCGCCACTGCGCCACCGGTGTGGGCGCGTCCCAGTCACTGGTGCCGCGGACCCGGGCGGAGAAGACGGCCGCCACCTCGCGGTGGCGCTCGGCGGGGGAGGTCATCCCCGGAGGCTAGCCCGTGCCCCCGGCGGTCGTCGATTGTTCCGAAACCGCACGAGAATGCCCGGATCTTCTGTGGTTTGGGTCCAAACGGCAGGTGGTGACTCGCCGGGGAGCGGGCTATAGGGTCACCCGATGGCGGGATACTCAGCCACCCCCCTGCCCCGCAAGCTCGGCGTCACGGACGGGCAGGTGGTGCTCCTGGACGGCGTGCCGGACACCGTCCGGCTGGGCGACCTCGGCGCCGCCCACGTCGTACGCCGGCTGCCGGCCGCCGCGGACCTGGTGCTCACCTTCCACACCACCGAGGCGACGCTGCGCCGACGGCTGCCCCGGCTCCTCGAGCGGACCACCCCCGCGGGCGCGGTCTGGGTGTGCTGGCCGAAGAAGTCGGCCCGTCGCCGGCTGGAGCAGGAGCTCGGCGTGTCCTGCGACCTGGACGAGAACCTGGTGCGCGCGCTGGGCCTGGCGCTCGGCGTCGTCGACGTGAAGGTCGCCGCGATCGACGAGGTGTGGTCGGGCCTGAAGCTGGTGCGGCGGCTGCGGGACCGGTGAGGACGCTCAGTCCGCCCGGTGGCCCCCGGGCCGCACCGCCGGACGCTCGGCGGTGTCCTCGAGCGCGGAGCGGTCCTCGCCCCGCGGCGGTCGGGGCGCGGGCGCCGTGGTGATCCCCAGCACCCGGCTCAGCCGGGCGACCAGCACGAACGCGAGGAACAGGCAGGCGATCGCGCCCACCGAGGCCAGCACGAGGAACCACCAGGCGCGGTCCTCCCCGGAGCGCGCGCTGACCCCGAAGTCGATGGCCGAGCGGACCAGGAAGCCCCAGGCCACCACCGCCACGGTGATCCCCGCGGCCAGGCCGAGCGCCGCCGGCCGCAGGCGCACGGGCGCGCGGTCACCACGCCTGGATCCCGCTCGCTTGCCGGCCGCTCGCGCCACGCGCCCATTGTGGCCGAACCGGTGCCGGATCACGGGAAGCGGGTACCCCGCGTCGCGCGCCGACACGCCGAGGCGGACCCGGCCGTCCGGCCGCTGACCTGCGCTGATCCGTCGGCGGGGCGCTGCTCGGCAAAACCCTGGGCCAGCCTCTTGCCATGCCGCCACCGGCGTCGTACGGTTACCACTACATCTAGTAGTTACACCGTTGTGGTTTTCCACATCTAGTCCACAAATCGGGATGAGATAGCCACAGAAAACGGTTGAACCTACACAGGCTCCGTCCTGTTATCCACAAGGCCGCACACACCTCCGGGGGTGTGCGGGTGACCCCAGAGACGACCGAGGAGGCCCGGCCCGTGCACTGCCCGTACTGCCGTCACACCGACACCCGGGTCCTGGACTCCCGCGTCAGCGAGGACGGCTCCTCGATCCGCCGGCGGCGCACCTGCCCGGCGGAGTCCGGCGGCTGCGGCAAGCGGTTCACCACCGTGGAGCTCATGCAGCTCACCGTGGTGAAGCGCTCGGGTGCCAGCGAGCCGTTCAACCGCGACAAGGCGGTCTCCGGTGTCCGCAAGGCCTGCAAGGGCCGGCCCGTCTCGGAGGACCAGCTGGCCCGGCTGGGCCAGGAGGTCGAGGACGTCCTGCGCGCCGAGGGCTGGGCCGAGGTGCCCGCCCACGAGGTCGGCATGGCCATCCTGGGCCCGCTGCGCGAGCTCGACGAGGTCGCCTACCTCCGCTTCGCCAGCGTCTACCGCGCCTTCGAGTCCGCCGACGACTTCGAGTCCGAGATCGCCCTGCTGCGCGCGGAGCGCGCGCCCGACGGCGTACACCCGGTTCCCACCGGGTGACCCCAGACCACCCGGCACGTAGTGGGGAAGCTGCGTGCCGGGTGCACCACCTCGCAGCACCCCTGCAGCACGACGACGTACGACGACCAGCCAGCGTCACCACACCCAGAGGAGAGCCCATGACCGAGACGGCGAACGCCGCACCCTCCGCCCGGAAGAAGGGCGCCGGTCTGACGATCGAGCGCGTCTTCTCGACCGAGGGCGTGCACCCCTACGACGAGATCACGTGGGAGCGGCGCGACGTCGTCCAGACCAACTGGAAGACCGGCGAGACCGTCTTCGAGCAGCGCGGCGTGGAGTTCCCGGAGTTCTGGAGCATCAACGCCTCGACGATCGTCACCACCAAGTACTTCCGCGGCGCGGTCGGCACCGACGCCCGGGAGTGGAGCCTGCGCCAGCTCATCGACCGGGTGGTCACGACCTACCGCAGGGCCGGCGAGGAGTTCGGCTACTTCGCCACCGCCAAGGACGCCGCGGTGTTCGCCGACGAGCTGGTCTGGCTGCTGGCCCACCAGTACTTCTCCTTCAACTCCCCCGTCTGGTTCAACGTCGGCACCCCGTCGCCCCAGCAGGTGAGCGCGTGCTTCATCCTCTCCGTCGACGACTCGATGGACTCCATCTTGAACTGGTACAAGGAGGAGGGCTTCATCTTCAAGGGCGGCTCGGGCGCCGGCCTGAACCTCTCCCGGATCCGCTCGTCGAAGGAGCTGCTCTCCTCCGGCGGGACCGCCAGCGGGCCGGTCTCCTTCATGCGGGGTGCCGACGCGTCCGCGGGCACCATCAAGTCCGGTGGGGCCACCCGGCGCGCGGCGAAGATGGTCGTCCTGGACGTCGACCACCCCGACATCGAGGAGTTCGTCGCCACCAAGGCGCGCGAGGAGGACAAGATCCGGGCCCTGCGCGACGCCGGGTTCGACATGGACCTCGGCGGCGCCGACATCACCTCGGTGCAGTACCAGAACGCCAACAACTCCGTGCGCGTCTCCGACGAGTTCATGCGTGCGGTGGAGGAGGGCAAGCCCTTCGGGCTGCGCGCGCGGCAGACCGGGGAGGTCATCGAGACCGTCGACGCCCGCGAGCTGTTCGACAAGATCGCGCTGGCCGCGTGGGAGTGCGCCGACCCCGGGCTCCAGTACGACGACACCATCAACGACTGGCACACCAACCCCGAGACCGGGCGGATCACCGCATCCAACCCCTGCTCGGAGTACATGTCGCTGGACAACTCCTCGTGCAACCTGGCCTCGCTGAACCTGATGAAGTTCCTCACCGACGACGACACCTTCGACGCCGAGCTGTTCGGGAAGGCCGTCGAGCTGATCATCACCGCGATGGACATCTCGATCTGCTTCGCCGACTTCCCCACCGAGTCCATCGGGCAGACCACCCGTGACTACCGCCAGCTCGGCATCGGCTACGCCAACCTGGGTGCCCTGCTGATGGCGATGGGTCTGGGCTACGACTCCGAGGGTGGCCGGACGATGGCGGCCACCATCACCAGCCTGATGACCGGCACGTCGTACAAGCGCTCCGCGGAGCTGGCCAAGGTCGTCGGCCCGTACGCCGGCTACGCCCGCAACGCCGAGGCCCACAAGCGGGTGATGCGCAAGCACCAGTCCGCCAACGACGCCGTGCGCCCGCTCGGCGCGGTCGACGGCGCGGTGCACAAGCAGGCCACCAAGGCCTGGGCCGCGGTGGTCAAGCTCGGTGAGACCAACGGCTTCCGCAACGCGCAGGCCTCGGTGCTCGCGCCCACCGGCACCATCGGCTTCATGATGGACTGCGACACCACCGGCATCGAGCCGGACTTCTCGCTGGTGAAGTTCAAGAAGCTCGTCGGCGGCGGCTCGATGCAGATCGTCAACCAGACGATCCCGCGGGCCCTGAAGCGGCTCGGCTACCAGCCCGAGCAGGTCGAGGCGATTGTCGGGTACATCGCCGAGCACGGCCACGTCATCGACGCACCGGGGCTGCGGACCGAGCACTACGAGGTCTTCGACACCGCGATGGGTGCCCGGGCCCTGGCCCCGATGGGCCACGTGCGGATGATGGCCGCGTGCCAGCCCTTCCTGTCCGGGGCGATCTCCAAGACCGTCAACCTGCCCGAGACCGCCACGGTCGAGGACATCAAGGACGTCTACCTGCAGTCGTGGAAGCTGGGCCTGAAGGCCACCGCGATCTACCGCGACAACTGCAAGGTGGGTCAGCCGCTGGCCGACGCCATGGCGAAGAAGTCCGAGGTCGTGGCGGACGTGCCCGCGGAGATCACCCCGGTCGAGAAGATCGTCTACCGGCCGACCCGCAAGCGGCTGCCGAAGTCGCGGGCCTCGCGGACCACCTCGTTCACCGTCGGCGGCGCAGAGGGCTACATGACCTCCGGTGCGCACGACGACGGCGAGCTCGGTGAGGTGTTCCTCAAGCTCGGCAAGCAGGGCTCGACGCTGGCCGGCGTGATGGACGCCTTCTCGATCGCGGTGTCGATCGGCCTGCAGTACGGCGTCCCGCTGGAGACCTACGTCTCGAAGTTCACCAACCTGCGCTTCGAGCCGGCCGGGCTGACCGACGACCCCGACGTGCGGATGGCGCAGTCGATCATGGACTACATCTTCCGTCGCCTCGCGCTCGACTACATGACCTTCGAGGAGCGCTCGATGCTCGGCATCTACTCCGCCGAGGAGCGCCAGCGGCACCTCGAGACCGGCTCCTACGAGCCGATCGTGGAGCTGAGCGAGGCCGAGTCCCTCAAGGCCGAGCACCACGACGTGGTCGAGGCTCCCGTGGGGGAGCCGCACCCGATCACCGACCGGGAGACCAAGGACACCCACGGCTCGGAGGCCCGCGAGGTGCCCGCCCACGTGACCAAGGAGGCGCACACCTCCGCGGAGCTGATGGAGCAGATCACCGGTCACGCCGTCGACAGCCCGCTGTGCTTCACCTGCGGCACGAAGATGCGCCCGGCGGGGTCCTGCTACGTCTGCGAGGGCTGCGGCGCCACCAGCGGCTGCAGCTGAGCACCGGCGAGTCCGGCGACCCGTCACAGATGGCGGCGGGCGCCGGACTCACCTGTGGGTGGGTCGTGGGGCCTGGAAGTGCTGGTAGTCGGGGGGTGTCCACGAGCCGCCCCACTCCCAGCCGATCGCCTCGAACGCCTCGACGACGACGTCGCCGCCGAAGTCGCTGGCCGGTCGCACTCCTCAGACCAGCTCGCCGCGCCTCCTGCTCAGGTACGCACGCTCGGCGGAGTTCTGGGTGAGGGTGAGCGCGGCGTCGTACGCCTGCTTCGCCTCGGTGCTGCGGCCCAGCCGGCGGAGCAGGTCGGCGCGAGTGGCGTGCCAGGCGTGGTAACCGGTGAGCGGCAGCGCGTCGACCAGGGCGAGGGCGACCTCCGGGCCGTCCAGCTCCGCGACCGCGACCGCTCGGTTGAGCGCGACGACCGGCGAGGGGTCGAGCCGGGTGAGCTGGTCGTAGAGCGCGACGACCTGCGACCAGTCGGTGTCCGCCGCCGCGGGGGCGTCGGTGTGCACCGCGTTGATCGCGGCGAGCAGCTGGTAGCGCCCGGGCCGGTTGCGCGCGAGGCACTCGCGGACCAGGTGGTGGCCCTCGGCGACCAGCGTGCGGTCCCAGCCGGCGCGGTCCTGCTCGGAGAGGGGAACCAGCTGCCCCTCACGCACCCGGGACTCGCGCCGGGCCTCGGTGAGGACCATCAGCCCGAGCAGACCCGCCACCTCGGGCTCCTCCGGAAGCAGCCGGCGGAGGATCCGCGTCAGCCGGATGGCCTCGCCGGTGAGCTCGGCACGGACCGGGTCGCCGTCGCTGGTGGCGAGGTAGCCCTCGTTGAAGACGAGGAAGAGCACCACCAGCACCCCGTCGAGTCGCACCGGGAGGTCAGCCGCCGTGGGCACCCGGTAGGGCACCTTCGCGGCCGCGATCTTCTTCTTGGCCCGGGTGATCCGCTGCGCCACCGTGGTCTCGGGCACCAGGAACGCCCGCGCGATCTCGGCCACGGTCAGCCCGCCGAGGAGCCTGAGGGTGAGGGCGATCCGGGCCTCCGGAGCGAGCGCCGGGTGGCAGCAGGTGAACAGCAGCCGCAGCCGGTCGTCCTCCACCGGCCCGGTGGGCTCGTGCGGCGTGTCCTCGGCGTACATCATGGCCGCCTGGTGCTTGGCGTCACGCTTCTTCTCGCGGCGGATCCGGTCGATCGCTCGGTTGCCGGCCGTGGTGGTGAGCCAGCCGCCGGGGTTGGGCGGTACGCCGGACTGCGGCCACCTCTCCAACGCCGCCACCAGCGCCTCGCCCGCCGCCTCCTCGGCGAGGTCGATGTCCCCGAAGCGGCGCACGAGCGAGGCGACCAGGCGGCCGTACTCCTCGCGGAAGACCCGCTCGACGGCCGCCGATCCGTCCTGCACCGCCGACCCCGTCGGTCCGGCCGGCTCAGGCCAGGCCGTCGAACGGCCGGACCTCGACCTTGCCCCGGCACGCCTTGGAACCCTCGGCCGCGAGCCTGAGCGCCACGTCGAGGTCGGGCGCGTCGATGACCCAGAACCCCCCGATGACCTCCTTGGTCTCGAGGTAGGGACCGTCGGTCAGCACCGGCGTCTTCCCCTGGCCGTCGACCACGGTCGCCGTCGACGCCGGCGCGAGCCCGCCCGCGAAGACCCAGTAGCCCTCGGCGCGGAGCCGGTCGTTGAACACGCCGGTCGCGGCGAACGCCGCCTCCATCTCCTCCTGGGAGCCGTAGCTGCCGAACTCGCTCCTCTCGACAGGGCCGTGCACGGCGAGCAGGTAGTGCGTCATCACAGTTCTCCTCGGTTCCGGGCAGTCCCGATGACCGCCTCCGCCCCCACCACGAACGGCGTCCCCCCGGTACGACAACCTGCCACACGGTGGAGCGGGTGACACCCGGCTGCACACGGGCTCGACAGCGTCGCGGTCGGCCTGGAGGGGCCGCTACCGACCTCCCCAGGATTGCCGATTGGACCCAAACGACAGTGATTTCGCCGACTTCGGTGTGGTTTCAGTCCAATCGACGGGGGTCGTCAACGTCCGAGCGGACCCGGCAGGGCTCGGCCCCGGCGGCCCTCACGACGTCTCAGCGGGGGTGAGCAGGGTGCGGGTCCACGTGTCGGCGACGAGGTGGGCGTACTCGGCCGGGGTGTAGCCGGCGTCGGTGAGCAGCTGGAAGTACTCCGGGGAGTTCATCGACCACACGAGGTCGGCGGCCTGCTCGTCGGAGAGGTCGGGGCGCAGCCGGCCGGTGCCTCGCAGCTCGTCGGCGAACAGCCTCATGTTCGCGCGTCGGCGTCGGCTGATCGACTCCCGGAGTCGGCGGCACTCCGGCTCGCGGGCGCCGGCCTCCCGGAGGGCCAGGTTGAGCGGGACCGTGCGGGGCAGCAGGTCGGCGAGCGTCTCGGCGTAGACCAGGATCTTGTCCTCGGCGGTCTCCGCCTCCCGGATCCGGCGCACGTAGTCGCGCTCCTGCGCAGGAACCGGCTCCTCACCGGAGCCCAGGATCATGTCGTGCACCGCCAGCAGCAGCTGCGGCTTGCGACCCACGCTCGCGTAGACGGTGTCGACCGAGACCCGGGCCCGGCGAGCGAGGTCGGCGACCGAGGTCTCGGCGTACCCACGCGTGGTGAACAGCTCCCTGGCGGCCCGCAGCACGGCCCGTCGGGTGGCCTCGGCCTGCTCCCGGCGGGCCGGGGAGTGGTAGCGACGGGTCTTGACGGTGTCGGCCACGAGGCCTAGCGTACCAATATTCGTCCGAAGCAGGATCGGATCAATCTAGGTGGTCGCCATGCCGGACACCCACACACAGCACGACAGCGTGGTCGCGTGCGCGCCGGGCACGGGCCGCGGCACCTGGGCGATGGGCTCGCTCTTCGAGCACCTCGCAGGCCCCGAGCGCACCGGCGGGACGCTGGGGGTCGCGCTGGTGACCCAGCCGCCGGGCGTCGCCACCCCGCTGCACCGTCACCGCCACGAGGCCGAGGCGTTCTACCTGCTCGACGGTCAGATGACCTACGTCGCCGGCGAGGAGACCTTCGAGCTGGCCGCGGGCTGGTTCATGTACCTGCCCCGCGGACTCCCGCACGCCTTCCGCATCCGTGGGGACCGGCCGGCCCGCTTCGTCGCCCTGACGGTCCCCGGCGGACTCCTCGGGCTGTACGACGAGGTCGGCGTGCCGGCCGACGCGCTGCGCCTCCCGGCAGAGGGCGAGGGACGCCCGCTGGTGGAGGAGATCGGCCGGTGGAACGAGGTCGGGCCGCGCTACGGCCTGGAGGTCGTCGGGCCACCCATCCCGGAGTGAAGCCCATGGTGACCGGGGTGCGCGCGACAGGTGGCGGTCCCCGCAGTCCCGGTGACCGCCACCCGGATCAGGCGTGAGCCTCGGACTCGGCCGCGGCCGCCAGCCGCTCCAGGGTCTGCTCCATGGTCCGGCGGTTGTGCGTCGGCCGGTCGCTCACTCCGGTTCCGGCGGTCGCGATCGGTCTGAACCACCTCGGCCGCAGGTCGAGCCAGGACTCCGTCACCCGGCAGCCGGCCGGCACAGCCTCGAAGCTGTAGGACCAGTCGGAGACCTTCACCGGCCCGAACCGCACTCGGAACGAGAACCGCCGACCGGGCTCCGCGTCGATGACGGTCGCCACGCTGGTCCAGGATCTCCTCCCGTTGCGGTTCCGCCCCCGGAACCGTGCGCCCGAGCCGGCCTCCGCGACGTCGTCGAGCCACTCGCCGCCGTGGTTCTCCGGCGACCACTCACCCATCCGCCGGAGATCGGCCACCATCGCGTACACCCGCTCGGGCGGCGCTGCTATCTCTCGGGTCACCGACACGGCCTGGCTCATGGCCCGGGAGCCTAGTCCCGGCGAGAGCACAGAGCCACCGCCCCGGCCCACGGGCCTCAGCCCGCCAGGTGACCCCACCGGCCGACCAGGTCGCTCCACGCTCCCTGGTCGACCAGGGAGCCGTCGGCGAGGACGACGACCCGGTCGGCCTGGGCGAGTGCGGCGGCCTTGCTGGTGGCGCCGAGGACGGTGGTACCGGTGTCCCTCAGCGCCTGCCAGAGCTCGATCTCGGTGGCGGCGTCCAGCGCGGAGGAGACGTCGTCGGCGAGCAGGACCTCGGCCCGGCAGGCCAGGGCCCGGGCGAGGGCGAGGCGCTGCACCTGACCGCCCGAGAGGCGTACGCCGCGGTGCCCGACCAACGCGTCGGCACCCCCGGCCTCGGCGACGTCGCGGCCCAGGCGGGCCGTCTCGATGGCCGGACCCACGTCACGGTCGGGGTGGTCGAGGGTGATGTTGCCGGCGAAGGTGCCCGAGAGCACGCGTGGCACCTGGGGCACGATCGCGATGCGGCCGGGGCGCAGGTCGAGCTCCTTGTCGGTGAGCTCGCGGTCGTTCCAGTGGATCGAGCCGGTGGAGGACACGAGCCCGGCGAGCGCGCCGAGCAGGCTGGACTTGCCCGAGCCGACCTGGCCGAGCAGCAGCACGAGCTCGCCCGCCGAGACGGTGAGGTCGAGGTCGCTGACGCCCACGGTCCCGTCGTCGTGGATGGCGGTGAGCCGGCGGACGCTCAGCGTCCGCAGCGGCTCGTGCACCGCCGGCGCCGGGTCGGGCGCGGACCCGGTGCGCAGGTCGACCCCGGCTGGCAGGGTGGTGAGGTCGCCGCCACCGGCGAGCGCGCTGGTGGCCCGCATCCAGGCCCGGACACCGGGGGCCTCGGTGACGACCGCGCCGGCGACCCGGCCGAACCAGTCGAAGCCGCTGACCGCGTTGGTCATCAGCAGTGTCGTCGCCAGGCCCCAGTAGCCGGCGACCAGGCCCCCCCAGGCGGCGACGACGCCGCACTGGACCATCACGACGGGGACGCCGTCCAGCAGCGCCTGGATCCGGTGCTCGCGGACGGCCGCCTCGACCCGCCCGCCGTCGACCTCCTGCAGGTGGGTGTGGACGGCCGGCGTGGCGGCGGCCAGCTTGACCGTCCGGACCGAGTCGAGCGCCGAGACCAACGAGCGGCCGAACCCGGCCCGGGCGGCCGAGGACGCCGCCGCCGAGCGCCCGGCGATCCGGCGGCCCACCGACGAGGCCAGCGCGGCCGACGCCATCACCGCGAGCAGGATGCCCCCCGCGAGCCAGGTGCCGGCGACGAGCGAGGTGATCACGACGATGGCCAGGCCGTTGACCAGGTCCACCCAGCGGTCGGCGTACCGGGTGATCCGGTCGGCGTCCATGGCCCGCGCCACCGCCTCGCCCGGCGGCGTCCGCACCAGGCGGCGCTGCGCGGTCTGGCCGTGCAGGACCGCGGTCCGTACGCCGAGCTGCACCGACACCCACCAGCGGGGGTAGACCCAGAACGCCTGGGACAGCAGCAAGGGGGACGCGAGCAGCGAGACCACCAGCGCGACCACCAGCGGCCACGGATCCTCGCCGTTCTGCAGCGCGGTCACCAGGTGCCCCCACGTCCAGCCGGTCAGCGCGCCGAACGCCCCGGTGATCGCCGAGACCAGGAACAGCCCCATCCCGACCAGTCCCCACGACGGGTTGGTGGTCATCGCCCGGAAGGTGGTGCGCGCCAGGCTCGGGGTCGGCTCGAGGGTGGGCGGAGGGGGCGGGGTGGTGCTGCGGCGCGTGGTGCCGATGACGTGGCCGTCGACGGCATCGCGGACGACGGCCGACGCCGCGTCGGCCCGGGCCTCGTCGGTGGAGCTCGCAGGGGTGTCGAGGTCGTCCAGGTCACCGGTCTCGGCCGAGGCCTCGAGCAGGCGGCGGAAGGGGCCCTCGACCCTGGCCAGGACGTCTCGTGGGCCGTGCTGGACGACCCGGCCCCGCTCGAGGACCGCGACCTGCTCGGCGCGCTCGATGGTGGAGAGCCGGTGCGCCACGAGCAGGCCGGTGCGCCCGGCCAGGAGCCGGCCGGCGGCCGCGACCACCCGGGCCTCGGTCACCGGGTCCATCCGGGCCGTCGCCTCGTCGAGGATCACGACCTTCACGTCCCGCACGAGCAGACGGGCGAACGCCACGAGCTGCTCCTCGCCGGCCGACAGGCTGGTCCCGCCGGGGCCGAGCCTGGTGTCGAGGCCGTGGGGGAGCCCGGTGACCCACGCCGTCAGGCCGAGGGTCTCCACCGCCGCCTCGACCTCCTCGCGCGGCACGGGGATGAAGAGCGTGATGTTCTCCGCGAGCGTCCCGGCCAGGATCTCGGTGCGCTGGGTGACCACGCCGACCTCGGCCCGCAGCTGCTGCAGGTCGAGGTCGCGGACGTCGACCCCACCGAGGAACACCTGCCCCGGCTCGGGCTCGACCGCGCGGGAGAGCAGGGAGGCCAGCGTGGACTTCCCGGAACCGGTCCGGCCCACCAGCGCGCAGGTGTGCCCCGCGGGCACGGTCAGGCTGACGTCCTCCAGGGCGAAGGTCCCGTGCTCGTAGGCGAAGTGCAGGTCGCGGAGCTCCACGTCGAGCCGGTCGTGGCGGACGGGCAGGCCGCCCTCGGGCTCGGCCGGTGAGGCGAGCATGCCGCGCAGCCGGAGCACGGCGCCGAAGCCGGCCTGGAGGTCGGGCAGGTGCCGGGCCAGCATGTCGACCTGGCCCACGAACGTGGAGGTGACCAGGAAGAGGGTGACCAGCGAGGCCGTGCTGAGCCGGTCGCCGAGCACGAGCGCCACGCCGACGACGCCGACCCCGGCCAGGAGACCGTGCAGGAGCAGGCCGGTACGCCGGGTGATCCTGGTCTCCAGGACCAGCACGGCCTTGAGCCGGCGCAGGACCTCGGCGGCCAGCACCGTGCTCCGGCGCATCACGTGGGCCTGCCCGAGGCTGGTGCGCAGGTCGTCGCGGGCGGCGACACCCTCCTCCATCACGGCCGCGTGGTCGGTCCAGGCCATCTCCTCGAGGACCTTGCGCTCGGCCACCCCCGGCAGCAGCGGGCGGGCCACCGCGACCGCCAGCACGGCG
Organism: Nocardioides sp.; assembly: GCF_035429765.1. GTDB lineage: Bacteria > Actinomycetota > Actinomycetes > Propionibacteriales > Nocardioidaceae > Nocardioides. Next base: position 1,278 of record NZ_DAOMFK010000078.1, on the reverse strand, counting down.
GCGACCGGGAAGAGCAGGAACGCCGGCCACCAGGTGAACCCGGCGACGAGCCACAGCGGCCCGGACGCCAGCAGGGTGCGAGCCGCCATCCAGACAGACCACCGCAGCAGCTGGCCCACCTCGTGGGTGTCGTCGTCGATCCGGTCGAGGATCTCGCCGACGGCCTGCTCGGTGAGCGACGAGAGGGGCTGGGCCAGCGCGGCATCCAGCAGGTCGGCGCGCAGGGCTCCCTCCGCCCGGTCGACGATGACGAACCAGCCCGTCTTCGCGACGGTGTCGATCAGTGCCCCGCCGACCACGCAGAGGGCGAGCAGGCCCACCAGCGCCGCGGTCGCGGTCTCGGTGAGCCGGCCGGCCACGATCGCGGCCAGCGACGCCAGCGTCGCAGCGGCCAGCGACCCGGCCAGGCAGGCGAACGTGGCCGGGCGGCGCAGCCGTCGCCAGTCGACCGGGACCCGCCCCTCCGGGAGCGCGCCGTCCACCGACGGCGCGAGCGCGACGTCGGGCGCGGACAGCACGGGAGAAGGCACCCGACCAACTTAGGAAACCACGCCCGTGCTCCGCGAATCGTTTACCGCCGGAAGGCGCCGTTCTGGGTGGTGCGCGTCACAATCGAGAGATGGGTGCGGACCGGGTTCCGACGTACTGCCCGTTGTGCGTGTCGCGCTGCGGGGCGCGCGCCGAGGTCAGCGACCAGACCCTGGTCGCGCTGTACCCGGATCCCGCCCATCCGACCGGTGCGGCGCTCTGCGTGAAGGGCAAGGCGGCGCCCTCGATCGTCCACCACCCCGCACGGCTCCTTCACCCGCTCAGGCGGACGACGCCGAAGGACGCCGCGGACCCGGGCTGGGAACCGATCACCTGGGACGAGGCGCTCGACGCGGTGGTGGACCGGCTCAGCGCGGCGGCCGCCACCGACGGACCCGGGTCGGTGGCGTTCAGCTCCAGCTCGCCGTCGACCTCGGCGATCAGTGACGCGGTCGACTGGATCCTCCGGCTGGTGCGCGCGTACGGCAGCCCGAACTACTGCAACTACATGGAGCTGTGCGGCTGGGGCCGCTTCCTCGCCCCGCTTTACACCTTCGGCGCCCCCGTACCCGGCACCTACCTGCCGGACCTCGAGAACGCCGGATGCATCCTCTACTGGGGCTACAACCCCTCGGTGGCGAGACTGGCGCACGCAACCAGCACCGCGGCCGCCCTCCGGCGCGGGGCGAAGCTGATCGTGGTCGACCCGCGCAAGGCGGGCCTCGCCGCCAAGGCCGACCACTGGCTGCG
>NZ_DAOMFK010000077.1:0-13538 GCF_035429765.1 Nocardioides sp. | reverse complement strand
CGGTCGCCGCGAGCGCGCCGACCAGCAGCCCGCTGCGCACTGCCCTGGCCGCACCCGGGTCGAGCATCGCGGCCGTCAGCGTGGCCTCGACCTGCGCGGCCACCGGCTCGGTGACCCGGTGCCCGGCCCCGGCCGCGAGGGCACGCGCCCTGGCCGTCACCGCCGCCGTGAGCTGACGACGCTGCCGGGTGAGCGCCCTCAGCTCCTCGCCGTCCAGCGCCGCCTGGGCCTCCCTCAGCGCAGCCCCGACGGCCAGCATCTCCTCGACCTGCGCGGTCTCCCGCCGCACCAGCAGGTTGACGACCCAGGCCGCGACCGACGGCTTCCGAAACGCCTTCACCTGCGCCGCCAGGGTCGGTTCGGCCGCCTTCAGCTCACGCGCTCGGGAGTCGCGCGCCGCGGTGAACCCCGCCGGCGTCAGGAAGTAGAGCTCGTCTGCCACCTCGAGCAGCGGATCAGTCGCCACGGGGCCTGAGCATAGGGCTGGCCAGCCCGCTGCGCCCCTACGCTGGGCGTCGTGACCTCACCGGCGCCGGACCGCGACCCGCCCACCAGCCTCCGCCGGCTGGACGAGGCGCAGCGGCGGCACGGGGAGCGGGCCCGCCGGTACCTCGCCGGCATGTGGCGAGGAGACCCGCTGGCCGACGCCTTCGTGGCGGACTTCCCCGCGGTGGGCCACGGCCGGGCGATGCGGATGCTGCGCCAGGCGTGCCGCGAGGGGATCACGGCGGTGCCGGAGGCACCGGACTCGCTGACGGCGCTGTTCGGCGAGCTCGACCGGGTGCCGGGGTGGGTCGACCTGGACTCCCTCGACCACGACCTGCGGCACCTCGCCCGCTACACCCGCCAGGCCGGCATCGTCCTGGGCGCCGCCTCGCTGGTCGCGGGGTACGCCAACTCGGCGGCCTCCCGGCCGCTCCAGCTCACCGGGCGGTACGTCGAGAGCGCCGGGGTGCGGACCATCGAGGTGGCCTCCTGGCTGGTCGAGATCAACGCCAGGCAGGGCCTGGCCCGGTTCTCCCCCGGTTTCGAGCTCACCGTCCGGGTGCGGGTCATCCATGCGCTGGTCCGACAGGCGCTGCGGAACTCGCCGGACTGGGACGAGACCGCGTGGGGCGTCCCGGTCTGCCAGTCCTACCTGGCCTACACGCTGGTCGAGTTCTGCCTGATCCCGCTGCGGGGCATGCGCGCCATCGGGGCGCCGTACCTCCCCCACGAGGTCCGCGCCCAGTACCACCTCTGGCGCTACGCCGGCCACCTGCTGGGGATCGAGGAGGCGCTGCTTCCGGTCGACCGGGCCGGCCAGGAGGCTCTGGAGGACCTCTACCTGCTGACCCGCCCGGAGGTCGACGCCTACTGCCGCGACCTGGTGCGCAGCATCAACCAGGAGTTCCTCGTCCCGGAGATCGAGGAGCTGGTGCCCGCCCGCCTCGCCCCGCTGGCGCCGACGGTGGTGCACGGACTGGAGCGGGTGTTCCTCGGTGACGCCGTGGCCGACGAGCTCGCGATCCCCCGCAGCCGCGCGACCGGGATGATCCGCCGGGTCGGGCCGGTGCTCGGCGCCGTGAACGCGACCCTCGACCGGCTCCCCGGCCTGCTGGAGGCGCGCACCGAGCGGGGCCGGCGCTACCGCGTCGCGCAGGACCGCCGGCTCCGCGAGCGGTACGCCGTGCAGCACGACCTCGTGGACGCCTCCCCGGCCGGCGGCCGGGACCATCCCGCCCGGGTGCCGCCGGGGTGAGGCCGCCTCAGGAGGCCTTCTTCTGCTCCTGCTCGGCCGCCTTCTGCTCGGCCGCCGCCTGACGCTCGGCACGGCGTGCCTCGGTGCGGGCCTTGGCGGCGAGCTCCTTGGCCTGCGAGGAGTACATGTCGACGTACTCCTGCCCGGAGAGCCGCATGATCTCGTACATGATCTCGTCGGTGATCGACCGGAGGATGTAGCGGTCGTTCTCCATGCCCTCGTAGCGGCTGAAGTCCAGCGGCGCCCCGAAGCGCACCACGGGCCGGGTCAGCGACCCGAACTTCTTGCCCGGCGGCGCGAGGACGTCGGTGCCGACCACCGCCACGGGGACCACCGGCACCATGGTCTCCAGCGCGAGCCGGGCCACGCCGGTCTTGCCCCGGTAGAGCCGTCCGTCGTGCGATCGGGTCCCCTCGGGGTAGATCCCGAACAGCTCGCCCTCCGCGAGGATCCGGCGGGCCGAGGACAGGGCGCCCTCGGCGGCGGAGGCTCCCGCGCGGTCGATCGGCACCTGCCCGGTCCCGGAGAAGAAGCGCCGCTGGAACCAGCCCTTGAGCCCGGGCGTGGTGAAGTACTCCGCCTTGGCGACGAAGGTGACCCGGCGCGGCAGCGTGAGCGGCATGAAGAGCCAGTCCGCGTAGGACAGGTGGTTGCTGGCAAGGATGGCCGGCCCCTCGGCGGGCACGTGCTCGGCGCCCTCGATCACGGGACGGAAGATGAGCCGGAGGAAGGGGCCCAGCGCCACCCACTTCAGGAACCAGTAGAGCACTCCGGGGGCCTCCTCATCGACGTACGCCGCGCCCGACCGCGGCGACGACTCTCACCGGAACCCTAAGCCCTCGGACCGTGGTTCCCCACCCCCGGCAGGCGGGGCGGACGCAGGGTGGCCGGGTTTCGCCCGGACGCCTACCGTGGAGGCCGTGACCGAGTCGGACGAGGATGCCCGCTGGCGGGAGATCGTCGAGAACTACGGCGAGCGCGTCGAGCTCGGGGACGAGCCGCCGCCGGCACCGGCCGACCCGTGGCTCGCACCCGACCTCTCCCCCGGAGAACCCGTGACGCCGGAGTCCCGCGAGGACCCGGCCGAGGAAGGCTTCGTGCCGCCCGCGCCGCCACCGGTCCCCCGACCGGCACCGCCCCGCCTGGTCGCCTGGCTGGGCCTGTTCGGGGCGCCGCTGCTGCTGCTGGCCGCGGTGGTCACGCAGGTGCGGCTGCCCGCGCTGCTCACCTACGGGCTGCTCGCCTGGTTCGTGGGCGGGTTCGCCTTCCTGGTGGTCTCGCTGCCCAACGAGCCCCGCGACCCCGGCGACGACGGCGCACGGCTCTGATCCGCGAGCTCCCTGGCTGCCTCCCGGGCCATCACCGCCGCGCCGACCAGGCCGGCCTCGGGGCCCAGCGCAGCCCGGTGGAACGGCGGCAGCGACCGGTGGCCGACACCCACGAGCGAGCGTTCGAACGCCGCGCGGGCCGGTGCGAGAAGCTTCTCCCCCGCGGCCGACACCCCACCTCCGACGACGACGCAGTCCGGGTCCAGCGCCGCGACCAGGTTGGCGACGCCGATCCCGAGCCACTGCCCGACCTGGAGGAACGCGTGCCGGGCGGGGATGTCGCCGGCCTCCGCCGCTGCGGTGACCATCGGCCCGGTGAGCCGGTCCGGGATCCCGTCGCAGGCCTCCTCCATCACCGTCGGCTCGACACCGATCAGGTCGCGGGCGTAGCGGACCAGCGCGTTTCCGCTGGAGTACTGCTCCCAGCAGCCGTGCCCGCCGCACTGGCACGGCAGCCCGTCCGGGACCACCTGCATGTGGCCGAACTCGCCCGCCATGCCGTTGCGACCGCGGTGCACGTGGCCGTCGAGCAGGAGGCCCCCGCCGATCCCGGTCCCCATGGTGACCATCAGGACCGACCCGGCGCCGCGCGCCGCGCCGTACGTCCACTCGCCCAGGGCGGCGCAGTTGGCGTCGTTGTCCAGCACCACCGGCACCCCCCAGCGGTCCTGGAGGATCTCCCGGACGGGCTCGCCGCGCCAGGGCAGGTGCGGCGCGAACATCACCCGGTCCCCGGCCCGGTCGACGAACCCGGCGGCGGCGAGCCCCACCGCGGCCAGCCGGGAGCCGTCGGCGACCTCCAGCACGGCCTCGACCAGGGCGTCCTCGACCATCGCGGGTGCCACCCGACGGCCGGGGGTGGACCGGTGCGCCGTCGCGAGCACGCGGCCGGACTCGTCGACCGAACCGGCCAGGACCTTGGTCCCGCCGACGTCGACCCCGACGACCACCGGGTCCGCGGTGGGAGATGGCTCCATGGGGCCAGTGTGCCGGTCAGTCGACCAGTACGGGTGCCAACGGGCCGGTGGGAGACAGGATCAGCCCGGGCTGGGCGGACCCGCCGTCCGCAGGCAGCGCGGCCTTGTTGAAGAAGAAGACCCGCATCGTGGTCACCTTGTTGGTGGGGATGGTCAGGCCGTTGGCGGTGCTCGACACCGTGCCGTCGGTGAACTGCTGGGTGTTGTAGGAGGAGTCGTTGCTCTCGGAGGTGATGAAGCAGGGGCGCATGTCGACGACCGAGTAGTGGAGGCTGCCGCCGCTGGTGGGCTGGGCCCCGAGGACGGGCACGTAGCAGAAGCGCGGGGACTGGTAGATCGCGGGGTTGAGGACCGCCGGGCCGGTGTAGGAGGCCGACGCGATCGTGCTCAGCTTCATGGACGGGTCGTTCATGAAGCACGACAACGTGTCGTCGTTGAGCGTGTAGCCGAGCATGCTCCGCTCGTTGGCGGTGTGGCCGACGCCGCACGACCGCCCGGGCACCGACTCGGTGGTGGGCACGAGCAGCCGGCCCACGGCGCCTGTCCCGGTTCCGGTGATCATGCCCTGGGTCGAGGTCTGGGCGGTCAGCCCGGTGTCGGTGTCGACGCAGTTGGTGTTGGCGTACCGCGTGCCGGATCCGGTGGTCGGGCTGTAGACCACGCCCACGCCGCCGGGGGCGCACAGCGGGATCGACGCGGAGTTCTGCTGGACCGACAGGGTGAGCGGTGGCTCGAGTCCCCGGGCGATGTTGTCGGGGATCCAGGTCGAGGGGGAGGTGGACCGCGGCAGCTTGAGCGTACCGAAGTTGCCGGAGGTGGAGAGGTTCCCGCACTGGATCGGCCCGTCACCGATTCGCACCGGCAGCGACTGGTCCAGCGGCGACCAGCCCTTGTTGCCGCTCGAGGTGTAGGTGCGCAGCCACCACACGCCCGGGTAGTTGGTGACGTTGGGGGGGACGGGCACCGAGGAGATCGTGTTGTTGTTGGAGTTGGTGGTGATCACCTCCTCGAACTGGTTGGGCGACTCCGACGGCGTGCGGTAGAAGCCGATCTTGTTGACCGAGGAGAGGTGGTTGCCGTTGATCGTCGTGATCACGGCTCCCACCGCCCCCTGGTCGAACTGGTAGGGCGTGAGGCTGGTCAGCGTCGCGTTGCTGGTCTGGCCCACGTTGGTGGTGGGCGGGGCGAGCGCCGGCACCACTGACTGGTGCTGGCCGTTGGCGGGGTCGCTGAGTGCCTGGGCGCCGTAGTCGCAGCCGCTGCCGGTGACCGCGAAGAACGGCATCACCCGGTTCGCGCCAGGGGTGCCCACGGTGACGGTGGCCGTGGCGGCAACCTCGGTGGAGTCGGTTCCGGTGAGCGGTGCCGCCAGCGCGAAGGCGACCCGGGCCTGCGGGGTCACCACCCTCATCGAGTAGGTGGTGGGGAAGGTCACCTCACCGTTGGCGGGGTTGCCGTCGGTGAGCTGGCTCGCCGTGACCGCCGCCTGCCCGACAGTGAGATTGCGGTTGAGGTAGGTGGCGACCTGAGCGGTCGCCGCGGCGTGCGAGGTGGCCAGCGCCGGGGCCGCGGACAGCGCCGCCAGGTCCGCCTGGGACTGGGTCTCGGCACGGCGGTCGTAGACGTTGCCCAGGTCGACCGCGAGAGCCGCGATCCCGAACAGCAGGACCGACAGCATGGCGAAGAGCACGGCGTACGCACCGCGTTCATCGTGCCGCCGGGCGGCGAGCCGGGCCCTCATCCGCAGCTGCTCCAGTTCGCGGGGACCAGCGTGCTGTAGTTCTCCACCCGGGCGACCGCGGTGTTGCGGACCCGGGCGTCATGGACGAACGGCACGAACGGCAGGTGCAGGTCGACGGACTTGTAGCTGACGACGATCCGCACGTTGTTGCCGGTCGCCGCCGCGACCGGGGTGGTGAACGTGGTGTCGCTGGGCAGGTAGAAGCGCCTGGTCACCGTGAAGTCCGAGGAGACCAGGCGGGAGGTGCTCTGGCTCAGCGCCGTGAGCTCGCTGCAGGTCTGGCCCACCGCGCCGCGCCGGGCCGCCGCGCGCGCCGCGTCGGCCGCCGACTGGGTCGACCAGAAGTAGAAGGAGTACTGCAGCATCCCGAACAGCAGGGTGAGGAACACCACGAAGATCAGCGCGAACTCCACGGCCGAGGCCCCACGCTGGTCACCGGCACGGCATCGCAGGCCGTGCGCTCGCCGCCGGTGCGCGGCACTGCCACGCCAGTGTCCCCCGAGATGCACGCCTCCACGCTAGACGTCGGCGACCGGCCCGTCCGCGGAACGGCGAGATCGCTGAGGTTCGCCTTATCCCCTGTGCCGGTCAGTCAGCGGCGGGCCAGGTCGGCCGCGCCGATGACCCCAGCCCGGTTGCCGAGCTCCGCCCGACGCACCTCGAGCGCGGGACGGGTCCCCCGCCACTGGCCGGCGAACCCCTCCCGGACGGGGTCCAGCAGCAGGTCCCCGGCCGCGCTCACCCCGCCACCGATCACCGCGACCGCAGGATCGAGCACCACGGCCAGGGACGCCAGCCCCTCCCCCAGCCAGCGACCCACGGTGGCCAGCTGCGCCACCGCGAACGCGTCTCCCCGCTGTGCCGCCTCGGTGATGACCGGACCGGTGATCCGCGCTGGGTCGCCTCCCGCCCGGTCCAGCAGGTCACGGGCCAGCGGGTTCCCGGCCGCAGCCTCCTCGCGAGCCGAGCGCACCAGCGCAGACCCGCTGGCGTACTGCTCGAGGCAGCCGTGGTTCCCACAGCCGCACAGCCGGCCGTCCGGCACCACCCGGAGGTGACCGACCTCGGCGGCGACCCCGAACGCTCCCCGGTGCAGGCGCCCGTCCAGGACGATGCCGCCCCCGACGCCGGTGCCGACCGTGAGCAGCAGCAGGTCGTCGGTGTCGGCCCCCGCCCCGAAGGCGAACTCGCCCCACGCGGCCGCGTTCCCGTCGTTCTCGATGACCACCGGAAGTCCCAGGCGGTCCACCAGGTCGGCACGCAGCGGCATGTCCCGCCAGGCCAGGTTGGGGGCGAAGAGCACCACCGAGCGCGTCTTGTCGACGAATCCCGCCGCGCCCACACCGACGGCGGTGACCCGGTGCCGGGCGCGCAGCTGGGTGACCAGGTCGGCGATGGCGTCGCGGATCGCTCCGGCGTCGGCCGCCGGCGAGTCGACCCGGAGCACCTCCAGGACCTCGCCGGCCCGGTCCACCACCCCGGCGGCGATCTTGGTCCCTCCGACGTCGACGCCGACGGCCAGGTCGTCGCGCCCCCCGGTCACTCGGGCCCGCCCTCGGGCCACTCCCCGTCCAGGTCGATGTGCTCGATCCCTGCCCCGCTCGCCGCAGCGGCCCGGTGCTCGTCGGCAGCAGCAGCGGCGAGCAGACCGGCCGCAGCCTGCAGCAGCGACGCGGAGGCGACGGCGAGGTGCGCGCGCACCTCCGGCGAGGTCTGCCGGACGGCGTGCACGACGCGGCAGATCGGGCAGTAGGTGCACTCGGGGGCACCGGTGGCCAGGTGCTCGTTGACCTCACGCCAGCCCTCCGCCGCCTGCCCGGCGACGGCGCCCACTCCCTCACCGATTCCCGAGCCCTGCTCCCGCATGTACCCGGACAGCGCCCCGAGCAGCCGGGCCGCCTCCTCACCCAGCGACCCCACGTCCACAGGGCTCTCGCGGGTCTCGTCCTCGTCCGTCACGGCATACTCTCCTCGAACCTCACCTGAAGCTCACCCGCATCCACACGGGCACCCACGATGCGGTGCCGGGCGAGCCCGGCGGGGAGGGTGAGAAGTCGACGATACGACGCCACGGTCACCACGAGCTCATCGCCGTCGCGGGCGAGGTCGACCTGGTCGTGCGTCACGAACGGCAGCGCCAGGTGCAGCACGGTGCCGGCCCCCGTCCTGGACAGCCGGAACGGGCCCTCGCCCGTCGGTACGGCGAGCGGGTCGCTGCCGGCGTACAGGTCCTCGGCGAGCCGGGTGAGGGCACCGAGGCCGACCGGCTCCCCGGTGCGGTACTGGGCGCGCCAGACCGGCAGGCCCGCGAAGGACTCGCGGACCTGGGTGAGCACGGCGTCCTGGGCATCGACCCACCCCGCCCGCCAGCGGTCGGCTCCCTCGCTGGGGAACACCCGGTTCGCCACGACCCCGTCGACCCGGTAGCCGAACAGCGACAGGGTCGTGTACGAGCGCCTGGCCTCGGCGAGCACGACCGCCTCGGGGGTGAGCACCAGTCGCACCGAGGAGAGCGGCCCGGAGAGCAGCCCGCGCACCTCGTCCAGCTCGCGGTGCAGCCGTTCCACCGCGTCGAACACCGTCCCCTCGGGCACCGGCATCCCGGCGGCCTTCGAGATCACCGGCTTGAGCGCGGCCACCACCCGCCGCTGCACCGGGAAGATCCGGGACATGTACCAGCCGAGCGCCTCGGGCAGGGCGAGGAGGCGAAGCGTCTCGGCGGTGGGGGCACAGTCCACGACGATCACGTCCCAGGCACCCGACCTCGCGTGCAGCCTGAGCTCGAGCAGCGCCAGGACCTCTTCGGCGCCGGGGATCACCGTGAGCTCCTCGGCAGCCACCGGGTCGACCCCGGCCACGTCCAGCACCGCCAGCAGGTAGCCCTGGATGTCCACCCACGACTGCTGGAAGCGGAGCTGGGCGTCCACCTGCTGCACGTAGAGTCGGGCCGCGACCTCGGTGGGCTCACACCCGACCTCGGTGCCGAAGGCGTCGGACAGCGAGTGCGCGGCGTCGGTCGAGAGCACCAGCGTGCGGTACCCGGAGGCGGCCGCCAGGGCGGCGGTGCCAGCGGCGACGGTGGACTTGCCGACGCCGCCCTTACCGGTGAACAGGAGGATGCGCACGGGTGCCGCCGGGTCGGTGCGTGGTCACAGCGACTCGACGTGCTTCTTCAGCCCGGTGAGCGCCGCGTGGATGATCATCTTCTCCCCCTTGCGCTTGATCATGCCGATCAGCGGGATGGAGAGGTCCAGGGCCAGCCGGTAGGTGACCTCCGTCGAGCCGTCCCCGAGGTCTCGCAGCAGGTAGGTGCCGTCCATGTGGGTGAGCACCCGTCCCTCCACGAGCCACCAGGTGACCTCTTCGTCGCCGGTCCAGATGTACTGCAGGGTGTACTCGTCGCGGATCGGCGGGACGTCGAGGTGGAAGAACACCCGCTCGGCGCGCCCGTCGTCGAAGGTCGACAGCACGTCGGCGACGCGCACCCCCTTGGCCCATCCCGGGTAGCTGTCGAAGTCCGCGATGACGTCCATGATCGTCGCGGGATCGGACTCGATGACGATCGACGAGGTCGTCTGCTCAGCCATCGGGTGGTCCCCTCGGGGTGGTGCGCGACCGGCGGGAAGCACCGGTCGGTTCGGGCGGCGAAGAGCGAGCCTACCCGACGCTTCGGGGCGCTCGTCCGGCGGTAACCTGCAACCAGGAGACGAGCTGGAGGAGGAACCGTGCGGGAGTACGCCGCGCCCCCGACCTACCAGGTTCCAGCGGTGGGGAACCTCACCGACGACGTGGTGCGCAACGCCCGTGACGACGCGGACCGGGTGGTGTTCAGCCGCAAGATCGGCACCGGCTGGGAGGACGTCACTGCCGGCCGGTTCCTCGCCGAGGTGGCCGCCGCCGCCAAGGGTCTTGTCGCCGCCGGGATCGAGGTCGGCGACCGGGTCGCCATCATCTCCAGGACCCGCTACGAGTGGACCCTGCTGGACTACGCGATCTGGTTCGCCGGCGCGGTGACCGTCCCGATCTACGAGACCTCCTCGGCCGACCAGATCGACTGGATCCTGCGCGACTCGGGCGCCCGGGCCGTGGTGGTGGAGAGCGCCGCGCACCTGAGCCGGATCGCCGAGGTGCGGGCCGGCCTGCCCGAGCTCCGGGAGGTCTGGTGCTTGGACGAGGGCGCGGTCGCCCTCCTCACCGAGCACGGCGCCGGCGTCGAGGACGACCTCCTCGAGCAGCGGCGTACCAGCGCGACGCCCGCGGACATGGCCACGCTGATCTACACCTCCGGGACCACGGGACGCCCCAAGGGATGCATGCTCACCCACGGGAACTTCATGTTCGAGCTCGAGGTGGTGCTCGAGGAGGAGAGGCCCCTCTTCACCGAGGACGCCGCGACCCTGCTGTTCCTGCCGCTCGCCCACGTCTTCGCCCGGATCATCCAGGTGGGCTGCGTCAAGCGGGCCATCCGGATGGGCCACAGCGCGGACATCCCGAACCTCACCACGGACCTGCAGGCCTTCCGGCCGACCTTCGTCCTCGGGGTGCCGCGGGTGTTCGAGAAGATCTTCAACACCGCCTCCCAGAAGGCCACGGCGGAGGGCAAGGGCCGGATCTTCGACCGGGCCGCCCACGTGGCCATCGCCTGGTCACGCGGACTGGACCGGGGCAGGCCCTCGCTCGCGGTCCGCGCGCAGCACGCGGTGTTCCGCCGACTCGTGTACCGCAAGCTCCTCGACGCGGTGGGCGGGCGCTGCGTGTACGCCATCTCCGGTGGTGCCCCGCTGGGCGACCGGCTGGGGCACTTCTACCGAGGTGTCGGCCTCACCGTGCTCGAGGGGTACGGGCTGACCGAGACCACCGCGGCGCTCGCCGCGAACCGTCCCGACGCCGTGCGGATCGGCTCGGTCGGCCGGCCGATCGCCGGGACCGCCGTCCGGGTCGCCGACGACGGGGAGCTGCTGTTCCGGGGCGGGCAGGTGTTCGCCGGCTACTGGAACAACGAGGAGGCCACCGCGGAGGCGCTCGAGCCCGACGGGTGGTTCCACACCGGCGACATCGGCGAGATCGACGACGAGGGCTTCGTCCGGATCACGGGGCGGAAGAAGGAGATCATCGTCACCGCCGGTGGCAAGAACGTCGCTCCCGCCGTTCTCGAGGACCGGCTCCGGGCCCACGCCCTGATCTCGCAGTGCATGGTGGTCGGAGACGGTCGCCCGTTCATCGGCGCCCTGGTCACCATCGACCCGGAGGTGTTCGGGCCGTGGGCCGAGCAGCACGGCAAGGCCGGTCCGCTCGCCGACCTCGTGGACGACCCGGATCTCAACTCCGTCGTCGCCCTCGCGGTGGCGGAGGCGAACAAGGCGGTCTCCAAGGCCGAGTCCATCCGGAAGTTCGCGATCCTGCCGGTGGACTGGACCGAGGAGAGCGGCCAGCTGACACCCAGCCTGAAGCTCAAGCGCAACGTGGTGATGCGCGAGTTCAAGGACGACGTCGCTGCGCTGTACCTACCCTGAACGACGACACGCTGAACGCCGAATCCCCCGTATTTGTGGGGGTTTGGCGGGTTCTTCCGTTTTCAGGACAGGTCTCTGACTAGACCATTAAAGTCGCCGCCGGAAGGCCGCTACAGGCTCCGGGCCACAGACGGACGCGGCCGGCCGCACCACCGCTCACCAGGACCAGTACACGGGGACAGCACGCGCCATCCCCCGCCACCGAAAGGTGCCAGCGCACCATGAACCGACGTTCTGTTCTGCTTCTCCTGGCCACGTTGGTCGCCGTCATCGGCACCGCGCTGGTCTTCGTGTACGTGCGCAACGCCGACAGCCGGGCGATCGAGCAGTTCGACACGGCCGACGTACTGACGGCGGTCCAGACCATTGAGCCCGGCGAGACCATCGAGTCCGCACAGGCGGCCGGCAAGCTGAAGCTGGCCGCCGTCCCGCAGCGCGAGATCATCGACGGTGCGCTGACCAGCACCCAGACCCTCACCGGACAGGTGGCGGTCACGATGATCTACCCCGGTGAGCAGATCATCGCCGCCAAGTTCGGGGGCGAGCCCGAGTCCGCGGTCCTGGCCATCCCCAAGGGCATGCAGGCGATCTCGGTCGACCTGAGCGACCCCTCCCGGGTCGCCGGGTTCGTGAACCCCGGGTCGGAGGTCTCGATCTACCACATCCAGTCCGAGGGCGACATCGAGGACACCCACCGCGTGGTGATGCTGCTCAAGCGGGTGCTGGTCCTGGGCGTGGGCTCGACCTCGGCGGTGACCAAGACCACCACCACGACCGACACCGGACAGACCACGCAGGAGATCCCCAAGACGCTGCTGACCATCGCGGTCACGCAGAAGGACGCGGAGAAGGTCATCTGGGCCTACAGCCACGGCAAGCTGGCGTTCGCCCTGCTCAACGAGCACAGCGCCACCGGCTACGACCGCGGTGTCGGCCGCGACAACCTCTACAACTGATCAGGAAGAACCAGCATGCCAGTCGTCATCGACCCCAACAGCGGTGTCATCAACACACTGCTGGGTGCCCTGCCACCGGGCACGCACGGCGTCGAGTCGTCGGACCGTCTCGGGCCCTGGCTGGACAACCGACCCGACGAGTACCTCGTCGTGCTCGGACCCACCGTGGAGCTGGAGGAGGCGCTGTCTGTCTGCGACGGACTGCGCTTCAGCCGGCCGACCACCAGCGTCGTGCTCGTCCGCGACGTGGTGGACACCGACGTACTCACCCGGGCCATGCACTCGGGCGCCCGGGACGTGGTCCTCAGCGCGGACGAGAACGCCATCGACGCGGCCGCAGACCGTGCCCGCCAGCTGTGGCAGGCGCTGCGCGGCCCCGGCGGAGCGGCGCACACCGGGAAGGTCATCTCGATCTTCTCCCCCAAGGGAGGGGTCGGCAAGACGACCATGGCGGTCAACCTCGCCCTGGCCCTCGGCGACCGCGGAGCCCGACAGGTGTGCCTGGTCGACCTCGACCTCGCCTTCGGGGACGTCGCGATCACCATGCAGCTGTTCCCGTCCCACTCCATCGAGCACGCAGTGGGCAGCGAGGACACCCTGGACTACGGGTCGATCGACGGGCTGCTGACCCGGCACGACTCAGGGCTGATGGTGATGGCGGCCCCCAACCTTCCCGACGCGAGGGACCGGATCTCGCCCACGCTGGTCTCGCGAATGGTGCGCACCCTGAAGGAGAAGTACGACTACGTCATCCTCGACACCGCGCCGGCCTTCGACGAGCAGACCCTGACGGCCCTGGACGAGACCGATGACCTGGTGATGGTGGCCACGCTCGACGTTCCCACCCTGAAGAACGTCAAGGTCGCCCTCGAGACCCTGGACATGCTCGACATCACCCGGGACCACCGGTTCCTGCTGCTGAACCGGGCCGACGACGCCGTGGGCATCAGCGCGGAGAAGGTCGAGGCGATCCTCGGGATGCCGGTGACCGCCCGGATCTCCACCTCGATCGACATCGCCGCCGCCACCAACGCGGGGCGGCCGATCGTGATGTCGGCGCCTGACCACCCGTCCAGCAAGACGCTTCGCACGCTGGCGGCCTCGCTGGCCGGCGAAGAGAACCCTGATCCAGACGACGAGGCCGACGACAGCAACTCCCGACGACGCAGGAAACGCCGATGAGCTCTCTCCGTGATCGCCTCGCGGCCGCAGCCGCCGCCCAGGCCGACGCCCCTCCCGCCGACCTGCCGGCACCGCCGGCGACGGCACCGCAAGGGAGCCA
>NZ_DAOMFK010000076.1:0-13547 GCF_035429765.1 Nocardioides sp. | reverse complement strand
GCGGAGGGCCGGGGTGTCCACGTCCACTCTCGCCGGGCCGGCCCCCGCCCCCTGGCCCGAGGAGGAGTCCGGGCCGGCGCAGCCCACGAGCAGCACGGCCGCCGCCACCAGCCCGCTCAGCAGGCCCGACCTGAGGCTCATGCCGGGCCCTGCGTCTTGACCAGCAGCGCGGCCTGCGCGGGGTCGACCGGCCCCTCGCCGTACGCCGGGCACCAGCGGGCCACCGGGCAGGCGCCGCAGGCCGGTCTCTTGGCGTGGCAGATCCGGCGCCCGTGCCAGATCACGTGGTGGCTGAGCATCGTCCAGTCGCGGCGGGGGAACAGCGCCCCGATCTCGTGCTCCACCTTGACCGGGTCGGTCTCGACGGTCCACCCGAATCGGCGGACGAGCCGCCCGAAGTGGGTGTCGACGGTGATGCCCGGGATGCCGAAGGCGTTGCCGAGCACCACGTTGGCGGTCTTGCGCCCCACTCCCGGGAGGGTGACCAGGTCGGCCATCCGCGGGGGCACCTGCCCGTCGTAGCGCTCGACCAGCGCCTGGCTGAGCTTGAGGACCGCGTCGGTCTTGGCCCGGAAGAAGCCCAGTGGCCCGATGAGCTGCTCCAGGTGCTCGCGGGGAGCGGCCGCCATCGCCTCCGCCGTCGGGTACGCCGTGAACAGGGCGGGGCTCGCCGCGTTGACCCGCCGGTCGGTCGTCTGGGCGCTCAGCACCGTCACCACGAGCAGCTGGAACGGGTCGGCGAAGTCCAGCTCGCAGCGCGCGTCGGGGTAGGTCTGCGCCAGCACACGGTTGATCCGCCGCGCGCGACGGACCAGGGCGGTGTCGGGCACCGGGCAAGCCTACGGCGCCTCCCCCGCCCCGGTGCTCTGCGGGCCGCCGGACACCGGTGGCGCCGCTCCGGGCCGGTGGCTGTCGCTGTGACGCATGCCACTGGCTAGGATCAGGGTCGCCCCCCGAATCCCGGGGAGCAGAGGACTGGAGGTCCCAGGTGAACAACGACGTGCTGCGACAGGCTCCGCTGTTCAGTGCACTGGACGACGAGGCCGCGACCGCCCTGCGGGCGTCGATGTCGGAGAACCGGTTGCGCCGTGGTGACGTGCTGTTCCACGAGGGTGACTCCGGGGACCGGCTGTACATCGTGATGGAGGGCAAGATCAAGCTCGGCCGCACCTCCTCCGACGGTCGCGAGAACCTGCTGGCCATCTTGGGCCCGGGTCAGATGTTCGGCGAGCTCTCCCTGTTCGACCCGGGTCCCCGCTCGGCGACGGTCACTGCGGTCACCGACACCACGTTCCTGTCGCTGTCCCACGAGGACCTGCTCCGGTGGCTCGACGGTCGCCCGGTGGTGGCCCGCGGCCTGCTGACCCAGCTGGCGAGTCGCCTGCGCAAGGCCAACGACGTGGTCGCCGACCTCGTCTTCTCCGACGTACCGGGGCGGGTCGCCAAGGCGCTGCTGGACCTGGCCGACCGGTTCGGCCGCAGCGCCGACGACGGCATCCACGTCCACCACGACCTGACGCAGGAGGAGCTGGCCCAGCTGGTCGGCGCCTCGCGGGAGACCGTGAACAAGGCACTGGCCGACTTCGCCTCCCGCGGGTGGATCCGCCTCGAGCCGCGCTCCGTGGTGATCATGGAGGTCGACCGGCTGGCCCGCCGGGCCCGTTGACTCGCGCCCCGCGCCCCGTTGACTCGCGCCCCGCGCCCCGTTGACTCGCGCCTCCCGCCCCGTTGACTCGCGCCCCGTGCCCCGTTGACTCGCGCCCCGTGCCCCGTTGACTCGCGCCCCGTGTGGCCTTTCAGCGCACGACGCCGAGCCGGCGGTACGCCGGCCGCGGGCGCTGCGTGCGCCGGCGCAGCTCGTCTCGCAGCTCCTCCGTCCACACACGCAGCGCCTCGGGGGTGAAGGAGTCCTTGGTGAGGACGATGACGCACCACCCGTGGCGACGCAGCCATTCTCGGCGAGCCTCGTCGTGCGCCCGCTGCGCCTCGGTCGAGTGGAACTCCTCACCGTCGTACTCGATGCAGATGCGAGCGCGCGGGTAGGCGAGGTCGAGTCGGAAGCGCGGGACACCATCCACCATCACCCAGTGGTTCGAGACAGGCGTGGGCAGCCCGAGGTCGATGATCTCCAGCCTGGTCCACGACTCACCCATCGACTCCGACCGCCCGTCCACAAGCGGGACCAGCTCTCGGAGCTGGACGACGCCACGTCGGCGGAAGTACCGCGGGAGCTGCTGCTGCATCTCCGCGATGGTGAACGTGTAGCGCCGGGCGAGCGCATCCATCGCTGCCAGGGCATCGCGTCGCCCGAGCACGCAGCCCAGGTCCATCGCCGTACGCAAGGGCGTGGTGACCCTGATCCCGTCGATCTCCAGCCAGTCCCCGGGCTTCAGGTCGCGGGTGCTGCCGAAGACTCCCTGACGCTGCGTGGCCCGGTGGTCACGTAGGACGCAGCTCTCGATGTCCGGGACCGCGTCCAACTCGCCGTAGGCGAAGACGTCCACGCCCAGCACCCACGCCGCCGTGCGGTCGCAGATCACCGAGTATCGGCTGATGACCAAACTGACAGCGTGGAGGCGCACGAGCACGGTCGGCTCGACATCCGCACGGAGGTAGACGCCCCGCAGAAGCCGAACGAGGCGTCTCGCTCTCAGCGCGGCGTCCAGCTGGCGTGGCCGGATCCCCCAGGAGCGGGCCTCTGCCCGCGTGAAGGGGACGTCGGGGAATCGCTGCTTGGCATCTGTCACACGGGCAGGCTTGCCTCCGGACGGCGTCCGCGGCGGCGGACTGGAGCGTGCCTGTGGATAGCGCCCTGTCCCGACTGCCCTGTGGATGAACATCTGCCGACGTACGAAGCGCGACTCAACGGGGCGGGAGGCGCGAGTCAACGGGGCGCTAGGCGCGACTCAACGGAGCCGGAGGCGCGACTCAACGGGGCGGGAGGCGCGACTCAACGGGGCGGGAGGCGCGAGTCAACGGAGGAGGTAGGCCAGCTGGGCGCGGACCGAGAGCTCCGCGGCGCCCCACAGCACCGGGTCGACGTCGGCGTAGACCAGCTCGACGACGGCGCGGGCGAGCGCGTCGCGGCGCTGCAGGTCGGCGTACGCCGGGCTGCCCGGATCGAGCGTTCGCAGCGCCTCGCGGACCTGCTCGAGCCGCTCGCGGCGGTGGGCTCGGTAGTGGTCCAGCGCCGGGAGCGCGTCGGCGATGACCGGACCGTGGCCGGGCCACACGGTGGTGATCTCGTGCGCCGCGGCGAGGGCGTGCAGCCGGTCCAGCGAGTCCAGGTAGGCGCCGAGCTGGCCGTCGGGGTGGACCACCACCGTCGTCCCCCGGCCGAGCACCGTGTCCCCCGTGAGCACCGCGGACTCCGCAGGCAGCAGGAACGACAGGGAGTCCGCGGTGTGCCCCGGGGTGCCGACCACCCTGATCTCCAGGCCGTCCACCGCCACCACGTCCCCGTCGACGAGCCCCTCCTCGCCGAGCCGGTACGCCGGGTCGAGGGCGCGCACGCCGCACCCCATCCGCTCCGCGAACTCCCGGGCGGCCTCCGCGTGGTCGTCGTGGTGGTGGGTGAGCAGCACGACCGCCACCTCGCCGGCCACCTCGGCGATCGCGTCAAGGTGGGCGGGGATCGCGGGCCCAGGGTCCACCACGACGCAACGGCGGCCGCCCGGCTCGCGCAGCACCCAGGTGTTGGTGCCGTCGAGCGTCATCGGGTTCGGGTTGGGGGCGAGCACGCAACGGCCACGCTGCCCGAACGACCCCCCGGCCCAGCTCACGCCCGACCGTGGTGCTCGGCGAGCATCGCCTCGAACCGGGGCGGCACCGACAGCACGGCCTCGTCGCGGTCGACGATCTCGGGCATGAACATCTCGACCTGCCGACCCGCCGCGGCCGCGAGCGTCGCGGCCGGGTCGTCGTACCCGCTGATCTCCAGGCAGCTGCAGTACGTCGGCGGCAGCCAGAAAAGGACACCGGCGTCCACGGTGTCGACCACGTCGCGGGCCGGGAGCCACAGCACCCGGTCGGACTCCGTGGAGACGTCGCGGGTCCGCTGCCCCTCGGGGAGCTCGGCGACGAAGAACCAGGTCCGGTAGCGCCGCGGCTCGAACACCGGTGTCAGCCAGCCGCCCCAGGGCCCCAGCAGGTCGGTGCGCAGCACCAGCGCACGCCGGTCCAGGAGCTCGGTCAGCGACAGCTCCCGACGCTCCAGGGCCACCCGGTCGGCCTCCCAGTCCGCACCGGTGGTGTCGGCGACGACCGACCCGGCATCCGGCCCGGCCAGCAGCACCCCCGACTCCTCGAAGGTCTCCCGCACCGCCGCGCAGACCAGCGCACCGGCGGTCGGCTCGTCCACCCCCAGCTGGGCTGCCCAGGCGGCCCGGGACGGTCCGGCCCAGGCCACGTCGGTGTCGAAGTCGCGGGCGTCGACGCCGCCACCGGGGAAGACGCACATCCCCGCGGCGAAGGCCATGGAGGTCTGGCGGCGCAGCAGGTACACCTCGGGTCCCCGCGCGCCCGGCCGAAGCAGGGCCACCGTTGCTGCGTTGCGCGGCTCAGCGGGCGCGCGCGTCCCGTCGATGTACTCCCGCGCCTGCTCGACCAGGTGCGGGGGAAGCGGGACGCTGATCATCCAGCGACCTCGACCACCAGCTCCACCTCGACCGGCACGTCCAGGGGCAGCACGCTGACGCCCACGGCGGACCGGGCGTGCCGCCCGGCGTCGCCGAACACCTCGCCGAGCAGCTCCGACGCGCCGTTGGCGACCTTCGGCTGGGCGGTGAAGCCGGGCGCCGACGCGACGAAGACCACGGCCTTCACCACCCGCGTGACGCGGGACAGCTCACCGATCTCGGCCTTGACCGCCGCGAGGGCGTTGAGCGCGCACTGCCGGGCGCAGTCGTAGCCCTGCTCTTCGGTGACCTCGGCGCCCACCTTGCCGGTCGCCACCATCTGTCCGTCGCGGGCCGGGAGCTGACCGGCGGTGAAGACGAGGTTCCCGGTCCTGGCCGTGGGCTGGTACGCCGCCAGCGGCGCCACCACGTCGGGAACCGCCAGTCCGAGCTCGGCGAGCCGCTGCTCCGGGGTCATCGCGCTCACCCCGCAAGCTCGCGCTTGAAGTAGCCCACCAGGTTCTCCGGGTTGGGGCCGGGCACGACCTGGATGAGCTCCCAGCCGTCGGCACCGAAGTTGTCGAGGATCTGCTTGGCCGCGTGCACCAGGATCGGGGCGGTCAGGTACTCCCACTTGGTCATGGTGCGCACCCTACCCGGGGGCTAGACCAGCGCGGGCTCGGTCTTCTCCCTGATCTCGTCCTCGGTGACCCCGGGGGCCAGCTCGACCAGCGTCAGGCCGTCGGGGGTCACGTCGAGGACGCCGAGGTCGGTGATGATCCGCTGGACCACGCCCTTGCCGGTGTAGGGCAGGGAGCACTCGTTGACGATCTTGTACGAGCCGTCCTTGGCGACGTGCTCCATCAGCACGATGACCCTCTTCGCGCCGTGGACCAGGTCCATCGCGCCGCCCATGCCCTTGACCATCTTGCCGGGAATCATCCAGTTGGCGATGTCCCCGGTCGCGCTCACCTGCATCGCCCCGAGGATGGCGGCGTCGATCTTGCCGCCCCGGATCATCCCGAAGGAGGTGGCGGAGTCGAAGAAGCTGGCCCCGCGCCGGATGGTGACGGTCTCCTTGCCGGCGTTGATCAGGTCGGGGTCCTCCTCCCCGGCGTACGGGTACGGGCCGACGCCGAGGATGCCGTTCTCGGACTGCAGCACCAGCTCGACGTTCTCACCCACGTAGTTGGGCACCAGCGTCGGCAGGCCGATGCCGAGGTTGACGTAGGAGCCGTCGGTGAGCTCGGCCGCGGCGCGGGCGGCCATCTCCTCACGCGTCCAGGCCATCTCAGGCCTCCTCTCGCGGGCGCACCGTGCGCCTCTCGATCTGCTTCTCGGCCGCCTGGTCGGGGGTCAGCGGGACGACCCGCTGCACGTACACACCAGGGGTGTGGACCTGGTCGGGGTCCAGCTCGCCGGGCTCGACCAGGTGCTCCACCTCCGCGAGCGTCACCCTGCCGCACATCGCGGCCAGCGGGTTGAAGTTCCTCGCCGACTGGCGGTAGACGAGGTTGCCGTGGCGGTCGCCCTTCCAAGCCCGCACCAGCGCGAAGTCCGCGACGATCGCGCGCTCCAGGACGTACTCGTGGCCGTCGAACTCGCGCACCTCCTTGGCCGGTGAGGCGACGACGGCGTTGCCGGAGTCGTCGTAGCGCCAGGGCAGCCCGCCCTCGGCGACCTGGGTGCCCACCCCGGTGGCGGTGTAGAACGCGGGGATCCCCGAGCCACCGGCCCGCATCCGCTCCGCGAGGGTGCCCTGCGGGGTCAGCTCGACCTCGAGCTCACCGTGGAGGTACTGCCGGGCGAACTCCTTGTTCTCTCCGACGTAGGAGGAGACCATCCGGCGCAGCCGCTTGGCGTACAGCAGCCGCCCCAGCCCCCACTCGTCCACGCCGCAGTTGTTCGAGACCGCCTCCAGGTCCGTGGGACCGGCCTCCAGCAGCGCCTCGATCAGCACCGACGGGATCCCGCACAGGCCGAACCCGCCCACCGCGAGAGTGGCCCCGCTCGGGATGTCCTCGACCGCTGCTGCGGCGCTCGCGACGACCTTGTCCACGACCTGCCTCCTTCTCCGGATGCTCCCCGCCCGCCGATCCTAGCCATCGGCGGCCCGCTGCCTGGTCGCGGAGGCCACCGGCGGCTCACCTAGGCTGGCAGACGTGCCTCCCACCAATGCCCCCGACTGGCCGAGAGTGCAGCTCCACGTGGTGACCGGCAAGGGCGGGACGGGCAAGTCCACCATCGCGGCGGCGCTGGCGCTGGCGCTGGCCTCGCACGGCCGCAACGTGCTGCTGTGCGAGGTGGAGGGCCGCCAGGGGATCGCCCGGATGTTCGACGTCGACCCGCTGCCGTACGCCGAGCGACGCATCGCCACCGGGCTGACCGGCCCGGACGGACGGGCCGGCTCGGTCTACGCCCTGCACATCGACCCCGAGTCCGCGCTGCTGGAGTACCTCTCGATGTACTACAAGCTCGGTCGGGCGGGCCGCGCGCTGGACCGGTTCGGCGTGGTCGAGTTCGCGACCACCATCGCGCCCGGCGTACGCGACGTGCTGCTGACCGGGAAGGTGTACGAGGCGGCCAAGCGCAACCGGCGCAACAAGGACGCCATCCACTACGACTCGGTCGTGCTCGACGCACCCCCCACCGGACGGATCGCGCAGTTCCTCAACGTCAACAACGAGCTGGCCGGGCTGGCCAAGATGGGCCCGATCAAGAGCCAGGCAGACACCGTGATGACCCTGTTCCGCTCCCCGCGCACGGTGGTGCACCTGGCCACCGTCCTGGAGGAGATGCCGGTGCAGGAGACCACCGACGGGATCGCCGACCTGCGCGCGGCCCGGCTCCCGGTCGGCGGGATCGTGGTCAACCTGGTCCGGCCGCGCGACCTCAGCACCGAGGAGCTGACCGCCGCCCGCGAGGGGCGCCTGGACCGCGCCCGGATCGAGGCGGACCTGCTCGCCGCCAACGTCGAGCTGCTGCCCGGTCTGGTCGACGGCCTCGCGGCGGAGGCGCACGACCACGCCGAGCGGCGCGCCCTGGAGGACTCCCAGCGGGCGCTCGTCGAGGAGCTCGGGCTGCCGACGTACGAGCTGCCGCGGCTGGCGGGAGGGGTCGACCTGGGCGGCCTCTACCAGCTCGCGGCGCTGCTGAGGGAACAGGGGATGGCATGACCACGACGCCGCGCAAGCCCCGGCTGCGGGTGGGCCCGCTCGCCTCCACCGCGCTCATCGCGCCCGTGCTGGACGTCGACGCGGTGCTCGACGATCGGACGACCCGGATCATCGTGTGCTGCGGCTCCGGGGGGGTGGGCAAGACGACCACCTCCGCGGCCCTGGCCCTGCGGGCCGCCGAACGCGGGCGGCACGTCATCGTCCTCACCATCGACCCGGCCCGGCGGCTGGCCCAGTCGATGGGCATCGAGGCACTGGACAACACCCCCCGCCCGGTGGTCGGCCTTGAAGGCGACCAGGGCGGCCGGCTCGACGCCATGATGCTGGACATGAAGCGCACCTTCGACGAGGTGGTCGAAAGCCAGGCCAACCCGGAGAAGGCCCGCCAGATCCTCGACAACCCCTTCTACATCGCGCTGTCGAGCTCCTTCGCCGGCACCCAGGAGTACATGGCGATGGAGAAGCTGGGCCAGCTGCACCGGGACGCCCGGCGTACCGGTGGGGCGGACCTCATCGTGGTGGACACCCCGCCCTCACGCTCGGCCCTGGACTTCCTGGACGCCCCCGAACGGCTCTCGAGCTTCCTGGACGGCCGGTTCATCCGGCTGCTGACGGCCCCGGCGCGGGGTCCGGCGCGGTTCATGACCGCCGGCCTGGGCGTGGTCACCAACGCGCTGAACCGGATCCTGGGCACCCAGGTGCTGCGGGACATGCAGACCTTCGTGGCGGCCCTCGACACCCTGTTCGGCGGCTTCCGGCAGCGCGCCCAGCAGACCTTCGAGCTGCTGCAGGCGGAGGGGACCGCGTTCCTGGTGGTGGCGGCCCCCGAGCCGGACGCCCTCCGGGAGGCGGCGTACTTCGTCGAGCGGCTCACCGAGGACGAGATGCCGCTGGCCGGCCTGGTGGTGAACCGGGCGACCCAGCCGCCGGAGTCCGACCTGGACGCCGACGAGGCGCTGGCCGCGATGGCGCGGCTCACGCGCCACGGCACCGGCACGCTCACCGCTGGGCTGCTGCGACTGCACGCCGACCGGTCCCGGATGGTGGAGCGCGAGCGGCTGCTGCGCGAGCGCTTCGCGGCGGCCCATCCCGGCGTTCCCACCGCGGTGGTGCCGGCCCTGGCTACCGACGTGCACGACCTGGACGGTCTCCGACAGGTCGGGGCGCTGCTCGCAGAAGGCTGATTCCCCGCCTAGGCGGGGAATCCGGCACGCCGCACCGCTCAGACGCCGACCCTGACCGAGGTGTGCTCGGCCTTGGCGGCCTCCAGCACCGTGCGCCACGAGGCGGTCGGCCGACGGCGGAGCAGCGCACGACGCTCCCGCTCGGTCATCCCGCCCCAGACACCCCACTCGATCTGGTTGTCCAGCGCCTCTGCCAGGCACTCGGTGCGCACCGGACAGCTCCTGCACAGCACCTTCGCCTTGTTCTGCTCCGCACCACGCACGAACAGCGCGTCCGGTTGCGCGTCGCGGCAGGCCGCCGCTGGTGCCCAGTCCTCAACCCACATGATGTCCCCACATTCATCTGGTCTGAGCGGCGTCCCGAGTGACGGCCGCCCGGTTCTTCTCCCTGAGTAAAAGGTAAAGAGGGACACGCCGGGCCGACAGACTCGTTAGGCCCAAACGGCATAGTCCGTTCTGACTACTCGGGGCCATCTCGTCGACTGGGTCGGGACTAGTCCGGTCACGTACCCTGGTCGGCATGACCAGGCCCCCCGAGGAACGACTCTCGCCTGCCCGGGTGCTCTCGCACCTGGGCGTGATGGGCCTGGTGGCGGTCGTGATGGGCGTGGTGGTGGCCGGGCTGGCGATCCCGTTCGCCGGCGCGCTGGGCCTGGGCGCCGACCGGGTCGCCACGACCATCAACCACCTGCCGGCCGAGCTCGAGACCGAGGACCTCGCCCAGCGCACGCAGATCGTCGACGAGCAGGGGAACCTGGTCGCCACGCTGTACGACGAGAACCGCATCTCGGTCCCGCTCTCCCAGATCTCGCGCACCATGGTCAAGGCGATCGTGGCGATCGAGGACTTCCGCTTCTACCAGCACGGCGCCATCGACCTGAAGGGCACGCTGCGGGCGCTGATCACCAACCAGGCCAGCGGCGCGCAGGTGCAGGGCGGCTCCTCGATCACCCAGCAGCTGGTCAAGCTCACCCTGCTCGCCCAGGCCAAGACCAAGGCGGAGCGGATCGCGGCGACCGACAACACCTACGAGCGCAAGATCCGCGAGCTGCGCTACGCGATCGCCCTCGAGCAGAAGCACTCCAAGGACTGGATCCTGGAGCGCTACCTCAACACCGCCTACTTCGGCGACGGCGCGTACGGCGTGCAGTCGGCCGCGCAGCACTACTTCAACGTCAACGCCAAGAACCTCGACCTGCGCCAGTCCGCCGTGCTCGCCGGCCTGGTCAAGAACCCCACCGGCTACGACCCCACCAACTACCCCGACAAGGCCCGCGAGCGCCGTGACGTCGTCCTCGACCGGATGGCCCAGCTGCACGTGATCTCCGAGCGCCAGCTGGCCCGGGCCAAGCGCTCGAAGCTCGAGCTGGACGTCCAGCCCACCCCGAACGGCTGCGTCAACTCGAGGGCGCCCTTCTTCTGCGACTACGTCATCAGCTACCTGATGAAGGACAAGAGCCTCGGCCGTACGCCCAGCGAGCGCAAGAAGCTGCTCTACTCGGGCGGGCTGACCATCCGGACCACCGTGGACCTGCGGTACCAGGCCGCTGCGGACCGCGCGGTGCGCAGCCACGTGTTCCCGAAGGAGAACGCCATCGGCGGGCTGGCGATCGTCGAGCCGGGCACCGGCGAGGTGCGTGCGATCGCCCAGTCCCGGCCCATGGGCAGCGACAAGGCCGCCGGCCAGACCTACCTGAACTACGTGGTCCCCAAGCGGTTCGGCGACTCCAACGGGTTCTCCGGCGGCTCGACGTTCAAGGCCTTCGTGCTCGCCTCGGCGATCCAGCAGGGCATCCCGATGGCGCAGACCATCAACTCGCCGCCGGTCATCACGCTGGACAAGTCGAAGTACCTCGACTGCGACAAGGCGCCCTACGACTACGGGCCGTGGACGGTGCACAACTCCACGACCAGCGGCGCGAAGAACATGTACACCGGCACCCGCGAGTCGGTGAACACCTTCTACGCCCAGCTGGAGCAGAAGACCGGACTCTGCGACCCCTTCCGGCTCGCGAAGCGGATGGGGCTGGAGCTGACCGACCCCACCGGCGGGAAGGGTGGGCTCGGCGCGGAGCGCACCGCCTCCTTCACCCTCGGGACCCCGGACGTCAGCCCGCTGGAGATGGCCGAGGCGTACGCGACGTTCGCCGCACGGGGCATGCACTGCGCCTCCCGGCCCGTGACCGTGGTCGAGGACTCCAGCGGCAAGACCGTCAAGCGGTACCGGCCGCAGTGCACCCAGGTGCTCAGCAAGGCCGTCGCGGACGCGGTCAACGACGTGCTCCGCGGGGTGCAGGAGCCGGGAGGCTTCGGCTACGGCGCCGGCATCGCCCTGTCGGTGCCCTCGGCCGGCAAGACCGGCACCGCCGACAACCACCAGGCCGTGTGGTTCGTCGGCTACACCCCGCAGCTCGCGGCCGCCTCGATGGTCGCCGGGGCCAACTCGTTCGGCACCCCGATCAGCCTGGACTACCAGCAGATCGGCGGCTACACGCAGGTCTCCACCCACGGCTCCACCACGGCCGGCCCGATCTGGGGCGACGCGATGCACGCCATCCAGCAGTACCTGACCTACCAGGACTTCGTGGCCCCCGACGCGACCCAGATCCGCGGCGTGCTGGTCACCGTGCCCTCGGTGAGCGGGATGAGCATCAGCAGCGCCGAGGCGACACTCCGCGGGGCGGGGTTCATCCCGGTGGTGGGAGGGGCCGTCAACAGCGCCAGCCCCAAGGGCACCGTGGCCTACTCCTCGCCCGGCTCGGGCTACCAGGCCGGCAGCGGCACGCAGGTGACGATCTACCCGTCCACCGGAGTGAAGCCCAAGCCGCCGCCCAAGAAGAACAACGGCGGCGGCAACCACGGTGGCCACGGCCATGGCGGCCGGGGCCACGGTCGGGGCTGAGGCCCGCCCGCCGGTCGCGAGTCAGCCCAGCTGCCGTCGTACCTCCGCGGCAACCGATCCGCCGTCGGCCCTGCCCCTGGTCTGCGGGGTGAGCACACCCATGACCTTGCCCATGGCGCGCATCCCCTCCCCGGCGGCGCCGGTCTGCTCGACCGCGGCCGCCACCAGAGCGGCGATCTCACCCGCGGTCAGCTGCGCGGGCAGGTAGTCGGCGATCACCGCGGCCTCGGCCAGCTCCTTGGCGGCGAGCTCCTCACGGCCGGCCTCGGCGAACGCGGCGGCGGCCTCGCGCCGCTTCTTGGCCTCCGTCGAGAGCACGCCGACGATGTCGTCGTCGGTCAGCTCGCGCTGGGTCTTGCCGGCCACCTCCGCGGTGGTGACGGCAGTGAGGACCATGCGCAGCGTCGAGGAGCGGGTCTCGTCCCGGGCCTTGATGGCGGTGGTGAGGTCGGCGCGCAGACGGTCCTTCAGAGCACTCATGCGGGCCATTGTGGCAGCCTTGCCGCGTGGAACTGAGCAGAGCGGTGAGCGGCCTGGCCGCCGGAGGAGCCTTGGCCGGGGCGACGCTGACGGCGTACGCCGCGTGGGAGGCGCGGGCGTACACGCTGCGCGAGGTCACCGTCCCGACGCTGCCGCCGGGCAGTGCGCCACTGCGGGTGCTGCACCTGTCCGATCTCCACATGACCCCCGGCCAGACGCGCAAGCAGGCCTGGCTGCGCGATCTCGCCCGGCTGGCGCCCGACCTGGTGGTGACCACAGGGGACTTCTTGGGCCACCGGGACGCCGTGGCAGCGGTGCTCGCGGCGTACGACGGGCTCCTGGACGCGCCGGGGGTCTTCGTGCTCGGGTCGAACGACTACTTCGCGCCGATGCTGAAGAACCCGCTGCGCTACGTGCTGCCCGACGACGGCCGTCGGCGTACCGGCGTCCCGCTGCCGTGGACCGACCTGGCCGAGGCGCTGGAGGACCGCGGCTGGGTGGACCTGACCAACCGGGTCGACACGCTGGAGATCCACGGGACGCGGGTGGGGTTCGCGGGGGTCGACGACGCGCACCTGGGCTACGACCGGCTCGACCTGGTCACCGGTCCGGCCGACCCGACCGCGGACCTGCGGCTGGCCGTGACGCACGCGCCGTACCTGCGGGTGCTGGACCGGTTCGCCGCCGACGGGTACGACGCGATCATCGCCGGGCACACCCACGGTGGCCAGGTGTGCCTGCCCTTCTACGGGGCGCTGACGACCAACTGCGACCTGGACCACGCCCGCGCCAAGGGGCTGCACCGCCACCCGGCGGCCTCCCGCCTCGGCGACCCTGGCTCGGCCTGGCTGCACGTCTCCGCCGGGCTCGGCACCAGCCCCTACGCGCGGATCCGGGTGGCCTGTCGCCCCGAGGCCACGCTGCTCACGCTCATCCCCACCTCCTGACCCTGGACGTCGCCGTGGCCGTGGCTCGCCCGGATTCGGACGGCCCGAACCGCTCCGGTATGCTCGCCCAGGTTGCGGGCGGTGGTCCGCAGCGGGCTGTGGCGCAGTTTGGTAGCGCGCTTCGTTCGGGACGAAGAGGCCGCAGGTTCAAATCCTGTCAGCCCGACCAGTGTGATGTCTCGAGAGGCATCGTGGACGGCCGAACCCATCGTCGCGTGGGTTCGGCCGTCCGTCTTTCCCGG
>NZ_DAOMFK010000075.1:0-13657 GCF_035429765.1 Nocardioides sp. | reverse complement strand
TCGGGTCCGGTGGGGGCAGGTTGGGGTCCGGCGTCGGGGGCAGGTTGGGGTTCGGAGGCTCGCTGGGCCCCGGGGCCGGAGGTTCGCTGGGCCCCGGGTCCGGGGTCACGGGTACGGCGGTGGGCTGCGGGACAGGGACCGCGGTCGGCTGGCCGGCAGCCGGTGTGCCGCCCGGGACGACGGGCCCGGTGCCGGTGGAGCCGGTCGGCAGCGTGGGGAGGGTCGTGGCGCCGCCGGTGACGGTCCAGGAGTCGCCGCGGGTGTAGGCCGCCGCGATCTGCAGGACCAGGTCGACGTACCGGTCGCTGTGGTTGTAGCGGTGGACCGCCCGCCGGGCCCCCTCGTCGGTGCTCAGGTCGTCGCGGCCCGAGCACAGGTAGACGGCGGCGGACAGTGCCGCGTCGTCGATGTCCTGGGGGTCGCGGCGTCCGTCGCGGTCGGCGTCCACGCCGACGAACGCCCAGGTCGACGGGATGAACTGCATCGGGCCCACCGCGCGGTCGAACTGCTGGTCGCCGTCGAGCTCTCCCGCGTCGGTGTCGGGGATCCGGGTGGTGCCGCCGTGGCCGTCGAGCCTGACCCCGATGATCGGGGGGGTGGCCACGCCGCCGGCGTCGAGGGTGCTGCCGGCGTACTGGCCGTGGTTGGACTCGACCCGGCCCACGGCCGCGAGCAGCTGCCAGGGCAGGTGGCACCCGGCGTCGGAGGCGTTGATCACCACCGCGGCGCGCTGGTAGGCCGCCAGCGCGGGGTCCGGGATGTCGGCGACGGAGGCGGTCGGCGCCGCCGCGACGCTGCGGGAGAGGCCACCGCCAGCGGGGACCGCGTAGCCGGGGGCGCTGATGGTGTCGTACTCGGGAACGCCGGGCTGGGCGGTGGTGATCGAGATCTCGAGGGGGGCCGCCGGCGCGATGGCGTTCTCTCCCAGCAGCATGACGAAGGCCGCGGCGAGCGGAGCGAGGGACACCGCCGTCAGTGCCCGGCGGGCCCAGTGTGGCGGGCGCCCCCTCGTGCGGAGGGTGCTCCCGGCGTCAAGTCCGGTCATTCTTCGTCTCCCCATGTGGGGCGGGATCCGCTTCCCCTGGCGGTGGTGCCTCCCGACCCGTGCCGGGCCCCGGGGCGCACCACGGGGCCTCACCACCAAAGTAGCCTCGACCCCAACCCCGGCGGTAGGCACCCTGGGGCTGTTTTTCCTCACCATCGCCGGGGCGGCGCGCGCGGTGTCGGCGCGATCTCGTAGCGTCGTCCCCACGACCCCGGAGGGACCACCCTGAACGACGACCGCACCGACCACGACCCGACCGCCCCGCCCGGGCCAGGTCGGGCCGCCGCCCGTGGCGGGGGCCACTACCCCACCACGGGCGTCTTCGTGTGCTTCGAGGGGGGCGAGGGGGCCGGGAAGTCCACCCAGTCCCGGGCGCTGCGCGGCTGGCTGGAGGCCGAGGGCTACCAGGTCGTGCTCACCTACGAGCCCGGTGACACCGCGGTGGGCCGGGAGCTGCGGCGGATCGTGCTGGACCCTGCCACCGGGTCCCTCTCCGACCGCACCGAGGCCCTGCTGTACGCCGCGGACAAGGCCGAGCACGTCGACACGGTGGTGCTGCCCGCGCTGGCCCGGGGCGCGGTCGTGGTCACCGACCGTTACGTCGACTCGACGCTGGCCTACCAAGGGGCCGGTCGCACCCTGGCGATCGAGGAGGTCGAGGCCGTGGCGAGGTGGGCCACCGGTGACCTGCGGCCGCACCTGACGGTGCTGCTCGACCTGGCGCCTGAGCACGGACTGGGCCGGTTCCACGAGCGCGACCGCATCGAGGGCGAGTCGGTGGAGTTCCACGAGCGGGTCCGGGCAGCGTTCCTGGGGATGGCCGCGGCCAGTCCGGAGCACTACCTGGTGCTGGACGCCCACCTGCCCGCCGAGCAGATCAGCGAGGCGGTGCGGGCCCGGGTGCTCCCGCTCCTGGTCCAGGCCCGGGCGGGGGCGACGCCGTGAGCGTCTGGGACTCCCTGGTCGGTCAGCGGCCCGTGGTCGACACGCTGCGCGCCGCCTGCACGGGACGCGGGATGTCCCACGCCTGGCTGTTCACCGGGCCGCCCGGGTCGGGTCGCTCCAACGCGGCGCTGGCCTTCGCGGCCGCGCTGCAGTGCGCCGAGGGAGGGTGCGGCGGCTGCTCCTCGTGCCGGACCGCCCTGGCTGGTAGCCACCCCGACCTCACCCGGGTGCGCACCGAGCGGCTGTCGATCGGGGTGGACGAGGTGCGCGACCTGGTCCGCCGCTCCGCGCTGGCTCCGGTGGGGACCCGGGGCCAGGTGATGGTCGTCGAGGACGCCGACCGGCTCACCGAGCAGGCCTGCAACGCGCTGCTCAAGGCCATCGAGGAGCCCACCGAGAGCACGGTCTGGCTGCTGTGCGCCCCCACCGTGGAGGACGTCTTGCCGACCATCCGCTCGCGGTGCCGGCTGGTCACGCTCACCACGCCGAGCGCGGCGGAGGTGAGCGTCTTCCTGGTGCGCAGCGAGGGGGTGCCCGAGCCGCTGGCGGCCTACGCGGCGCGCGCCAGCCAGGGGCACATCGGCAGGGCGCGGGCGCTGGCGCTGGACGAGGACGCCCGCAACCGACGTCGCGAGGTGGTGGGTCTCCCGGTCCGGCTGACCAGCCTGGGCGCCTGCATGACCGCAGCGGCCGATCTCACCGCGGCCACCCAGGAGGAGGCCGAGCGGCTCACCGGCGAGCTGGACGCGCGCGAGAAGGCCGACCTGGACGCGGCGTACGGCGTGGTGGAGCGTGGCCGCCGCCCGCGCGAGTACGCCCCGGCGCTCGCGGCGCTGCAGAAGGCCCAGAAGACCCGCGCCAAGCGCCGCCACCTCGACATGGTCGACCGCAGCCTCACCGACCTCACCTCGGTGTACCGTGACGCCCTGCTGCTGGCCGCCGGCGCGCCCGGCCCGCTGGTCAACGAGGAGCTGCGCGGCGAGGTCGCCGAGCTGGTCCGCAGCTCCTCACCGGAGGCGAACCTGCGCCGCATCGACGCGGTCTTCGCCGCCCGGGAGCAGATGCTGGAGTTCAACGTGCCGCCGCTGCTGGCGCTGGAGTCGATGATGCTCGCACTGCGGGTGCCGAGGAGGAGTGCCGGGTGAGACGTTGGCTGGCTGGACTGGTCGTGGTCGGGCTCGTGGTGACGGTGCTGGCTGCGGTCCTCGTCGCCACCCGCCTCGGAGCGACAGATCGCTCCCCGCAGCAGACGTCCACGCCCACCCCGGACGTCGGCTCGACCACCCCGCCGTCCCCCGGCCTGGCCCGCTTCTACGACCAGCGCCTGGACTGGCGCGACTGTGGCACGAACCAGTGCGCCACGCTGGAGGTGCCGGTGGACTACCAGGCGCCTGAAGGGGACACCCTCGAGCTGGCGCTGCTCAAGCACCCCGCCGGCGACCCCGACCACCGGGTGGGCTCGCTGGTGGTGAACCCCGGCGGCCCGGGCGCGCCCGGCACGTCGTACGCCGCGGGCGCGGAGTCGGCCTTCCGCCCCGCCCTCACCGACGTCTTCGACATCGTCGGGTTCGACCCGCGCGGCACCGGGGACAGCAGCCCGGTCGACTGTCTGGACGACGCCGACCTCGACGCCTACATCGCCGCGGACCCCGACCCCGACACGGTCCCAGAGGCGCGGGTGTTCATGCAGCAGGTGCGCGGCTTCGGCCGCGGCTGCGAGCAGCGGACCGGCTCGGTGCTGCCCCACGTGAGCACCGTCGAGGCCGCCCGCGACATCGACGTGCTCCGCGCCGCGCTCGGCGAGAGCACCCTGGACTACTTCGGTGCGTCCTACGGCACCAAGCTGGGAGCCACCTACGCCGACCTGTTTCCCGACAAGGTCGGGCGGCTCGTCCTGGACGGCGCGGTGGACCTGCGGATCACCCCGCGTGAGCTCTCGCTGCAGCAGGCGACCGGGTTCCAGACAGCCCTGGAGGCCTACGTCGGCCACTGCGTGGACACCACGGAGTCCTGCTTCCTGGGTGACTCCGTCGCGGCGGGCCTGCAGCGGATCTCCGACTTCCTCGACCAGGTCGAGCAGCAGCCGCTTCCCACCGCCAGCGGCCGCGACCTCGAGATCGGCAACGCCTTCTACGGCATCATCACGCCGTTGTACAACAGGGACTACTGGTTCCTGCTGTCCAACGGGCTCAAGGACGCCTTCGACGGGGACGGGACCACCCTGATGCTGCTGTCGGACGCCTACACCTCGCGCGACCCGCAGGGGGACGGCTATCTCGACAACTCCGTCGAGGCGAACGTGGCCATCAACTGCCTGGACCAGCCGTGGTCGATCCCAGCCGTCCGGGTCCCCGCGGAGATCCCCGCGTTCGAGGCCGCCTCACCGGTGTTCGGCCGGGTGTTCGCCTGGGGGCTGACCTCCTGCCGGGGGTTCACCGTCAGCAGCGACGAGCAGGACCGGGTGGTCCGCGCCGCCGGCGCGGCACCGATCGTGGTCATCGGCACCACCCGCGACCCGGCCACCCCCCTGCAGTGGGCCGAGGACCTCGCCGACCAGCTCGAGTCCGGGGTGCTGGTCACCCGGGACGGGGACGGGCACACCGGCTACAACGCCGGCAACGCGTGCGTGGACCGGGCCGTGGAGGACTACCTGGTCGACGGAGTGGTCCCCCCCGACGGCCTCACCTGTTGACTCGCGCCTCGCGCCCGGTTGAGTGGCGCCCCGTGCTCGGTTGACTCGCGCCTCGCGCCCGGTTGACTCGCGCCTCGCGCTCGGTTGACTCGCGCCCCGTGCTCGGTTGACTCGCGGCCTGCGTTCGGACGCTGACCGGCCGACCCGCCGCGGAGGACGGGCCGGCCGACTCGGGGGGGAGAGTGGTCAGTTGTTGCGCGCGCCGGCGATCCCGGCGGTCACCCGGGGGATCACGACGCTCACCAGGAGGCCGAGGTTCACCTTGCCCGCGTCCAGCAGCATGCCGGACATCAGGTCGTCGCCGTGCCGCTGCACGACCACGGTGTTCCCGCCGTCCAGGTCCAGCAGGTA
This sequence comes from Nocardioides sp., assembly GCF_035429765.1. Lineage (GTDB taxonomy): Bacteria > Actinomycetota > Actinomycetes > Propionibacteriales > Nocardioidaceae > Nocardioides. Next base: position 8,624 of record NZ_DAOMFK010000075.1, on the reverse strand, counting down.
GTAGCGGTTGAGAGCGGGGAAGCCCGATCCGGACAGCGTCGTGGCCATCTCGCCGGTCAGCTGGTTGAACAGGGCTACCGCCTCCGGCTGGGGGTTGTGACCGGCGAGGCTCAGGCCCGTGTCCCGGTCCCAGATGTCCATCGCCTGCAAGCCGTCCTTGAGGACGGTCTTCGCCTCGCCGACGACGTTGTCGAGGGAGGTGACGTCGAGGTCGAGCATGTGGTGTTCTCCTGTCGAACGGGGGAGGGGGTTGACGGGGTGAAGCGGTGAGCGAGGGTCGAGCTACTCGTCGGCCAGGACTGCGCGGATCGCCTCGGCGGCCACGTGGGCCCGCATCAGGAGCACGCCGAGGGTCTCGCCGGTGGCGGTGACCCAGATCAGCAGCGGGCCGATGATGAGGTCACGCACCGCCAGCACCACGGTGCTGCTGGTGCCGTTGGTCAGGCTGACCTGGTCGAGCCGGCCGCCGCGGTCGTCGTGGACGGAGGAGGACACGGCGTCGGCGATCGAGTGCAGGGAGCTGGTCATCGCGGACAGCCGGCTGACCTGGTTCTCGTCGACGCCGAGGGTGCACAGGTTGAAGCCGTCCGCCGTGCAGATCATCGCCGAGCTGAAGGTCGGCAGCGAGTCGGCCAGCTTCTGCAGCACCGGAGCCAGGGCGCGGCCGATCTGCTCGGACCACAGACCCCAGTACGCCGCGATGTCCTCGTCCATCTCCATGCTGCTGGGCTGGTTCTTGCGCTGCGGGAGCACGACGATCTCCGCCTCGTGGTCGGGTCCGAGGTCGACCTCGACGGGGGCCTCGAGCGTGCGGGACAGGGCGCGAGTGTTCATCCGACGACCTCCTTGGTCAGCGTGGGGATCCGCAGCGCCGTTGCGAGGACGTCGGACACGGAGTCCTTGTCCCGCGGGTCGGCGGCCACGAGGGGGATGCGAGCGTCACACCTGTCGATGACGTCGCGGAACTCGCGCAACTGGGATTCCGTGTCGCCCTCCAGCCGGGTCACTGCGACCGTGAGCTTCGACGTGGAGACCTCGCCGGAGATGAACTCCAGCCAGAGCTCGGTGTCGAGGAGGGCGTGCTGGTGGTTGCCGAACAGCCACAGCACCACGCCGGTGCTCCGCGGCATCGCGGAGCGCCGGACCATGTCGAAGCGCTCCTGGCCGGGGGTACCGACCACGGAGACCTTCTTTCCGTCCGGAGCCCGCCACTCACCGATCTCAAGACCGACGGTGGTGGTGGTCTTCAGATGCCGCCCGACCCTGCCCCGCAGTGCCGAGCTCATCACCTCGGTGCTGGAGATCGACGTCTCCGACACCGTGACGACGGCGGTGGTCTTCCCGACCCCGAAAGGCCCGACGAACGACACTTGTCGGGCGATGGGGGTCCCGAAGATTGGCATCATGTTTGTCTCCCGAGTTCGCAAACGAGCTTGCCGGGGCTGACGCTAATGTCCGCCCCGAGAGCGCGGAACCGATCGCCGAGATTTCCACCCAAAATGGCGTGTCTGAGCCTGAAATAGGTCCGTTCGACTGCTACTGGGCTAGTCCGGTGGGGGTCAGATCTCGCCGTCGGAGCCGATCGGCTCGGCCACCCGGCGGATCCGTCGGGAGGCAAGCTGGATCATCAGCCGTGCCGCCGGGGAGAGGCGGCCCTGGGTCCGGTGCACGATCGCGAACGTGTCCCACTGCCGGGGCCTGAGCGAGACCCAGCCGGCCCGCGGCGCCAGCCGGGGGAGCAGCTGCTCGGCGGCACCGCGAGGGATCACGGTGTCCGCGAGCCCCATCCCCATCAGCTCCACGGCGGTCTCCACGTCCTCGACCTCGATCCGGGTGTGGGGGTTGTGGCCCGACTGCTGCAACCAGCGCCGCAGCACGATGCGCGTGGAGTCCACCGACCGCCAGGTCGTCTCGGGCATCACCAGGTCGGCCTCAGCCAGGCGTCGAGCCGTGACCGGGGAGCGCAGCCGTTCGGGCACGGCGCTCAGGTAGACCAGCTCGTCACGTGCGACGGGACGCACGTGCAACCCCTCGGTCGCGCCGGGTACGGCGAGCATCGCCGCCTCGATCCGTCCGCGCCGCAGGTCCTCCTGCACCTCGTTGGAGTTCTGGCCGATCAGCTCCACCCGGACTCCGGGGTAACGGGCGAGCACGTCTGCGACCAGCCCGGCGCCGGCGTACAGCCGGGCGGTGCCGAACATGCCGAACCGGATGGTGCCCGACTCCAGCGCGGTGACCGCCTGGACGGCGCGCCGAGCCTCCTCCGCCTCGGCGATCGTGCGCTCCGCGTGCGGACGCAGCGACTCCGCGGCGGCGCTTGGCACCACTCCGCGTCCGACCCGGTGGAACAGCTCGACTCCCAAGGACCGCTCGAGCGTACGGATCTGCTCCGACACCGACGGCTGCGCGTAGCCGAGCTGCTCCGCCGCGGCGGTCAGCGACCCGTGCTCGTACGCCGCGAGGAAGCAGCGCAGCTGGTGCAGAGAAAGCATAGGGAAAGCCTAGAGGAGCTTATGAAAAGAGAGGCTACTCCTATTGTCCTGAACCAGGCACCATGGAGTTGCCCGATCCACCACCACGCCTCCTGAGGAGGGCCCTCGTGTTCGCCCACTGCTGCACCGACTGCCAGCGCCGCCTGCTGGTGTTCCCCAGCCAGATCAGGGGTCTCGCTCGCACGGCCGAGGGCTTCGAGGTCACCTACGAGTGCTGGTGCGGGAGCACCCAGACCTGGTCCTCCACCGCGGTCGGCTCGGCCCCCGCCGCGGCCTGATCCCGCGTTTCGCTCCGCGACTCGGCTGTCCGTATACTGCCCCGGGTTGCCCGGTCCCCCGGGTGGCGCGCCGCCTTAGCTCAGTCGGTAGAGCGAATCACTCGTAATGATTAGGTCGTCGGTTCGATTCCGACAGGCGGCTCTGGGTGGCGCGTGAGTGGCCGTGGTGCCGTCGCGGGCCCCCACGTCACTCGACGACCGAGCCGTCACACGTCAGCCGCACGTAGCTGGTCTCCTGGAAGTCGTTGCTGGCGTACGCCGTCACGCAGGTGCGCGCGCTCCCGCGGTCGGGCGCAGACACGATGGCGTACCACGTGGTCGCGTCCTCGACGCCCGCCTTGGCCTGGTCGATCCCCTCCGCGATGACGGTGCCGTCGACCTGGTCCACCGAGAACCGGTCGTCGGTCGAGGTCCCTGCGCCGCCGAACTCGCTCCAGTCACCGTCGAAGTACCAGCTGAACTCCCGCTGCGACGTCTCGTCCACCGGCACGTCGACGACGGCGTACCCCGGGTAGAGGACCAGGGAGAAGGCCTCGCGCGACCCGGTCTTCCCTTCCAGCTCCTCGACGAAGAAGGCGTAGCCGCTCGGCGTCAGCAGGCTCGTCCGGTCCCCGAGTCCCACGGGTCCGGCGGACACCCCGTCGCCCCCGCGCGACGCCAGCCAGATCGGGACCAGCACGGCGAGCAGGATGCCGCCGACGAGTGCCGCCACCAGCAGCAGGGCCCTGCCGGGGCGTGCGGCGGGGCGCGCCGTCGGGAGGGGGCGGGTCGGACGCGCGGCGACGGAGTCCCCGGTGACCGCCTCGACGACGTCGGTGACCTCCTCGTCGGGATCGCGGCGGAGGTCATGAACCAGGCCTTGCACCTCGCCGACCGTGTGGGCCCTCAGCAGGCGATCCACGCGCAGGTCGTAGTCCGGCTGGGTGATCTGGCCGTCGGCGTACGCCGCCTCGACGACCTCGATCGCCGCGTCGCGGTCCGCGTCCCGGGCCTTCTTCTGCGGGTCGACCACGAGGGAAGACTAGAACCACGAGGCCGTCGGTTCGGCTCCGACAGGCGCCTTTGCCTCCTCCGGGCGCAGCCACCGCAGATGCTCGCGGTCGCCGAGCAGCTCGAGGCGACGCCAGAGCACGCTGCCCGGCAGGGCCTGGCTGGCGTGGCACCGGACGGCCTCGAGCTGCCTGGTGCGGTCGACGTCGACGACGAGGTCGATGCTGCGGCGTGGGTGCCCGTCGAAGACCACGCCGTGCTCGGCCCGAAGCCGGACGGCGACGGTGTCAGGAATGGTCCAGCCCAGGACCGGGAGGTCCAGTACCTCGGCGGCGGCCAGCGCGGCGAGCGTGGCGTGCGCGTGGTCGGGGTGGCCGGTGACCCCGGTGCGGTCGAACACCAGCAGCCCCTGGGCGCCCGTGGCGCGTGCGGCTGCCGTCACCTCTCCGCGCAGCCGGTCGAGGTCCACCCCGGCGAGCCGGCCGTCGGGGTGGCCCAGGAGGCTGACCTCCGCCACGCCGAGGACCGCGGCGGCAGCAGCCAGCTCCTGGGAGCGCACCTGGTCCAGCTCTCCGGGGACGCCGTGCAGCGTGGACGCCTCGCCCCGGGTCAGGCACAGCACCGCCACCCGCGCACCGGACCGGGCGAAGGAGTCCAGCACGGCGCCGAGCGCGAACGACTCGTCGTCGGGATGGGCGACGACGCTCAGGACGGCCGTCCAGGACGGCAGCCGGTCCGAGGGGGGCGCCGCCACCCCAGGCTCCACGTGGGCGCTCATGCCGCCCCCGTCTCCACGGGGATTCCGGCGGCCTTCCACTCCACCATGCCGTCGACGGCGCGGCGGGCGCGGCGGCCGTGGGCGGTGAGCAGGCGGACGGCGTCGTGGGCGAGCGCGCAGTACCGTCCGCGGCAGTAGACGACGACCTCGCGGTCGGCCGGAAGCTCGGTCAGCCGCTGCTCGAGCTCGTCGAGAGGGATGTGCACCGCCCCGGGGAGGTGCCCGCCGGCGTACTCGGCGACGGGCCGTACGTCGAGGACGACGGTGTCTGCGGACCGGATCCGCCGCACCAGCTCGTCGGTGTCGACGGCGGCGGTGTCGTCGGGGCCGAGGTAGGCGCGCCGAGCACGCTCCGTGTGCGGCCGGTGCCGCTGGGCGACCTCCCGCAGGTGGCTCCACAGACCGGCGACGTCCTCGCCGGCCAGCGAGTAGAAGATGTGCCTGCCGTCCCGACGAGCCTCGACCAGACCCGCCTCGCGGAGGGTCTGCAGGTGTGCCGAGCAGGTGGTGACACCGGCGCCGGCGGCGGCGGCCAGGGCCTCCACGCTGCGCGGGCCCTGCGCGAGCAGGTCGAGCAGCTCCAGCCGGGTGGCGTTGCCGAGCGCCTTGCCGACGGCGGCGAACTCGGCGAAGAGCGCGTCCTTGGTGGCGCGGTCAGCCATTGGTGGCTCCTTCGGGAGAGGTCGGGACGGGTCGATGGTGGGTCTCGTACATGCGGACGGCGACGAGGAGCCCGGACAGCGCGGTCAGTGCGGCGACCACCCAGACCGCGACCCGTACGCCGAACGCGTCGGCAACCAGGCCCGACAGCAGGGCGCCGACGGCGAAGCCCCCGTCGCGCCAGAGGCGGTACACCCCGACCGCCCGGGCGCGCCAGGCCGGGTGGGCCACGTCCCCGATCGAGGCGAGCAGGGTGGGGTAGACCATCGCCGTGCCCGCTCCGAGGAGGACGGCGGCCGCCGCCCAGGAGCCGAAGCCGGTGGTCGCGGCGATCCACGCGAGGGCACCCGCCTGGAGCAGCATCCCGGCGGCGATCATCCACTTCCGGCCGACCCGGTCCGAGATCGTGCCGGTGACCAGCTGGCCGAGGCCCCACACCGCGGGGTAGAGCGCGGCGAGGACCCCGATGGAGGCCACCGAGAGGCCCGCGGCCGCGAAGAGGATCGGGAACACGCCCCAGGCGAGGCCGTCGTTGAGGTTGTTCACCAAGCCCGCCTGGCTGGCCGAGGACAGCGCGGGCTCGCGGAAGCTGGTCTGGACGAAGACCTCGCGGCTGGTCAGGTCGCCGTGGAGGTGGTCGTGCCGCCCGTCCGCGCGGGCCACGTGGGTGGTGGCCTCGAGACGGGCGTGCCCACGGGTCTCGCGGACCGCGAGCGTGGACAGCCCGAGCCCGAGCGCGGCGAAGGCGAGGCCGAGGAAGAACGGCTGGGGGCGCAGCCCGGCGGCCTCGGCGACGTACCCGGTGGCCAGCGCGGTGACCGCCACGGCGACGTACCCGGCGGCTTCGTTCAGGCCCATCGCCATCCCCCGTCGCGCGGGCCCGACCAGGTCGATCTTCATCACCACCGTGGTGGACCACGTCATGCCCTGGCTGATGCCGAGCAGCACGTTGGCTCCGACGACCCAGCCCCAGGACGGCGCCCAGATCAGCAGCAGGGGCACCGGGACCGCCAGGACCCAGCCCGCCACCAGCACCGGCTTGCGGCCGAAGCGGTCCATCCAGGTGCCGGCGAAGTAGTTCGTGGCTGCCTTGGCGAGCCCGAAGACGAGGATGAAGGTCAGCCCCGCGGTGTAGCCGGACAGCCCGAAGACCTCCCTGCCCAGCAGGGGCACCACCGTGCGCTCCTGGCCGAGCATGCCGCCGACCAGCGCGTTGACCGCGACCAGGAGCACGAACTGGGCCAGGTTCTGCCGGAGCCCCAGCGTGACGGGCGGCTGCGCGCCGGCGGCTGCGGAGGGGGGCCGGGTTCGGGGCGGCTGGCTCACTGCGCTCCTTCCGGCGTACTCGCGGTCGGGCTACCGCGGGCTCGGCGGCTACCCTACGTCATTCCACAGAATATTGGAGTGTCTGCGACGCGCACAGCGGGGCGTTGTGGCCTCCTCCGACGCGTGCCAGAATTGCTGACCGTTCGGTCAGTAATCGCTCGCTGCGAGGCGTCCCGCGAAGGGGGGTGCGGTGGCCCTGGACGAGGCGACGCTGCAGGAGCGCTTCGACGCGCTGGTGGCCGGGGAGGAGCGGATCGAGCCCCGGGACTGGATGCCGGAGGGCTACCGGCAGACGCTGGTGCGCCAGATCGCCCAGCACGCACACTCCGAGATCATCGGCATGCAGCCCGAGGGCAGCTGGATCACCCGGGCCCCCTCGCTGCGCCGCACGGCGATCCTGCTGGCCAAGGTCCAGGACGAGGCCGGCCACGGGCTCTACCTCTACTCCGCCTGCGAGACCCTCGGCGTGTCCCGGGCCGAGCTGACCCGACGGCTGCTGGACGGCGCCCAGAAGTACTCCTCGATCTTCAACTATCCCACGCTCACCTACGCCGATGTGGGCACGATCGGCTGGCTGGTCGACGGCGCCGCGATCTGCAACCAGGTGCCGCTGTGCCGGACGTCCTACGGCCCGTACGGGCGGGCCATGGTGCGCATCTGCAAGGAGGAGTCGTTCCACCAGCGGCAGGGCTACGAGCTGCTGACGGCGATGATGGGCGGCACCGCGGAGCAGCTCGCGATGGTGCAGGAGTCCGTGGACCGCTGGTGGTGGCCGACCCTGATGATGTTCGGCCCGCCGGACGACGACTCGCCACGCTCGGCGCAGTCGATGGCCTGGGGGATCAAGCGCGCCAGCAACGACGCGCTGCGGCAGCGGTTCGTGGACCTGGTCGTGCCCCAGGCCGACGCGCTGGGGGTGCGGCTGCCCGACCCGGAGCTGCGCTGGAACGCCGAGCGCGGTGCCCACGACTTCGGTACGCCGGACTGGGCCGAGCTCGCCCGGGTCGTCCGGGGGGACGGCCCCTGCAACGCCGAGCGGCTCGCCCACCGAAGGCGCGCCCACGAGGAGGGGGCCTGGGTCCGGGAGGCGGCCCTCGCGTTCGCGGCGCGCCCCCCGAGCAGCGACCTCGGGGGAGAGCGGACCCGATGACCGGGCCGCTGGCCGACTGGCCGCTCTACGAGGTCTTCGTCCGGAGCCGTCGCGGGCTCTCGCACGTGCACGTCGGCTCGCTGCACGCCGCCGACGACGAGATGGCGCTGCGGCACGCCCGGGACGTCTACACCCGCAGGGGGGAGGGCGTGAGCCTCTGGGTGGTCCGCTCCGACGCGATCACCGCCTCGAGCCCAGACGAGAAGGACCCGCTCTTCGCGCCGGGCGGCGACAAGGCCTACCGGCACCCGAGCTTCTACCGCGTGCCCGAGGACGTGCCACACCTGTGACGCCCGAGGTGCCGGACGACGTCAGCGCCGCCGACCTCGCGGCGTACTGCCTGATGCTCGGTGACGACGCGCTGGTGCTCTCCCACCGGCTCGCCCAGTGGTGCAGCCGGGCCCCCGACCTGGAGGAGGACGTCGCCCTGGCCAACCTCGCGCTCGACCTGCTCGGGCAGGCGAGGGTGCTGCTGGCCCGGGCGGCAGAGGTCGACCCGGCGGTCGTGCCCGAGCTGCCCGCGGGCTCGCCGGCGCCTCCGGAGGACCGGCTGGCCTACTTCCGCAGCGCCCAGGAGTTCTGCAACCTGCGCCTGGTCGAGCTCGAGAACGGCGACTTCGCCGAGACCGTCGCCCGGGTCCTGCTGATGGCCACGATGCGGCTGGCCGTGCTCGACCGGCTCGCCGCGAGCACCGACGAGGTGCTCGCCGCGGTCGCCGCGAGCGGCCGCAGGGAGCTCGCCTACCACCGGGACTGGGCGGCCCGGTGGGTCCGCACCCTCGCGCTGGGGACCGAGGAGTCGCACCGCCGCCTGCACACCGGGCTCGAGCGGCTCTGGCCGTGGTACGCCGAGGCGTGGCGCCCCCACGAGACGGAGCGCCGGCTCGCGGCGGTCGGGGTGGGCGTGGACCCGGCGACGGTGGCGCCGGAGGTCGGGGCCGTCCTGGACG
>NZ_DAOMFK010000074.1:0-13674 GCF_035429765.1 Nocardioides sp. | reverse complement strand
TCTTCGTGCCCAGCTTCGAGCCGTACGTCGGCAAGGACGTCGTCATCGTCGGTGGCGGGGACAGCGCGTTCGACTGGGCGCTGCACCTGCAGCCGGTGGCCCGCACCGTGACCCTGGTCCACCGCCGGGACGCCTTCCGGGCCCACCAGCGCACGGTCGACGCGGTGCGGGAGACCTCGGTCGACCTCGTGACCAAGGCGCAGGTGACGCGCATCCTCGGCGACGACGAGCTGACCGGGGTCGAGATCACCGTCGACGGCGAGGAGCCGGTCAGCCGACCGGCCCAGGCCGTCGTGGCGGCCCTGGGGTTCGTGGCCGACCTCGGGCCGCTGCAGTCCTGGGGGCTGACGACCGACAAGCGCCACCTGGTCGTGGACTCCTCGATGCGGACCAACCTGGCCCGGGTGTTCGCGGCCGGCGACATCACCGAGTACCCGGGCAAGGTGCGACTCATCGCGGTCGGGTTCGGCGAGGCGGCCACGGCCGTCAACAACGCCGCCGTGGTGGTCGACCCCTCCGCGCACGTCTTCCCCGGCCACTCCAGCGAGGGCGGCTGATGGCCGGCCGGCGCGCCGCGATCGCGATGAGCGAGGCGGAGGTCGCGGCGTACCTCGCCGAGCAGACCAAGCTGCAGGTGGCCAGCCTCGGCAAGGACGGCGCACCGCACCTGACCACGCTCTTCCACGTGCTGGTGGACGGCAGGGTGGCGTTCTGGACGTACTCCACCTCCCAGAAGATCCGCAACCTCGAGCGCGACGACCGGATCGCGTGCCTCACCGAGTCGGGGGAGGAGTACGCAGAGCTGCGCGGCGTCTCCATCCGCGGGCGGGCCGAGCTGGTCCGCGACCCGGCGCGGGTGCTCGAGATCGGGACGGCCGTGGCGCTGCGGATGCTGCGCCTGGGCTCCCCCGCGGACCTCGGTGAGGTCGGGATGGCCGAGGTACGCCGGCAGGCCGGCAAGCGCACCGCGGTGGTCGTGCACCCCGAGCACGTCGCCAGCTGGGACCATGCGAAGCTCTCCGGTCCACGGTGACCAGGAGCACTGAGCCATAATGGAGTCTCCGTCCCGGCCGCCGGGACCAGCGGGCCCGGCGGGGCAAGGACGAGAGGTTCAGGTTGCGAGTCGCACTGCTGTCGTACCGGAGCAAGCCCCACTGCGGCGGACAGGGCATCTACCTGCGCCACCTCAGCCGTGAGCTGGTGGCGCTGGGCCACCAGGTCGAGGTGTTCTCCGGGCAGCCCTACCCCATCCTCGACGAGGGCGTCACCCTCACCAAGGTCCCCAGCCTGGACCTCTACCGGGAGCCGGACCCGTTCCGCATCCCCAGGCCACGTGAGTTCCGCGACATGGTGGACGTGCAGGAGTTCCTCCTCATGTGCAGCGCGGGGTTCCCCGAGCCCCGGACCTTCAGCAAGCGGGTCGTGCGACTGCTGGCCGAGCGGGTGGGCGACTTCGACATCGTCCACGACAACCAGGTGCTGGGCTACGGGATGCTGGAGATCGAGAAGCTCGGGCTCCCGCTGATCACCACGCTGCACCACCCGATCACCTTCGACCGGCGGATCGACCTGGCGGCCGCACCCACGCTGCGCAAGAAGCTGAGCCTGCGCCGGTGGTACGGCTTCGTGAAGATGCAGGGGCGGGTGGCTCGGCAGGCGCGGCTGATCCTGACCCCGTCCGAGGCGTCCAAGCGCGACATCGTGCAGGACTTCGGCGTGGACCCGGCCCGGCTGGAGGTGATCCTGCTGGGCGTGGACGACGTGTTCGTGCCGCCCACCGAGCCCCGGGTCCCTGGTCGGCTCCTGGCCATGGCCAGCGCCGACGCCCCGATGAAGGGCATCGCCACGTTGCTGGAGGCGTTCGCCAAGCTGCGCACCGAGCGCGACGTGGAGCTGTTCCTGGTCACCAAGCCCGTCGAGGGCGGCCGCACCGAGCGGCTCGTGGACCGGCTGGGCATCAAGGACCACGTGCACTTCGTGCACGGGATCACCGACCAGGAGCTGGTGAGGCTGATGGGCTCGGCCGAGATCGCCTGTGTCCCCTCGCTGTACGAGGGGTTCTCGCTGCCCACGGCGGAGCTGATGGCCTGCGGCACCCCGCTGGTCGTGTCCCGGGCCGGGGCCATCCCGGAGGTCGTCGGGCCGGACGGGCTGTGCGCCGAGCTGGTCACCCCGGGCGACGTCGGCGAGCTCGAGAGCGCCCTCGCCGCTCTGCTCGACGACCCCGCCCGCCGGGTCCGGATGGGTGCCGCCGGCCGGGAACGGGCCCTGGAGAAGTTCAGCTGGCGCGCGGTCGCGGAGGCCGTCGCCGCGGCGTACGAGCGGGTCGTCGCCGACTACCGCAGCGAGCAGGAGGAGCACGCGCGTGCTGACCGTTGACTTCGACAGGCTCGGCCTGAGGCCGGGCGAGCGGGTGCTCGACATGGGCTGCGGCGCCGGCCGGCACGCCTTCGAGATGTACCGCCTCGGTGCGGACGTGGTCGCGTTCGACCAGGACGCCGACGAGCTCGCCAACGTGCGTGAGCTCTTCGGCGCCATGCGGGACAACGGCGAGGTGCCGGCCGGCGCCGAGGCGGACGTGAAGGAGGGGGACGCCCTCGCGCTGCCGTTCGCCGACGAGGAGTTCGACCGGATCGTGGCCGCCGAGGTGCTCGAGCACATCCCGGCCGACATCCAGGCCCTGCACGAGCTGGTCCGGGTGCTGCGGCCCGGGGGCACCATCGCGCTCAGCGTGCCCCGCTGGCTGCCCGAGGCGGTGTGCTGGCAGCTCTCCGACGACTACCACAGCGCTCCCGGCGGCCACATCCGGATCTACACCGACAAGGAGCTGGTGACGAAGGCCCAGAACGCCGGACTGGTCTGGGAGGGCACGGAGTACGCCCACGGCCTGCACTCGCCGTACTGGTGGCTCAAGTGCGCGGTCGGCCTCGAGAAGGACGACCACCCGCTGGTGAAGAGCTACCACCGGCTGCTGGTGTGGGACATCACCAAGCGGCCTGCGCTCACCCGGTGGGCCGAGAAGGTGCTCAACCCCGTGCTGGGCAAGTCGGTCGTGCTCTACTTCCGCAAGCCCGATGCGCGCTGAGCCCACGCTGCCGCACCTGCCGTCGGTGCTGACCCGCGAGCAGGTCGCGGAGACGGCGGCCTCGATCGCGGCGATGCAAGAGCCGTGTGGCGCGATCCCCTGGGCGCCCGGCGAGCACACCGACCTGTGGAACCACGTCGAGGCGGCGATGGCGCTGACGGTCGGGGGTGAGGTGGCGGCCGCCGAGCGGGCCTACGGCTGGGCGGTCACCATGCAGCGCCAGGACGGCTCGTGGCCGCTGAAGATCGTCGCCGGGGAGGTGGCGGACGCCAGCGGCGAGACCAACGTGTCGGCGTACCTCGCGGTGGGTGTGTGGCACCACTGGCTGCTCAGGCGCGAGCGTGACTTCGTGGCCCGGATGTGGCCGGCGGTACGCCGGGGGCTCGACTTCGTGGTGCGGCTGCAGCTGCCCTTCGGCGGGATCGCCTGGTCGGAGGAGTGGCTGGACGGGCGACCCGGCCGGGCCAACGAGGAGGCGCTGCTGGCGGGCTCCTCGAGCATCCACCACTCGCTGCAGGCCGGGGTGGCGCTGGCCGAGCTCGTGGGTGACCCCCAGCCCGGGTGGGAGCTGGCCGGCGGGCGGCTCGCCCACGCGGTGCGGGAGCACCGCGACCTGTTCCTGGACAAGTCGTGCTGGTCGATGGACTGGTACTACCCGGTACTCGGCGGCGTGCTCCGGGGCCGAGCGGGCCTGGACCGCCTGGCCGAGCAGTGGGACCGCTTCGTGCGTCCAGGTCTGGGGGTGCTCTGCGTGGACCACAACAACTGGGTCACCGGGGCCGAGACCTGTGAGCTCGTGATGGCGCTGGAGTCCCTGGGGGACCACGACCGCGCGCTGCGCCTGTTCGCCGAGATGCAGCACCTGCGCGACACCGGTGGCCGGTACTGGACCGGGTTCGTCTACCCCGAGAACGTCAACTGGCCGGTCGAGCACACCACCTACACCGCCGCGGCGGTCCTGCTCGCCGCGGACGCGCTGACCGGGGCCACCCCTGCAGCCGGCGTGCTGGGCGGTGCCGGGCTCCCGGGACCCTTCGCGGAGATCGGCCTGCGCTGCGGCTGCCCGTCACCGGACCGGGTCGCCGGCGTCTCCGCGCACCCGGCGTAGCACCCGCACCGAGCCGAGCGCCTCCACCTCGGTGAAGTCACCGCTCGCCAGCGCGCGCAGGTAGATCAGGTAGGGCGGGCGGCCGCCGTCCGCGGGGTCGGGGAACACGTCGTGGATCACCAGCAGCCCCTCGGTCATCAACCAGGGTGACCAGCCGAGGTAGTCGTGGGTGGCGTGCACCTCGGCGTGCCCGCCGTCGATGAAGAGCATCGCCAGGGGGGTTCGCCACAGCGCGGAGACCCTGGTCGAGGCGCCGACGACCGCCACCACCTGCTCCTCCAGCCCGGCCCGGGCCAGGGTGGCACGGAAGACCGGGAGGGTGTCCATCAACCCCAGCTCGGCGTCGACGAGGCTCGGGTCGTGGTGCTCCCAGCCGGCCTGGTTCTCCTCCGAGCCCCGGTGGTGGTCGACCGTGACCACGGTCCCGCCGACCTCCCGCGCCGCCGCGCCGAGGTAGATCGCGGACTTCCCGCAGTAGGTGCCCACCTCGAGCACGGGCCCGTACGGGAGTCTCGCGCGGGCCAGCCGGTGCAGGAGCAGTCCCTCCTCCTCGGGCATGAAGCCCTTGGCCGCTCGGGCGTGCGCCAGCAGGTCGGCGGGCATGGCCTGGTCCGTGTCGTGGGGCACCGGGCAACCCTAGACTCCGGGCATGCGCACGGGACGACTCGAGGCCTTCAGCGACGGTGTGCTGGCCATCATCATCACGATCATGGTGCTGGAGCTGAAGGTGCCGGAGGAGCCGACGCTGACCGGCGAGCACGGCCTGGCCGGGTCGGTGCCGGGTCTGCTCACCTACCTGCTGAGCTTCGCCTACATCGCCATCTACTGGAACAACCACCACCACCTGCTGCAGCTCACCCAGCGGGTCGACGGGCGTGTGCTGTGGGCCAACATGCTGCTGCTGTTCTCCCTCTCGCTGATGCCGTTCACGACTGCCTGGCTGGACGAGAGCCACCTGGCCCGGACGCCTGTCGTCGTCTACGGGGTGAACCTGTTCGCCGCCGCCATCAGCTACTACGTGCTGTTCAAGGCCATCGTGGCCGCGGAGGGACCGGACGGGCACGTGGCCCGCGCGATCACCAGCGACCGCAAGGAGCGGCTCTCGCTCGCGCTGTACGTGTGCGGGATCGCGCTCGCGTTCGTCGAGCCGTGGCTGGGGGTGGTGCCCTACGTGGTGGTGGCCCTGATCTGGCTCGTGCCCGACCGCCGCGTCGAGCGGTACCTGGTCGAGCACCAGCTGTGACGGGTCAGGCTCGGGCTCCCGCCCGGTCGGCCCGGGTGGCGTGGTGCCAGGTGAGGTAGTGGTCGATCGCCCGGACGACCTGGACCGAGCGGATCGAGGGGAAGATGTCGAACGCGTGCTGGGCGCCGGGCAGCTCGGCGTACACGACGGTCCGCCGGGAGACCGCCCGCAGCCGCTCCACGAACAGCCGGGCCTGCTCGACGGGCACCATGGTGTCGCGGAGCCCGTGGATGACGAAGAAGTCGGGGGCGTCCGGGGTGATGCGCAGGATCGGCGAGGCGGCCTCGAAGAGCGCCGGGTCCTCCGCCCAGCCGACGCCGGCGACCCGGCGGGCGAAGTAGTCGTCGCGCAGCTGCTCCGCGCTGTGCAGCCCGGTCGAGGCGGCCAGGTCGTACACCCCGTAGTGGGGGACCGCGACCTGGACGGAGGTGTCGGCGTCCTCGAACCCCGGCTGGTAGGCAGGGTCCCCCGGGGTGAGCGCGGCGAGCGCGGTGAGCTGGCCGCCGGCGGAGCCGCCGGTGATTGCGAGGTAGCCGGGGTCTCCGCCGTACTCGGCGATGTGCTCCTTGATCCAGGCGATGGCCCGCTTGACGTCGATGATCTGGGCCGGGAAGTAGTCCCGCGGGGCCAGCCGGTAGTTGATGGCGACGACCACCCACCCGCGTCGGGCCATGTGCCGCATCAGCGGGACGCCCTGCTCGTCCTTGCGCCCCAGGATCCAGCCCCCGCCGTGGATCTGGAGCAGCACGGGGGCGTCGGCGAGCTCCACGCCCGCCGGGCGGTAGACGTCGAGCAGCCCCCGGGCGCCTGCATCGCTGTAGCGCAGGTCGCGGTCGACCCGCACGCCTGCCTCGTCAGGGCGGAACGGGTTGACCAGCGTCTGCCAGGCGGTCGGCAGGTCCGGTGGCGGGGCGGGGTCGAGGCGCTCGTAGTAGCCGGACCCGAGCCCCTCGGTGAGGACGGTGGAGACGACCGTCTCGACCCGGCGGCTCTGGTCGATCAGGTAGCCGAGCCCGGCCACGGTCCCGGCGGCCAGCGCCAGACCGGGCCACGTCGCGCGGCGCCGGGCCAGCGCGACTCCGGTGTCCACCGCGGTCGCCGCCAGCAGGTGCGGCGCCAGCTCGCCGGCGAGCCAGCCGGGGACGAAGGCGAACAGGCCGGCCCGGAAGCCGGGCAGCGGGCGCAGCGCGTTCGCGGTCAGTGCGGCCGTGACCAGGCGACGACGGAGGTACCCCACGACGGGATGCTAGCCAGCGTCGGGGACGCCTCCGGCGGCGGGTCGGTGGAGCTTCTCGTCGAGGAAGGCCAGCACCCGGTCGACGCCCTCCTGCTGCCGGTGCACGGTGAGGGTGGAGTGCCCCTTGCCGGGGAACTCGACCCGTAGGAAGGCGTCACCGAGCTCCCGGGTGAGCGTCTCGAAGCGGGTGCCCACCGCTGGGTCCTCGCGGTAGCGCAGGCCGAGCAGCTGCTGGCCCGCGGCCGCCCGGCGCTTCACCGCGGCCAGGTCCCCGGGGCTGAGGTTCACGTCGGCGGCGCGGGCCCGTCCCACGCAGAGCGGGGTCGACGGCTGGGCGACCACCGGAGCCACGACCGACGGGTCCACCATCATCGCCAGGGCGAACCCGCCGGTGAAGCACATGCCCAGCGCCCCCACGCCGGGGCCGCCCAGCTCCTCGTGGAGCTCGCGGGCGAGCCCGCGCAGCCAGGTCGCCACCGGTGTGGTCTCGCCGCGGGCGAGCTTGGTGAACTCCCGGCTCACGCAGACCTGGCCGATGGCCCGGACGATCCGTCCGGTCGTGCCGGGGGCGCCGTCGGTGCCGAAGAGGTGGGGGAGCACCACGGTGAAGCCCGCGGCGACCACCTCCTCGGCGAGCGCGACCAGCTCGGGGGTGATCCCGGGGATCTCGTGGATGACGATGACGCCCGGCCCGCTGCCCTTGCGGTACGTCGGGTGCGTGACGCCGTCGTAGCTGTAGCTGCCCGTCGTCCAGCTGGCCAGGGATGACATGCCGGTCATGGTCGCACAACCTGCGGGCGGCCGGCCGTGGCTGTTCGGGGGGGGATCACACCACCAGCAGCGACACCACGGCCACGACCACCGTGGAGGCGATCTCGCCGATCCCGACCTGCCGGGGAGTGGGCCGGAGCCGGGGCACCACAGCCGCCCGCGCGGTGAGCAGGGCGAAGACGGCCACCAGCCACCACGACAGCCATGCCATGGCGGCCGCGGACGCGGCGTGCACGGCGACGCTGAGCCGGAGGAAGGCCGGGTTGTCCCGCTCGCGGATCACGGTCTTGACGTAGAACACGGTGCCGGCGAAGTAGAGGAACTGCACGGCCCCCAGCTGCCACCCCCTGGTGAGCGGACCGGTGCCGCCGGCGTCGTACGCCACCACCGTGACCAGCCCGGAGGCCAGCACGGTGGCCAGTCCCGCGAGCAGGTCACGCTCGTGCCGGTGTGCGGCCGCCCACAGGCCGATGCCGAGCGGCAGCACGAACGCCGGCGCCCAGCGCAGCAGCGCCGGGTCCATCGCGACCACCACGAGACCGAGTCCCGCGGCGAGGAGGGAGTAGGCACGCACCGGGGGGAACCACTTGGCGCGGCGGCCGGACTTCAACCACAGGCTGGTGGCGAAGAACGCCAGGTAGCCGACGAACCAGAACGCGGCCAGGGGCAGGTCCACCCAGGCGAACCCGCCCGCGACCATGCCGACCAGGAGGGGCGAGGCCAGCATCGCCCAGGCGCCGTGCTGGTTGGGCACCCACCCTGGCCCCCGACGTCGGGACCGCGCGCTCACCGGCCGACCCGGGCCTCGTCCCTCGTGGTGAGCACCAGTGGGCCGTCGGCGGTGATCGCGACGGTGTGCTCGACGTGGGCGCCGCGGGAGCCGTCCGCGCTGCGGATCGTCCAGCCGTCGGCGTCGAAGACGATCTCGTCGGTGGTGTGCAGGAACCACGGCTCGATCGCGATGACCAGGCCGGGACGAAGCGGGAACCCGCGGCCGGGGCGCCCGTCGTTGGGGACGTGCGGGTCCCCGTGCATCGTGCGGCCCACGCCGTGGCCTCCGAACTGGAGGTTGACCCCCAGGCCGGCGGCCCGGGCGACGGACCCGATCGCGTGGGAGATGTCCCCGAGCCGGTTCCCCGGCACCGCGGCGGCGATCCCGGCGTCCAGCGCCCGCTGAGCCGTCTCGATGAGCTGTAGGTCCTCCTCGCGGGGGCTGCCGACCACCACGCTGAGCGCCGAGTCCGACACCCAGCCGTCCACGCTGGCCGCGAAGTCCAGGCTGAGCAGGTCGCCGTCGACCAGCGTGTAGTCGTGCGGCAGCCCGTGCAGGACCGCGTCGTTGACAGACGTGCACAGGACATGGCCGAACGGGGAGGCCCCGAAGGAGGGGTGGTAGTCGATGTAGCAGGACTCCGCGCCCCGCTCCCGGATCATGTCGTGGGCCAGCCGGTCGAGCTCGAGGAGGTTGACGCCGACCTCTGCCGCGGAGGCGAGCCGGGTCAGGACGTCGGCGACGAAGCGGCCGGCCGGCCGCATCTGCTCGATCTGGGCTGGGGTGCGGAGCTCGATCACCGGGACAGGATAGGCGTGAGCCACCGGGCCTGGTACGGCGCCATCAGCACCGCGCCCGCCGCCCGCTCCGGGACGGAGCCGGTGAGCTGGTCGTGGACGCTCCGCGGGTTCAGTCCCAGCCACAGCAGCACCTCGTCGGGTACGGTCCGTGGCTCCGGGGTGACGTTGTAGGCACCCAGCAGCGGGCCGGAGGGGTGTCGGCGTACGACCAGCAGCACCCCCGGGTCGCGGGGGTCCCACACCTCCGTCGGCACCGCGGCGTGCAGGTGGGGGAGCCGGCTCCGCACCCGGACGAGGTGGGCCAGCCCCTCCCGGATCCCGTGGGTGTCCTCCGGCGGCCACGGCATCCGTTGTCGGTGCACCCACCGGTTGTCGGCGGCGTGCGCCGGTTCGGCCGCCCAGTCGGGGTCGTTGAGGAGGCCGATCTCGTCGCCCATCCAGATCACCGGGAGGCCGCCGAAGCCGAGGATCACCGCGTGACCCAGCAGAATCCTCGCCACGGCTCCCGGGTCGTCGCACTCGAGCCCGGCCAGCGAGGCGAGCGACCCGGAGATCCGCCGGTCGCCGGTGAGCGGGTTCTCCTGGAAGACCAGGCCCCGGGCCCAGGACCCGGGGAACTCCCCGGAGTACCAGTCCGAGAGGAACCGTCGGTGCCCGTGGCCGGTGAGGCCCACCGCCGCTGCGTCCGCATCGTCGATCGCCCAGCCGATGTCGTCGTGGCAGCGCAGGTAGGTGATCCACGACGTCGTCGGCGGAGGCTGCGGAAGGCGCTGCAGCGCCCTGGTGGCCAGGGCGACGTCCCTGCAGGCCAGCATCGACCACACCTGGACCATCAGGCTGTTGTGGTAGGCCAGGTCACTCACCCGGCCGGCGTGGTCCCCCAAGCCGAGGTACGCCGGCAGGTCGGCCGGGCCCACGATCGCCTCGGCCTTGAAGACGACCGCGGGGGCGGCCATCCGGGCGACCGTGCGCAGCACCTGGGTGAGGTCGTGCACCTCGGGCTGGTTCTGGCAGCTGGTGCCCAGCCGCTTCCACAGGAAGGCGATCGCGTCGAGCCGGAAGACCTCCACGCCGGCGTTGGCCAGGGTGAGGATGATGTCGGCGAACTCGCAGAGCACGTCGGGGTTGGCCCAGTTGAGGTCCCACTGGTAGTCGTTGAAGGTCGTCCACACCCACCCGGCCAGCCGGTCGTCCCAGGTGAAGTTCCCGGGCGCGAAGTCGGGAAACACCTCGGGCAGCGTCTCCTCGTAGGCGTCGGGGACGGTGCGGTCGTGGAAGACGTGGAAGTAGGCGCGCTTCAGCGGGTCGCCGGCCCGGGCGGCCGCGGCCCAGTCGTGCTCGCGGGCGACGTGGTTGAGCACCAGGTCCAGGCAGAGGCTGATCCCGCGTCCGCGCAGGGTGGTCGCCAGGTGGCGCAGGTCGCCCATGGTCCCGAGGTCGGGGCGGACGGTGCGGTAGTCCCGCACCGCGTAGCCGCCGTCGTTGGGGCCGGGCCTGGGCTGCAGCAGCGGCATCAGGTGCAGGTAGGTCACACCCAGCCCGGCCAGGTGGTCCACGTGCTCGGCCACCCCGGCCAGGGTGCCCGCGAACCGGTCGGCGTAGGCGGCGTACCCCAGCTGGGTCTGGCGCTGGAACCAGTCGGGCTCGCGCAGCCGGTCGTCGTCGAGCGAGCGGAGCGCGTCCGGCCGGGCGGCGTGCGCCTCGCGCACCAGGGCCACCAGCCGCTCCGCGACGGCCTCCGGGTCGGGGTAGAGCCGCGTCAGCGGCCGCATCAGGTCGGCGCGCCGTTGCTCGATTCTGACCTGGAGCGAGTCGGGGCGTGCCACGCGCCCCAGTATGGCGAGATCCGCGCGTCACGCAAACGGTTGCGCGAACGGCCGAGGGTGGCGAGACGCAGAGGTGAGGCATGGCGGCGGCAGGACCCCCGTGATCGTGGTCGAGGACAGCAACAGGAACTGCGCGGGACTACTCAACGGGCTCGGCTACTCAGAGGCCGGGCGCATCGGGGTGGCTACCAGCCGCGTGCCCGCCACTGCGCCAGGTGGGGCCGCTCGGCTCCTAGGGTGGAGTCGTTCCCGTGGCCGGGGTAGAACCAGGTCTCGTCGGGCAGCCGGTCGAAGATCTTCGTCTCGACGTCGTCGATGAGGCGCGCGAAGGCCGCGGCGTCCCCGAAGGTGTTGCCTACCCCGCCCGGGAAGAGCGAGTCGCCGGTGAACAGGTGCGGGTGGCCCTGCGGGTCGTCGTACAGCAGGGCGACCGAGCCGGGCGTGTGGCCGACCAGGGCGATCACCTGGAGGGTGCACTCGCCGACCCGGACGACGTCACCGTCGCCGACCGTGCGGTCCACGGCGACCCCGGTCTGCTCGGCGATCGCCTCGGCGTCGGGGGCGCCCGCCACCACCTGCGCGCCGGTCGCGGCGACCACCTCGGCCAAGGCCCGGTGGTGGTCCCAGTGCTGGTGGGTGGTGACGACGGTGGTGAGCCCGGCCCCGCCGACCAGCTCCAGCAGGCGGGGAGCGTCCGCCGCCGCGTCGACCAGCACCTGCTCGCCGGTCGCGTGGCAGCGCAGCAGGTAGCAGTTGTTCGACGTCTGCGGGTCGACCGCCTGCTTGAGGATCGTCAGGGCCGACAGGGTGCGGACGTCGGGGGCACCCTCGGGTGCCACCTCGCCGGTGTAGGTCATCGCCATGGGGCCAGGGTAGGCAGTGCCGGGTCGGCGGTCAGCCCGGAGCCGCCACCGCGTCCCAGCAGCCACCAGGTCAGGTCGGCGCGCGACCCGGTCACCACCGGGCCGTCGCCGGTCCCGAGCAGGACGTCGCCGTCGGGGGTGCGCAAGCGCATCGAGGTACCGCTGCGCCGGTCGTGGACCACCTCGTTGAAGACCGAGTCGAGGAAGTCCTCGGACCAGTCGTCGACGCAGTAGCCCGCGTCGAGGTCGGCGTGGTGGATCTCCACCTCGCGTCTGCGCATCGGCAGCACCGCCGAGCGGGGGATGGCCGGGCCGTCCGGCAGCCGGACGAACTGCCCGCGCCACTCCTCCTCGGGCACCTGCTCCGCCGCCTCCTGGAAGAGCGTGCAGCTCGCCAGGAACCGGTCCCGCAGCGTGGGAGGCGTGGCTCGGGCCAGGGCGGCGATGTCGGCGTCCCGGGCCTCCGCGGAGGAGTACATCGGCACCCGGCTGCTGGCCGAGACCCCGGCCAGCACCCGGGCGAGTGCCTCCGCGTTGAGCGCCAGGTGGGCCACTACGTGGGCACGCGTCCAGCCCGGAAGCACGGAGGCCCCGGCGAGCTCGGCGTCGCCCAGCCGGTCCACGGTGCGGATCAGGGCACGGGTGGCCTCGTGCAGAGGGGGGAGGAGCTCGTCGGCGCGCATGTCCCCATGGTGGCGCAGGATCTGGGTGTCTGCTACGCCGCGCGGACGAGGTCCGCCCAGCGGGCACGGACCCGGACGACCCGGCGGAACCAGTCCAGGTCCACCAGGGCCTGCGGTCCCAGGGGCGGTGCGGTCGAGACGTAGGTGTGACCGGTCGGGGTCGTCGTCTCGACCGTGTGCCGGGGACCTGGTCGGGGCTGTGCGTGCCAGCCCGGAGCCTGCTTGGTGTAGTTGCACGCCTCGCAGAGGCCCTGGGCGTTGGCCGCACTGGTGTGGCCGTCGTCCTCGGCCGCCTCGACGTGGTCGGCATGCCGGATCGGGGCGTCGCACCACGGCGTCCGGCAGACCTGGTCCCTGAGGCGGACCAGATGGCGCAGCCCGTCGCGGAAGAGCCGTGCGTGGCTGTCCATGGCCACGAGCTCCTCGGTGCCGGGACGCTGGTAGAGACGACGCAACCACACCCGGGTCCCGCGGTCGAGGTTGCCGTGGACGAGCTCGCGGGCCAGGTCTGCAGGGATCGGCCCGTGTCCCTCGAGGTGTGCCGGACCCTCGGCTCCGCCGAGCAGCACGGTGTCGGAGACGACCAGGCCCACCGCCACCGGCATGACCGGCCCGGCGGCCGCGATCGCACCGGTCACGCCGGTGACGCGCTCCACGAGAGTGTCCGCCATGATCTGGCCACGGGTGCGGGGGTCGCCGGCCGCGCGCAGCGCGTCGGCCTGCCGGGTGAGTGCGGCGATGACGCCCACGCCGGCCGCCACCGGCAGGAGCGCGGAGAGCCGCATCATGGTGTCCGGCGCCGGACGCCCGGTGACTCGCCGGTCGCCCTCCGCGGAGCGACGCCTGTTCACCAGCGAGGCCGGGTCGAGGTGGTAGGCGAGCTTCGCCGCCTCGGCCACGAGCTGCCGGTCACTCAACCCTTCCAGGGTCTCCGGGTCACCCGCCAGGATCTCGTCGACCAGCACCCGGTCGTCGCGGCTCAGGCAGGCCGTCTCCCGCGCGAGGAGGGTGGCCCGCCACTCGGTGATCCGGCCCTCGACCAGTGCCGCCAGGGTCCGCGGCATCTCGCGCTGCAGGCTCGTCGCCAGGGCGAGGTGGCGGGCGCCACGGTGCGGCGACTCCCGTCGGGCCAGGCCGATCTGGGCTGCGACGCCGCGGCCCTGCCGGTCTCGTGGCACGCCGGCGGCCGCGTGCGCGGCGCGCTGGGGGGTGTCGAGCTGGACAGCGGCGGCCGCCGGCAGCGCGGCAGCCGCGCACGAGAGCGGCTCGAGCGGACGGAGGGTGAG
>NZ_DAOMFK010000073.1:0-13826 GCF_035429765.1 Nocardioides sp. | reverse complement strand
GCGGTCTGGCGGCGAAAGAGATCGCTGACCAGCTCGCGCGCGGAGGCGGAGTGGCGCTGCTTGCCGCTGCCCCGCCCCGGGCGGCCGCGGGTGCCGATGGGGATGATCTCGGCGTCGCTCACGAGGCGCTCCCCGCCTTCACGTCGGGGGAATGACCGTCGCGGGGCTCGAGCAGGCCCGCGAACTCGTCGAACGCCTCGGCGGTGGTGTAGGCGGGCTCGAACCCCAGCTCGGCGCGCATCCGGGTGGTGTCCAGCCCACGGCCGTAGGTCAGGTAGCCCAGCTGCTCGGGGGAGAAGTCGGTCACCCGGGCCTTGCGCAGCGCCGACCCGAGCAGGCCCACGCCGACCGCGGGCATCGGCACCCACGGCCGCCCGAGCCGCCGGATGGCCTGGGAGAGCAGCAGGACGCCGTCACCCGCGACGTTGAAGGTGCCGGGAACGTCGTGGAGGACCGCGTGGCGCAGCACCCCGAACAGGTCGTCTCGGTGCAGGAACTGCAGCCGGGGGTCGTAGCCGAGGACGTGAGGGATCACCGGAAGCCGGAAGTAGGAGGTGATCGGGCTCTCGACGTGGCGGCCGATCACGTTGGCGCCGCGGAGCATGGTGACCCGGACGTCGGGCCGCCGCCGCGCGAAGCTGCGCACGTAGCCCTCGACCTCGTAGACGTCCTTGGCGAAGCCGGAGCGGGGCAGCTGCTTGGGGTGCATGTCCTCGGTGAACATGGCCGGGTCACGGTTGGTGGCGCCGTAGACGACGCTGCTGGACTTCACCACGAGGTTCCGCACGCCCGGGGCCTGCTGGCAGGCGGCCAGGAGCTGCATGGTCCCGATGACGTTGAGCTCCTTCATCGAGCCGCGCCCGCCGGCGTACCCGGGGGTGGCGATGACGCTCATGTGGACGACGGTGTCGACGTCCTCCTTGCCGAGGATCTTGCCGATGACCGGGTTGCGGATGTCGGCGCGTACGAACGAGACCTCGCCGATGTCCCCGCGCGGGGGCACCAGGTCGACACCGACGACCCGGTCGATGCCGGGATCGGCCGCCGCGTAGCGGGCGAACCGCCGACCGAGGTCTCGGGAGACCCCGGTGACGAGCACCACTCTGCCCATGGAGGTTTCGCCGCCCGTGCCTACTTGCCGAGCTTGCGACGCTGGACGCGCGTCTTCTTCAGCAGCTTGCGGTGCTTCTTCTTGGCCATGCGCTTGCGACGCTTCTTGATGACAGAACCCACGCCGATCCCTTCCACGAACCCGGTGCGTCGTTCGCGGCGGGCGCCCGACGACCGCACCAGACTATCGGCCCGCCCGTCCGCCCCGACAATCGCGGTCCCGGCCGCGGGCCGGGACGGGGTCAGCCTGCGGAGTAGAAGCTCTTGCGGAGGTACTCGTTGACGTCCTCCTCGGTGACCCGGAAGGAGCGGCCCACCCGGACCGCGGGCAGCTCACCGTGGTGAACGAGGCGGTAGACGGTCATCTTCGAGACCCGCATCATCGCCGCGACCTCGGCGACGGTCAGGAACGTGGCGTCGGACATGTCGCTGTGCGAGCTGGCACCCATCGTGCACCGATCCTTCTGTGTGCACGCCGCCGGCTTCCCCACCGGCGACCAACATGCACGTCACGGTGAGAATAGAGCCTGGAGTGACTGGTGGGGAAGTGAATCACTTCTGAAACTTCGGGTATTTCGGCGTGTCGGCTTGCGTCAGGGCAACGGGTCCAGGCCGTGCAGGGGGAAGGCCTCCTGGCGGGTGGCCAGGATCGCGCGGTCCAGCCAGGTGTCCGGGTCGTAGCCGTGGGCCCAGTCCCGCCAGGCCGGCTGGCGGCCGTCGGTGAGCCGGTGGGGTGCGTGCCGGTTCAACGTGGACCGGACGTGGTCGCGCCAGGACATCGGGGTGTCGGTCAGCGGGTCCAGCGGGGAGCCGGAGACGATCGCCAGCAGGTGGGTCCACGCCCGGGGCACCACCTCGACCAGCGCGTACCCGCCCCCTCCGGTGGCCACCCACCTGCCCCCGCACAGCTCGTGCGCCAGGTCGTGCAGCGCGAGGTACGCCGCCCGCTGCCCGTCCACGGTGAGCATCAGGTGGGCCAGCGGGTCCTCCATGTGGGAGTCGCAGCCGTGCTGGGTGACCAGCACCTCCGGCCGGAACTCACGCAGCAGCGGCGGCACCACCGCGTGGAAGGCGCGCAGCCAGCCGGCGTCGGCGGTGCCGGGCGGCAGCGCGACGTTCACGGCGCTGCCCGGGGCGTCGGGCCCGCCGAGGTCCCGGGGGAACCCCGTGCCGGGGAAGAGCATCTGCCCGGTCTCGTGCAGGGAGATCGTCAGGACCCGCGGGTCGTTCCAGAAGATCCGCTCCACCCCGTCGCCGTGGTGGGCGTCGACGTCGACGTAGGCCACCCGTGGCACGCCCTGGTCGAGGAGGTACCGGATGCCCACGGCGACGTCGTTGTAGATGCAGAAGCCGCTCGCGGCGCCCGGCATGGCGTGGTGCAGCCCACCGGTGATGTTGGCGCTGTGCAGCGACTCCCCGCTCCAGACCTGGCGGAAGGCCTCGAGACTGGCGCCGACGACGTGCGCGGCCGCCAGGTGCATCCCCTCGAAGACCGGGTCGTCCTCGGTGCCCAGGCCGTGCTGCAGGTCGGCGTACCCGGGAACGGTGCCGGCCCTGCGCACCGCCTCGATGAACGCAGGCTCGTGCACGGTCGCGATCTGGTCCGGCGAGGCGATCGGGGCCGGGACGGTCCGCAGCCGGTCGAGGACCCCCACCTCCTGGGCCAGGCGCATGGTCAGGTCGACCCGCAGCGGGGACATCGGGTGCTGGGGGCCGAAGTCGTACTCGGTGAGGGCCCTGTCGAAGACGACGGTGGCGGGGCCGGAGCACTCCATGGCACGGACCCTACCCCTCAGGTATCCCCCTCGGCCGTGAGTGCTCCTGACCAGCATCGGGCGAGGTACGTCCGGCCGGCCACCACAGGAGGCACCGCATGGGCAGCATCGGGATCGAGTGGGTGCAGAGCTACCACGGACTCGCGGGGGACCTGAGCAACACCCGGGCCCAGGCCGAGGGCTTCTACAACACGCTGGCCGGTGTCCGCCAGTTCAGCTGGGGCGACGACCTCGCCTGGGACCAGGACTTCGAGACCCAGGGGCTGGGCACCCCGAGCTCCGGCACCGACACCAGCTGGGCCGACAACGTGGACGCGGTCTTCTTCTCCGGCCACGGCTCGTCCTCGCGGTTCTACTTCGGCCGCACGATCGACGACGCGTACGCGAAGAGCACCGAGATCCGCTGGGGCGACCTCGACCTGGAGCTGATCGCCCTGGACGCGTGCAACGTCCTGGAGCGCGACGGGGTCTTCGACCGGTGGGGGTGGCCCTGCTTCG
This sequence comes from Nocardioides sp., assembly GCF_035429765.1. Lineage (GTDB taxonomy): Bacteria > Actinomycetota > Actinomycetes > Propionibacteriales > Nocardioidaceae > Nocardioides. Next base: position 10,443 of record NZ_DAOMFK010000073.1, on the reverse strand, counting down.
CGGGACTGCACTACATCCTCGGCTTCCACACGGTGACCGGCGACGAGGCCGACCGGGGCCGGCTGCTGGCGCAGTACCTCAACGCCGGGAGCACCGTCCGCGAGGCGTGGATCCGGGCCGCGCAGGACACCGAGGACTCCGACACGGAGTGGGCCTACCTGCGGGCGGACGCCGCGGGCACCTCGACCTACACCGACCACTGGTGGGGAGCCGGGCCGGTCAGCGCCGACCCGGTCTCGCCCACCGTCCTGTACTACGCCCGCGCGGCGTGCTGACCCGAGGAGGAGCCATGCCCGTCACCATCACCTTCCCCGACCTGCGGCTTCCCGAGGAGTGGCCGGTGCTCGTCGCCCCACCCACCCGCTGGGAGCGCGAGCCGCTCGCCGAGCTGGCCCGGCTGCACGGCATGGACGCCGAGTTCGCCGACCGCGGGCTGTGGCACGTGGCCCGGACCGACGACCGGGTGCTGGAGGTGTACGCCGCCTCCCAGTCCTTCCGGCTCACCACCCTGACCGGGGGCAGCGAGCTGGACCACGCCTCCGAGCGGGGGCTGCCCGAGGACGAGGCGCGGGCGCGCGCCGAGGACTACCTCCGGCCGTTCCTCCCCGACGCCGCCCGGTACGCCGGGTCGCGGGTGAGCGAGGCCGAGGTCCTGGTCAGCGAGGGTCCGGACACGGAGCCGCGCCGGTTCGTCACCGGGACGCAGGTGTCCCTGCGCCTGGCCGTCGAGGACGTCGACCTGGTCGGCCCGGGGGCCAAGATGCAGGTCACCCTGGGGCCGGACGGCGAGGTGACGGCGGCGTACCGGATGTGGCGCGAGGTGACCCGGGTCGGCTCCGCCCCCGGCCTGGACGCCGCCCGGCTCGCCGAGCGGCTGGGCAGCAGCCCGATGTTCGCCTCGCTCACCGACGACACCGCGCGGGTGGAGGTCGAGTCGGTGGTCGCCGGCCTGCTCTGCGTGCCGCCGACCGAGCACCAGTCGGTGCTCCACCCGGCGGTGGCGGTGCGGGGCACGGTCAGCACCGAGGCCGCCCCCGGCCTGGGGTTCGTCACCTACCTCAGCGCGGTGGACCCCCGCCGGCTGCCCGCCGACAAGGGGCGGCGACCCGCCCGGGTGCCGAGCCTGGTCCTCGCGTAGGCCCGCGCAGGTCACAGCCCGAGGTCGCGTCGTACCGCGTGTCGGATCCAGCCGAACCGCTTGAGCCGCAGCACGTCCTGGCTGCGGGCGAACTCCTCGAAGCCCATGGCCGCGATCGCCTCGATCGTGCTCAGGGGTGCCTCGTTGCGCTGCTGACGCCACACCACGGTCTGGCCGTGGTTGTTGGAGATGGTCCGGTAGCTCAGGTAGGGACAGAAGGCCTGCACGAAGTGCACCACCTTGTAGACGTCGCCCATCCAGGCCTGGTCCTCCACACCGAGCGCACTCCGCTCCTCGAAGAAGCGGGCGCGATCGGGGATCGAGGCGAGGGAGGTGTGCGGCCGGGTGTCGTCGATGACGATCACACCTCTCGGCTGCAGGTGCTCCAGCGCGTTGAGCAGGTCGCGCAGCGTCTGACCGAACTCGTGCAGCCCGTCGAGGTAGATGACGTCGAAGAGATCCTCGGGGGACGCGAGCACGTTGAAGTACTCGTCGCTCGTCACCTGGTGGTAGGTGGCCTCGGGGTGCGCGCGTGCCCGCTCGTGGTGGTCGAACCGGAACTCCGGGTCCACGGCCACCTTGCGCGCGGCAGGCACCCTGTGGAAGGTCCGGCCCGCGAAGACGCCGACCTCGAGGTACCGAGGCTCGTGGTAGAGGTTCAGCAGGCGACGCAGCACCTGTGGTCGCGTCACCGTGCGGGCTTCCGCGTCGCTCACTCCGTGCTCCCGGCCACGGACACAGGCTACGACACCCCGGCAGCCGCCTCGCCGGGCGTCCTGCGGGTCAGGAGCCCTCGGCGAGCTCCCGGGACCTGTTGCGGGCCGCCTCCATCGCGGCCAGGAAGGCCGCGCGGACCTTGTGGATCTCCAGTTCCCGCAGCGCCGAGGCGGTGGTGCCGCCCGGGGAGGTGACCTGCTCGCGTAGCACCACCGGGTGCGTCCCGGTCTCGCGGAGCATCTTGGCCGAGCCGACCAGGGTCTGGACCACCAGCTCGGTCGAGGTCGCCCGCGGCAGTCCCAGGTGCACCCCGGCCTCGATCATCGACTCCACGACGAAGAAGATGTACGCCGGCCCGGAGCCGCTGATCGCGGTGACGGCGTCCTGCTGGCGCTCCGGGATTCGGATCACCCGTCCGGTGGAGGCCATCAGGGTCTCCGCCTCGACCAGGTGCTGCTCGTCGCAGTGCGAGCCGGGGGAGATCGCCGCCATCCCCTCGTCCACCAGCGCGGGGGTGTTCGGCATCACCCGGACCACGGCGACGCCCTCGGGCACCCGGGCCTCGATGAACGCGGTGGTGATGCCGGCTGCGAGGGAGACCAGCAGCTGGCCGGGCCGCAGCACGTCGGCGATCTCGCCGAGCACCTCGGCCATGTCCTGGGGCTTGACCACGAGCGCCACGGTGTCGGCCGCGCGGGCGGCCTCGACGTTGGAGACCACGGCGACGCCGTACCGCTCCTCGAGCTCCTTGGCGCGCTCGGGCCGCTTCTCACCGACCAGCAGGTTGTCCACCCGTCGCCCGGCCCGGACCAGCCCGGAGAGCAGGGTCTCCCCCATCACGCCGGCACCGATGATGGCTGTCTGGCTCATGGGACCTACTTCTTGGAGACGAGGGACTTGAGGAACACCGAGAGGTTCTGCGGACGCTCCGCGAGCCGGCGCATCAGGTAGCCGTACCACTCCTGGCCGTAGGGAAGGTAGACGCGCACGGTCTCCCCGCTGCCCGCCAGCTGACGCTGCTCCTCCGGACGGATCCCGTAGAGCATCTGGAACTCGTAGCTGCCCTGCGTGCGCCCGTAGCGGCTCACCAACGAGGAGGTGATCTCCACCATCCGCGGGTCGTGCGTGGCCACCATCGGGTAGCCGTCCCCGGCCAGCAGGATCTTCAGGCAGCGGACGAACGCGCGGTCGACGTCGAGCCGGTCCTGGAAGGCCACCTCCTCCGGCTCCTTGTACGCGCCCTTGCACAGCCGCACCCGGGAGCCCTCGTGGGCCAGCGTCCGGCAGTCCCCCTCGGTGCGGTACAGGTGCGCCTGGACCGCGATGCCCGTCTCGGGGAAGTCCTTGCGCAGCTCGCGCAGGATCGCCAGCGTCGAGTCGGTGGTGGTGTGGTCCTCCATGTCCAAGGTCACGCTGGTGCCGGCGTTGCGGGCGGCCCGGCAGATGGCCTGGGCGTTCTCCAGCGCGATCTTGTGCCCCCCGCCGGCCACCGACCCCGGAAGCGCCTGCCCGACCGCCGACAGCTTCACCGAGACCTCGGCCCGCCGGGCCAGGCCGCGCGCGGCGAGCGCGTCCAGCACCGCCTTGTACGCCGCCACGCCCGCCTCGGCCTGCTCGACGTCGGTGACGTCCTCACCGAGGTGGTCGAGGGTGACGTGGAGGCCCTCGGCGACCAGCTCGCCGGTCGCGTCCACGGCACTCTCGGTCGTCTCACCGGGGACGTAGCTCCGGACGATCCCGGCCGAGACCGGCATGGTGGTGACGAGGTTCTTGACCTGCTGGCTGCGCGCGAGCAGGAGCAGGGGCTGACGGAGCACGGCCATGGCGTCAGGCTACGCCGTACGCCGCCGCAGTGTCGCCGCGCCGAGCGCCAGGCCGGCGACCGCGAAGCCGGCCACGATCGCGAGGTTGCGCCACACCTCGCCGGTGTCGGTGGTGCGCAGCAGCTCCTGCATGGCGTCCACCGCGTAGGAGAGCGGCAGCACGTTGCTGATCGCCTCCAAGAAGGGGGGCAGCTGCTCGCGTGGGACGAGCAGGCCGCACAGCAGCATCTGTGGCACCACCACCAGCGGCATGAACTGCACCGCCTGGAACTCGGTCTGGGCGAACGCCGAGACGAACAGTCCCAGGGCGGTGCCCAGGACCGCGTCGGCCACCGCGACGAGGGTCAGCAGCCAGACCGGCCCGACCACGTCCATGCCCAGCAGACCCACGCTCACCGCGACCGCCACGACCGACTGCAGGGCGGCCATCACGCCGAAGGCGATCGCGTACCCGAACAGGAAGTCCAGCTTGCCCATGGGCATGGACAGCAGCCGCTCCAGGGTGCCACCCGACCGCTCGCGCAAGGTGGTGATGCTGGTGACCAGGAACATGATGAAGAACGGGAACAGGGCCAGCAGCCCCGGGCCGATCCGGTCGAACACGAAGCCCGGGGAGTCCTTGAACATCCACCACAGCAGAGACATCAGCAGGGTGGGCAGGAACAGCAGCATCACCATGGTGCGGTGGTCCCGGCGCAGCTGGGTCAGCACCCGGCCGGCGACCGCGACGGTGATCCGGGGGGTCATGGGCGGTCCTCCCCCTGGGGGGCGGCCCGGCGCCGGCCCGAGTCGTGCGAGGTGACCAGGCTCAAGAACGCGTGCTCGATGTCGCCGGACTCGGTCTCCTGCCGGATCTCGGCGGGCGTGCCGTCGGCGATGATCTCCCCCTGCCGCATCAGCAGCAGCCGGTCGCACCGGGCGGCCTCGTCCATCACGTGGCTGGACACGAACACCGCGGAGCCCTCGTCGGCCAGCCGGTGGAACAGCGTCCACAGGTCCTGGCGCAGCAGCGGGTCCAGGCCGACGGTCGGCTCGTCGAGGATGAGCAGGTCCGGCTCGCCCAGCAGCGCGACGGCCAGGCTGGCGCGGGAGAGCTCTCCCCCACTCAGCCGCGCCACCACCTGGTCGGCGTGGTCGCCCAGCTCGACGGCGTCGACGGCCCGGCGTACGGCGTCCTTGCCGAGGCCGCGGACGCGGGCGAAGAAGGTCAGGTTCTCGGCGACAGTGAGGTCGCCGTACACGGAGGCGGCCTGGGTGTCGTAGCCGACCCGGTCGCGCAGCTGCGGGCTGCCGGCCTCCTCCCCGAAGACGTGCACGGTGCCCGAGCGGATCCGCTGGACCCCCGCCAGGCAGCGCATCAGCGTGGTCTTCCCGCACCCCGAGGGCCCGAGCAGGCCGGTGACCCCTCCGTCGATGGTGAGGTCGAGTCCGTGCAGCACCTCGCGCGTGCCGCGGACCACCACGAGGTCCGCGATCTCCACGATGCCGCTCCGGGCCGGCCCGGGGCTCGGTACGCCGCTCATGGGGTCCGCACCGAGAAGTGCTCGCGGGCGAACTCCAGGGACTCCACCAGGTCGCGCTCGCGCTCCGCGCTGGTGGCCGCCCGCCTGGTGTTGATCTCCAGGACGATGTGCCCGTCGAACCCGCCGCCCGACAGGTGCTTGAGGAACTCGTCGGCGCGCATGTCGCCGCGCCCGGGCACCAGGTGCTCGTCCTTGGCCGAGCGGGTGCCGTCGGTGAGGTGCACGTGCCGCAGCCGTGGCCCCAGCCGCTGGGCCATGGCGACCGCGTCGCTGCGGGAGGTCGCCGCGTGGGAGAGGTCGATCGTGGCGTTGGCGTAGGTCTCGGCCGAGGGGTCCCACCCGGGCACGTACATGTCCATGCCGCGCCGCGAGGTGGCCCGCCAGGGGTACATGTTCTCCACGGCGAAGGCGATCCCGGTGGACTCCTCGAGTGCGGCGATGCCGTCGACGAAGCCGGCGGCGTACTCCTTCTGCCAGCGGAACGGCGGGTGCACCACGACCACCCCGGCGCCGACCTCGTGGGCCATCTCGGCGGAGCGCTCGAGCTTGCCCCACGGGGCGGTGCCCCAGACCCGCTGGGTGAACAGCAGGCAGGGCGCGTGCACGGCGTTGACCGGGATGGCGTGGTACTCCGCGAGCTGCCGGACGGCGGGGATCTGCTGACTCATCGCGTCGATGCCCACCATCACCTCCACGGCGTCGAAGCCGAGCCGAGCGGCCCACCCGAAGGCGTGCGCGGTGGACTCCGGGTAGGTCGAGGCGGTCGACAGGCCGATGCTTGAGGTCACCGTGCGCCCCTCACCCCAGCACGCTGATCTGGTCGAGCCGCTCGAGGATGACGCCCTCGCGCAGCGCCCACGGGCAGATCTCCAGCTGGGGCAGCTCGAAGATGTCCATGCAGGCCTCCGCGACCAGGGCCCCGGACACGATCTGGTGGCTGCGGCTCGGGGAGACCCCGGGCAGGTCCGCGAGCTCCTCCCTGGTCATCTCCACCAGCTTCGGGATCCACGTCGACAGGGCGGCCAGCTCCAGCGCGCGGGGCACCAGCAGGCCCTCCCCGGACGGCGCGGCACCGCAGATGCGGGCCAGGGACCGGAAGGTCTTGGAGGTCGCGGCCGCGTGGTCGGGGGCGCCGCCGCGCAGCAGGTTGCCGGCGTCCCGAGCGATGTCGGCGCGGATCCGCCGGCGCAGCTGTCGCAGCCCCTCCTCGTCGGGCAGGCCCGACCCGAACCACTCGCGTGCCAGCCGCGCGGCACCCAGCGGCAGCGACCAGGCCACGTCGGGCGCCTCGTCCGCGCCCGCGGCGATCTCCAGGGAGCCGCCGCCGATGTCGAACACCGCCAGTCGGCCGGCCGACCAGCCGAACCAGCGCCGGACCGCCAGGAACGTCAGCCTCGCCTCGTCCTCTCCGGACAGCACCGTGATCGCGACGCCGGTCCGGTCGGCCACGTGGGCCAGGACGTCCTCGGAGTTGCCCGCGTCGCGGACCGCGGAGGTCGCGAACGACAGCATCTCCTCGCAGCCCTTGTCCTCGGCCACGACCAGAGCGGAGGCGACGAAGCCGGTGAGGGCGTCGATCCCGGCCGGCGAGACCGCCCCCTCGTCGTCGAGGTGCTCGGCCAGCCGCAGCGGCTGCTTGTGGGAGAAGGCGGGCAGCGGCGCGGCCCCCCCGTGCGCGTCCACCACGAGCAGGTGCCCGGTGTTGGACCCGATGTCGAGGACGCCCAGTCGCATGGGACCAACCTACCGTTCGACCCCGGGCCGACTACCGTGTGCCCGTGCCCGAAGTGGACCTCTCCTTCCCGCGAGCCTGGGTCGAGTTCGCGGACCCGGCCGACGAGAGCCAGGTGCTGCGCTGCGACCTCACCTGGCTGACCTCCCGGTACGTGTGCATCTTCGGCCGGGGATGCCGGGGGATCTACGCCTCGTCCCCCGACACCGGGTGCTGCACGCTGGGCGCGCACTTCACCGACGCCGCCGACCAGCGCCGGGTCCAGTCCTTCGTCGCCCAGCTCGACGAGTCGCTGTGGCAGCTGCGCCCACGGCGCGGCCGGATCACCCGCCGGGACTGGCTGGAGAACGACGAGGAGGGCCAGCCCAAGACCCGGACGGTCGAGGTGGACGGCCAGTCGGCCTGCATCTTCCACAACCGCACCGACTTCCCCCTGGGCGCGGGGTGCGCGCTGCACGCGCTGGCCCTGCAGCAGGGGCGCAACCCGCTGGAGACCAAGCCGGACGTGTGCTGGCAGCTGCCGATCCGGCGCAGCTACCGGGTCGTGGAGCGCCCCGACGAGACGACGTACACCGAGATCACGATCGGGGAGTACGACCGCCGCGGCTGGGGGCCGGGCGGCCACGACCTGGACTGGTACTGCTCGGGGAGCACCGAGGCCCACGTCGCCCCGGAGCCGCTCTACCTCACCAGCGCCGCCGAGCTGGTCGAGCTGGTGGGCCAGCCGGCGTACGACGTGCTCGCCCGGCTGTGCGAGCAGCACCTGCGCACCCGGTCGGCGCTGGCGCTGCACCCGGCCGATCCGGCCTGAGGACTCTCGACGTCAAGAGACCAGACCCCCGATGTGTCTGCCGTGGCCCCCCGGGATGAGAATGCCGTCATGCGTCTGGACCACCTTTCCTTCGCCGCGGGCCCCGACGGCCTCGCGAGCACTGCCCGGCGCATCGGGGGGCTGCTCGGAAGGGAGTTCACCGATGGCGGGGTGCACCCACGCTTCGGCACCCGCAACATGACCCTGCCGCTGGCCGGCCACGTGTACGTCGAGATCGTCGACGTGCTCGACCACCCGGCCTCGGACAAGGCACCGTTCGGCCAGGCCGTGCGCGCCCGGTCGGCGGCCGGCGGCGGCTGGCTGGGCTGGGTCGTGGCCGTCGACGACCTAGGCCCGATCGAGGCACGCCTGGGCCGGGAGGCGGTCGCCGGCAACCGGCACCGCCCCGACGGCGTGGAGCTGACCTGGCGCCAGATCGGCGTCAACGGCCTGATCGCCGACCCCCAGCTGCCGTTCTTCGTGCACTGGGAGATCCCGCCGGAGCTGCACCCGAGCTTCGGCGCCGACGACCTCTACTCCTTGGACTGCCTGGAGATCGCCGGTGACCCGAACCGGGTCAGCGAGTGGCTCGGCGAGGACGTCGACGCGCCGCTGGAGCAGCTCAAGGTCCGCTGGGTGGCTCCGCACGGGACCCCCGGCATCCTCGCGGTGCAGTTCCGGACCCCGCACGGGCTGGTCCGCGTCTGATCCCCGGGGGGGCCGTCCCGAGCCCCAACATCTGGCAGCACCCCGGCGTCTACGAGCTCGAGAACCGGGCCGCCGACCCGGACGGTCGCCTCGAGTCCGCCATGCTCGAGATCGCCGACTGGTCCGGCCGCGACGTGCTCGACCTGGGCTGCGGCACCGGCTTCCACCTCCCCCGGTTCGCCGAGCGTGCGCGGTCGGTGGTCGGGGTCGAGCCGCACCCCGACCTGGTCGCGCTGGCTCGGCGGAGGACGAGGCGGCTGCCGGCGGTGTCCGTGCGCCAGGGAACGGCGCAGGCGGTGCCGCTGCCCGACGCGTCGGTGGACGTGGTGCACGTGCGCTGGGCCTACTTCTTCGGGCCGGGCTGCGAGCCTGGGCTCGCCGAGCTGGGCCGGGTCGTCCGCCACGGCGGCACCGCCTTCGTGATCGACAACGACCCCACGAGGTCGACCTTCGGGAGCTGGTTCCGCCGAGGGTTCCCGGACCGCCCGGCTCCGGCGACCGTGGAACGGTTCTGGTCCACCCACGGCTGGACCAGGCGCCCGGTCGAGATCCGCTGGCTGTTCGCCTCCCGGGTCGACCTCGAGTCGGTGGTCCGCATCGAGGTCCCCGGGCCGGTCGCCGAGGAGGTCCTCGCCGAGCACACCGGCCTGGAGGTCGACTACGCCGTCAACCTGTGGTGGCGTCGGTTCTAGCCGGAGGGCTCAGCTGGAGCCGCGCACCGCGAGGGTCGGGTCGAGCATCACCCCGGGGCGGCGTACCGGGGGCGTGTCGAGGAGCCCCTCGAGCGCGGTCACGATCTCCACGGCCACCTGCTCCAGCGGCTGCCGGACGGAGGTGAGCCCCGGGGGGACCACCTGGGCGACCTGGGAGTCGTCGAAGCCGACCACCGCGACGTCGCGGCCGGCGACCAGCCCCCGCTCGGAGAGGGTGTGCAGCACCCCGATGGCCAGGGTGTCGGAGGCGCACACGAACCCGGTCGGCGCCGCCGCGTCCAGCAGCGCCGCGGCAGCCTCCCGGCCGCTCCCGACGGTGTCCTCCACCCGGCAGGCCAGCCCGGTGGTCCGCAACCCGTGCCGGTACATCACGCGGGCCCATCCCGAGCGGCGGTCCTCCCCGATGCGGGAGTCCTTGCGCCAGCCGATCCAGGCGATCCGCTCGTGGCCGCGCCCGACCAGGTGCTCGGTGGCCAGTGCCACCCCGGTGCCCCCGTCCACGTCCACCCAGGCGTGCGTCGCCTCCGGGCTGTCCCACGGCCGGCCGAACGCCACGAACGGCACGTGCTGGGCCTCGAGCCAGGCGGCCTGCGGGTTGCCGAGGAAGGTGTCGGTCACCACGAACGCGTCGACCGCGGTGGAGCGGACCAGCTCCTCGTAGCCGGTGAGCAGCTGATCACCGTCGGCGGTGAACAGCAGGACGTGGTACCCGGCCTCGCGGGAGGTCTCGACGAGGGAGTGCAGGAACCGGTCCACGGTCGCGTTGGCGGTGCCCTCCTGGACCGGGGTGAGGCGCAGGCCGATCAGGTGCGAGGCGCGGGTGCGCAGGTTCCGGGCCGCCCGGTTCGGCGTGTAGCCGAGCTCGTCGATCGCGTGCTGGACCCGCTCGAGGGTGTCCGGACGCAGCAGCTCGGGGTTGTTGACCGCGTTGGAGACGGTCTGCCGGGAGACGCCGGCACGCTCGGCCACGTCGGCGAGCGTCGGTGGCGGCGCCCCCACCGGTACCGGCGGGAGGCTGCGCACGGGCCGGGCCATGGGATCCCCCTTGAACGTTCCAATCGCACCATACCCGGAGTGTCGGCGCAGTGTCCTAGCCTCCCGGTCATGAGCACCACCCCCTCTGCCCGGCCCGCCGCGAGAGCCGCCGCCCGAGGCCGCGCCCGACCGACGTACCGCTGCACCGAGTGCGGCTGGGAGGCGGCCAAGTGGGTCGGCCGCTGCGGAGAGTGCCGCAGCTGGGGGTCGGTGGCCGAGTCGGCCACCGCGCCGGCCACCCGG
>NZ_DAOMFK010000072.1:0-13873 GCF_035429765.1 Nocardioides sp. | reverse complement strand
CGGGGGCTGCTGGGTGGTACGGCGCTCGCGGCCGGCTCCGCGGGGGCCGGCTTCGCGGCCGGGCGCGGGACCGCCGACCGGGCGCCGTCTGCGGGCCGCACGCCCAGGGCGTACGACTTCCACGGCACCCACCAGGGCGGGATCACCACGCCTGCGCAGGACCGGCTGCACTTCGCGGCCTTCGACGTGGTCTCCGACTCGCGCGACGAGCTGGTCGCCCTCCTTCAGGCCTGGACCGAGGCCGGTGAGCGCCTGGTGCGTGGGGCAGGCGCCGGCCCGGTCGGCCCGGTGGAGGGTGCCTACGACCTGCCGCCGGACGACACCGGCGAGGCGATCGGGCTGCCGCCGTCCGGCCTCACCCTCACCTTCGGCTTCGGGCCGACGCTGTTCCGTGACGCCGAGGGCGCCGACCGGTTCGGCCTGGCCGACCGGCAGCCGGCCGCGCTGCAGCAGCTGCCGCACTTCCCCGCCGACGTGCTGGACCCCGCCCGCAGCGGCGGGGACCTCTGCGTCCAGGCGTGCGCCGACGACCCGCAGGTGGCCGTTCACGCGATCCGGAACCTGGCCCGGATCGGCTTCGGCACCGTCTCGGTGCGCTGGTCCCAGCTGGGGTTCGGCCGCACCTCCACGACCAGCACCGGTCAGTCCACGCCGCGCAACCTCTTCGGCTTCAAGGACGGCACCATGAACGTCAAGGCCGAGGAGGCCGACGAGCTGGACCGGCACGTGTGGGTGGGTCCGGACGACGACCCGGCGGGCTCCTGGCTGGCCGGCGGGTCCTACCTGGTGGCCCGCCGCGTGAACATGGCCGTCGAGGTGTGGGACCGGCAGCCCCTGGGCGACCAGGAGCGGTTCATCGGACGGACCAAGGCGTCCGGGGCGCCGCTGTCGGGCGGGAAGGAGCTGGACCAGCCCGACTTCGAGATGCCCGGACGTGACGGACCGGTGGTGCCGGTGACCTCCCATGTCGCCGTCGTCCACCCCGACCACAACGACGGGGCGCGGATGCTGCGTCGCGGCTACAACTTCGTGGACGGCAGCGACGCCCTCGGCGGGCTGGACGCCGGGCTGTTCTTCCTGGCCTACGTGCGCGACCCCCGCACCCACTTCATCCCGATGCAGATGAGGATGGCGACCAACGACGCCCTGATGGAGTACCTCAGGTTCACCTCGTCCGCCCTGTTCGCGGTCCCGCCCGGGACCAGGCCCGGCGAGTACGTCGGCCAGCGGCTGTTCACCTGACCGGACCGGGCGTGGGAGAGGCCGCCGAGACAGGTACAGTGGGCGCCGCACAGCGTCGTGCACGGTCCACCGGCCCCGACCCATCGCGAGGACACGCTGTGAGCAAGCCCGTCGTACTCATCGCCGAAGAGCTGAGCCCCGCCACCGTCGAGGCGCTCGGCCCCGACTTCGAGATCCGGCACTGCAACGGCGCCGACCGGGCCGAGCTGCTTGCCGCCATCGCCGACGTCGAGGCCATCCTGGTGCGCTCGGCCACGAAGGTCGACGCCGAGGCGCTGGCCGCCGCCACCCGGCTCAAGGTCGTGGCCCGAGCCGGAGTGGGCCTGGACAACGTCGACGTCAAGGCCGCCACCCAGAGCGGCGTCATGGTCGTCAACGCCCCCACCTCCAACATCGTCTCCGCCGCCGAGCTGGCGGTCGCGCTGATGCTGGCCGCCGCCCGGCACCTCTCTCCGGCCCACGCCTCGCTGAAGAACGGGGAGTGGAAGCGCTCGAAGTACACCGGCACCGAGCTGTACGAGAAGACCGTCGGCATCGTCGGGCTCGGCCGGATCGGGGTGCTCGTCGCCCAGCGGCTCAACGCCTTCGGCATGTCGGTCATCGCCTACGACCCCTACGTCCAGGCCGGCCGGGCCGCGCAGATGGGGGTGCGCCTGGTCGACCTCGACACCCTGCTCGCCGAGGCCGACTTCATGTCTGTCCACCTGCCCAAGACCACGGAGACCCTCGGGCTGATCGGCGCCGAGCAGCTGGCCAAGGTCAAGCCGTCGCTGGTGCTGGTCAACGCCGCCCGCGGCGGCATCGTCGACGAAGGAGCGCTCTACGCCGCGCTCAAGGAGGGCCGGGTCGCGGCCGCCGGGCTCGACGTGTTCGCCAAGGAGCCCTGCACCGACAGCCCGCTGTTCGAGCTCGACAACGTGGTGGCCACCCCGCACCTGGGAGCCTCCACCGAGGAGGCCCAGGAGAAGGCCGGCATCGCGGTGGCCCGCTCGGTGCGCCTGGCGCTCTCGGGGGAGCTGGTGCCCGACGCCGTCAACGTCCAGGGCGGGGTGATCGCCGAGGACGTCCGACCCGGGATCCCGCTCACCGAGAAGCTCGGCCGCATCTTCACCGCGCTGGCCGGCGAGGTGGCCCAGCAGGTCGACGTCGAGGTCCGCGGCGAGATCACCGAGTACGACGTGAAGGTGCTCGAGCTCGCAGCCCTGAAGGGCATGTTCGCCGATGTGGTCGAGGACCAGGTCTCCTACGTCAACGCGCCGCTGCTGGCGGCCGAGCGCGGCACCGCCGTACGCCTGGTCGCCGACCCGGAGAGCCCCGACCACCGCAACCTGATCACCATCCGGGGGACGCTCGCCGACGGCTCCCAGGTCTCGGTCTCCGGGACCCTCATCGGCATCAGCCAGAAGGAGCGGCTGGTCGAGATCAACGGGTTCGACGTCGACCTCGAGCCCACCGACCACCTGGCCTTCCTGCGCTACGTCGACCGCCCGGGCATGGTCGGCATCGTCGGGCGGATCCTCGGCGAGGCCGACGTCAACATCGCCGGCATGCAGGTCTCCCGCGACGAGAAGGGCGGCGCGGCCCTGGTCGCCCTCTCCGTCGACACCGCGATCCCCACCGAGACCCTCGACGAGATCGAGCAGGCCATCTCCGCCCTCTCGGTCCGCGCCGCCAACCTCCGTTAGTACGGTCCCCACGCGGGGTCAGCCGGCCTTCCGGACCCCGCGTTGGGACCGTACTAACTCACGGAGTGAGCTCAGGCCACGACGGTACGACGGGGCCGGCGCCGCTCGGGCCGCGGTGCGGTCGCGGCACGCCAGGCCTCCCGCAGCCGGGCCACGGCCTCGACCAGCTCGGCCTCGGGCCGGGTGCAGGGGATCCGCAGCCACGACCCGAACCCGCCCTCGGGCGCGAACACCGGGCCGGGGGTGACGACCACGCCCAGACGCTCCGCCTCGTCGGCCAGCGCAGTGGCCCGGGGTGCGGGCAGCCGGCACCACACGGCGAGACCGCCGTCGGGTGGACGGAACGACCAGTCCGGCAGCTCGCGGGCCAGGGCGCCGAGCAGCGTCTCGCGCTGACGCGCCAGCCGCTCGCGGTGCCAGGCCAGCACCGGTCCGATCCCGGCCAGCAGCCTGGCCGTGGCGAGCTGCTCGAGCACCGGGGCGCCGAGGTCCATCGCCAGGCGCGTCTCGGTGAGCGCGGTGATCATCGAGGCCGGTGCCCGGAGCCAGCCGATGCGCAGCCCGCCCCAGACGACCTTGCTGACCCCGCCCACGCAGATGGCCGTGCCGCCCGCCTCGGCGAGGTGGGCGGCCAGCGGCCGTGGGGCCGGCGCCTTCCCGGTGCCCAGCAGGTGGAGCGTCTCGTCGACCACGGTGACGGTCCCCGCAGCCGCCAGGGCCCGGGCCACCACCGACCGGTCGCGGTCCCCCATCAGGCGGCCCGTGGGGTTCTGGTAGTCCGGGATGAGGTACGCCGCCGCGGGGCGCAGCCGGCGGGTCGTCCGGGTCAGCGTCTCGACGTCCCAGCCGTCGGGGTCGACCGGGGTGGTCACGAGCCGGCCGCCGGCGGCCGCGAAGGACCGCGGCGCGTTGGGGTAGACCGGGGCCTCCACGAGCACCCGGTCCCCGGTGCGCAGCAGGGTCCGGGCCACCACGGTCGCGGCGGCGAGCGCGCCCGGCGTGATCATGACCTGGTCGGGGTCGGTGGGAAGCCCGCGCTCCTCGTAGGTCGCCGCGACCGCGCGCTGCAGCTCGGGCAGCCCTGCGGGGTAGTAGCCGGGGCCGGACAGGTAGGCCGGCAGGTCAGCGACCGCTGCCGCGTAGGCGGCGGTCAGCCCGGGGACCGCGGAGGAGGCCGCGCAGCTGAGGTCGATGGTGGTGCCGTCGCCGCGGTCGCGCGGGCTGAGTGCCCGGTCCAGGGTGCGCGCCCGCCCCCCGGGGATCCGGGTGAAGGTGCCCGAGCCCCGTTGCGCCGCGGCGTACCCCCGCTCGCGGAGCTCGGCGTAGGCCCGGGTGACGGTGGTTCGAGAGAGGCCGAGCACGACCGCGAGGTCACGCTCGCTGGGCAGCCGGGTGTCAGGCGGGATGCGGCCGTCCCCGATGGCGAGCTGGACCGCGTCGGCCAGCCCGGAGTACGCCGGGTGCGGGTCGAAGCCGTCCACCAGCGCGGCGACACGGGCGGGGCCGACGGTGCGGGTCACGCAGGCCACTGTCCCACGATTGGCTATTTCCGCCAAGGCCAATTCTCGGGCAGCATTCCTCGCATGACGACCTCGCTGGCACACCTCGGCCCGGTCGCCCAGGTGCGCGCCGGCCGGATGACCCGGCGGCTCACGCAGCTGCTGGTCGGCCTGGGCCTCTACGGGGTCTCGATGGCCCTGATGATCCGCAGCGGTCTGGGGCAGATGCCGTGGGACGTGCTCCACTACGGACTGGCCAGGCACCTGTCGCTCACCATCGGCCAGGTCGTGGTGGCGACCTCGTTCCTGGTGCTGCTGCTGTGGGTCCCGCTGCGTCAGCTGCCCGGGCTGGGCACCGTGCTGAACGCGGTGCTCGTCGGGCTCTCGGCGGACGCCGCGCTGCTGCTGCTCGCCACCCCCGAGGACCCGGTGGCCCGCGCCGGGTTCGTCGTCGCCGGCGTGCTCCTCAACGGGCTGGCCACCGCGATGTACCTGGGCGCGCAGCTCGGGCCCGGTCCCCGCGACGGGCTGATGACCGGCTGGGTACGCCGTACCGGGCTGTCGGTGCGCCTGGTGCGCACCACCCTGGAGGTCGCCGTGGTCCTCGCCGGCTGGCTGCTCGGCGGCGTCGTCGGCGTCGGCACCGCGCTCTACGCGCTCTCGATCGGCCCGCTCACCCAGCTCCTGCTCCCGCGGCTCACCCTCCGCCTCGGTCGGGTCCCGGTCCGTCCGGAGGCGTGTCCGGAGTGGGTCGGCCAGCGCCCGCCGGGTTAGTACGGTCCCCACGCGGGGTCAGAAGGCCCTCCGGACCCCGCGTGGGGACCGTACTATCTGGGGCGGTTGCGACGAGCGGATCGGGAGGGTCCGGTCAGCCGCCGGACGGGTCGATGTTCTGGTTGATGCGGAAGAGGTTGTGCGGGTCGTAGCGCCGCTTCACGTCGACCAGCCGCGGGTAGTTGTCCCGGTACGACGCCCGCACCCGCTCCGCCCCCTCGTCCATGAGGAAGTTGACGTACGCCCCGCCGGCCGAGGTCGGGTGCAGCGCCTCCCAGTAGGCCTTGGTCCACTCGGTGATCGCCCCGGCGTTCGCCGGGTCGGGGTCGACACCGACGATCACCCCGGCCCAGCCGCCGTCGCGGTAGGCGAAGGCCGTCTCGTCCGCGCCCGTCCGCGCGGCCGCCCCGTCGACGGGGTAGAGGTGCATGCTGGACAGGCCCGTGGGCAGCGCCTCGCCGAAGCGGGCGTGCGCCTCGATCGCCTCGTCGGTGATCTCGGTGAAGAAGTCGGCCCGCCAGTACCACTGCAGCCCCGGCGGGTACAGCCCGTCGAAGGCGCCCTGGAGCGCCGGGTAGGGCAGCTCGTGGATGCCGTCGAGGAGCGGGGTGCCGAAGGACCGCACCGGGGCGAGCACCTCCTCGGCCCGGGCGTGGGGTCCCGTGTAGGCCCACACGATCGCGGCGGCCTTGCGACCCCACAGCTCCTCGGGGAACGGCGGGCCACCGGGGACCGTGATCAGCCCGAACCACCCGCTGAGCTCCTCCGGCAGGGAGGGCAGCACCGTGCGGTACCAGCGCAGCACCTCGCCGGTGTCGGCCAGGTCGTAGAGCACGGGGCCGGCGAGGATCGTGCCGTTCTCACCGACCGGGTGGCAGCGGAAGACGAACGACGTGACGACGCCGAAGTTGCCGCCACCGCCCCTGAGCGCCCAGAACAGGTCGGGGTGCGAGGTCGCGCTCGCGGTGACCAGGCTGCCGTCGGCGAGCACCACGTCGGCGGAGACCAGGTTGTCGACGGTCAGGCCGTGCTGCCGGGCGAGGTAGCCGATCCCGCCACCGAGGGTGAGCCCGCCGACGCCGGTGGTGCTGATGATCCCGCACGGTGTGGCCAGGCCGAAGGCCGCGGTCGCGTGGTCGACGTCGCCCCACGTGCAGCCGCCGTCGACACGGACCAGGCCCTGGTCGGGCGAGACCGTGGTGCTGCGCATCAGCGACAGGTCGACGACCAGGGCGTCGTCCCACACGCCCAGCCCGCCGGCGTTGTGGCCCCCGCCGCGTACGGCGAGCGTGAGGCCGAGGTCCCGGGCCACGGCGACGCACGCGCGGACGTCCGCGACGTCCCGGCACCGCACGACCGCCGCCGGCCGGCGGTCCACCATCGCGTTGTAGACGGCCCGGGCCTCGTCGTACCCGGGGTGCTCGGGGGTGATCACCTCGCCCCGGACGGTGGTGGCGAGGTCGGTGAGGGCGCCGGCCAGGGTGGCGGGACGCTGCTCGGTCGTGGTCATGGGGGCTCCCGGTGGTCGTGGATGTGGCCGCCACGGTAGGAACCGGGGCGTTCGCGCAGCGTTCGTCGTCGCCCGGGCGGGCGTTCGCCGGTCCTACCGGGGCGCGGTCGCCGGCCGCTGCCAGTCCTCGCGCGTACGCCGTGCCTCGGCGTCGGCCCGGGCCCGCGTCCGGTCGGCGGCCGCACGGTCGGGCAGGATCTCGGCCAGGAGCGAGAGCCAGTAGGGCATCCGGACCAGCGCGCGCTGCCGCTCGAGCGTCTCGATCCCGGTCCGGGCCAGGGCGACGCCGTCGGGACCCCCCAGGCACCAGCCCTCCAGGATGCGGCCCCACTCCCCGTAGTAGCTGAACTGCATCCGGTCGCACAGCCGGGTCACCTCGGCGGCCGCGGTCCGGCAGGCGTCCGGCTCGCCCAGGAGCTGGTGGGTGATCGCGGCGTACGCCCGGGCCACCACGTAGGAGTACTGGTGGCCGCTCGCCCGGGCCTCCGTGAGCGCGGCCTCAGCGAGCTCGCGCGCCAGGTCGGGCTGCCCACAGGCGAGTGCCGCGTGCGCCCACCACGCCGTGGTGTGGACGCGGGCCCGGGTGCCGAAGCTGAGCGCCTCGTCACTCATCGAGTCGTGGGCCAGGGCGAAGTGCTCCAGAGCCGGCCCCGGCCGGCCCAGGTGGAGCGCCGACCCCGCCATGGCGAAGTGCGCCTGGCCGAAGCGCCGGTCCCCGGGCCGCACCAGCGCGACCGCGCGGGTGGCCAGCTCGTAGGCCTCGTGCAGCCGCCCGCCGACGAACACGGTCGACCACAGCCCCACCATCGCGGCCACCTGCTGCTCAGGCAGCCCCAGCAGCCCGGCGAGCTCCACGGAGCGCTCGCAGGTGCGCTCCAGCTGGGGCAGCGTGTAGCCGTGCAGGGCGAGCATCACCGGCGCCGACGCCTCGAGGCAGCGCAGCTCCTGCTCGTCGCGGGACCGGCCGGCGGGCAGTGACCCGAGCAGCTCCAGCGCCGAGTCGAGCAGCACGAGCGCCTCCGCGTGCGCGAAGACCCGTGCCGTGGCATCGGCGGCCTGCAGGTAGTACCCGAGCGCCCGGCCGGGGTTGCCGGCGAGACGGTACTGCTCGGCGACCTGCGCCGCGGCCACGGCGTCGGACCCGGAGGCCTGGACCAG
Source organism: Nocardioides sp. (assembly GCF_035429765.1). Lineage (GTDB taxonomy): Bacteria > Actinomycetota > Actinomycetes > Propionibacteriales > Nocardioidaceae > Nocardioides. Next base: position 6,005 of record NZ_DAOMFK010000072.1, on the reverse strand, counting down.
CTCGAGCGACTGGGCCAGCCGCCGGTGCAGCAGCCAGCGGCGTGCCGGGGGGACCAGGGCGTACGCCGCCTGGCGCAGCAGGTCGTGGGAGAAGTCGTAACCGTCCTCGAGCTCCCGGACGATGCGGTGCCGCCACAGCTCGTCGACGGCGAGCACGACGGAGTCCGCGTCGAGGTCGCTGGCCTCCACGAGCACGGCCAGCGTGAAGTCGCGACCCAGCGCCGCGGCCAGCCCTGCGGTCTCCCTGGCGGCGGGACTGACCAGCTGCAGCCGGCGCCGCAGGATGTCGTGCCACCGCGCGCCGGTCGCGTCAGGTGCCTCGCCCGCAGCACGAGCCGCCTCGATGACGAACAGCGGGAAGCCGCCGGTGGCCTCGTGGAGCAGCGTGCCCTCCTCACGGCTCACCGGCCGACCCCGTACCGCTCTCGCCAGCGCGGCGGTCCGGTCCGCGTCGAGCGGGCCGAGCGGCACCTCGGTGAGGATGCCCCGGGTCCGCAGCACCGAGGCCCACGCGGCGACCTGCCCGGCGGCCGCCTCCGCGTCGCTCCGCGCGGTGACCGCGAGCAGGAGCGGCGCCTCGGGGGCCAGGTTGAGCAGGAACCCGCACAGGCTCAAGGTGTCGGGGTCGCACCACTGGGCGTCGTCGAGGACCAGCAGGGTGGGTCGGCCCACCGCGAGCAGCGCCCGGGCGACCCCCTCGAAGAAGCGGTGCCGCTGCCACACGTCGTGGCTCGGTGCCGGCTCTGGTTCGCCGGCCGAGGCGGCGGCCGGCGTGAGCCGGTCGACCTCGAGCCGCCAGGCCGCGTCGAGCCGGGTCCGGGCCGCGCGCACGGCCGGGGTGCGCAGCCAGTCGGCCACCGGGGAGAGGGACAGCCGCCCGGTCGTGTCGAAGCAGCGGGTGACCGCCACCACCGCGCCGCTGCGGCGGGCGTGTGCCTGCAGCTCCTTGACCAGTCGGGACTTGCCGACCCCGGCCCCGCCGTAGACGACCAGGGCCTGGGCCTGTCCGGACGCGGCACGCTCCCAGGTCCGGGTGAGCCGGTCCAGCTCGTCGGTCCGCCCCACCAGCGCGGCCGGCCCGGGACCGGGCCGACGGGTGCGCGGGGCCCCGCGGCCCAGGATCTGGTCCAGTGCGAGGAGCGTCTCGGGGGCCGGGCCCACGCCCAGGTCGCGCTCGAGCAGGGTGGCGAGGCGGTGGAAGGTGCGGATGGCGCCGGACCGGTCGCCGCGGCCGGCCTGCACCTCCATCAGCCGGCGGTGGGCCGCCTCGTCGTACGGCTCGACCGTGACGCGTCTGCGCAGCGCCTCCACGGCCGCCTCGGGGCGGCCCGAGCGCAGCGCCGCCTCGCAGACCAGGTCGCACAGCCGGGTGCACGCCGTGCGCAGCTCAGCCCGGACCTCGTCGAGCCACTCGCCGTCGATGCCCGGGAGCAGGTCGCCGCCGTACAGCGCCAGCGCCGCCTGGCCGTGCCGCAGCACATCCTCGTCGGCGTCGGCCGCCCCGGCCGCCGCGCACCCGGCCAGGAACCGGCTCAGGTCGACCCGGTGCCGGCCACGGTCGTGCCAGCACAGGTGGGACGAGGTCACCTCGAGCGAGTCGTCGTCGGGGCCGAGGAGGCGTCGCAGCGTGAAGAGCTCGCGGCGCAGGTTGGTCAGCGCCTGGGCGTCACCCGAGTCCGGCCAGAAGCTCCCCGCGATCGCCGCCCGCGACTGCGGGGCCCCCGTTCGAGCCACCAGCAGTCCCAGGAGCGCGACCGTCCGGACCGACCTGGTCCGGATGTGCTCGGTGGCGGGGTCGACCACCGACTGTTCCCCCAGCAGGGTCACGGTGAGCATTGCGGTCTCCGTGCTCCAGCCTAGCCAGGCAAGCCTTACCTGGCACGCGGCGACGCGGCCGGGGCGTCAGCGCCGGGTGGCGATGACGGCGCTGGCGTCCGGGGCCACCATGACCTCGACGGCGACGAACCGCTCGTCGGTGAGCCACTCCTCGCGCAGGGTGTCCACGCGGCCGTACTCGACCGGGGGCCACCCCGCGCACGGGGTGAAGTCGTCGAGCACGACGAGGCCGCCCGGCTCGACCAGGTCCGCCACCGAGTCCACCCGCACCTCGGAGGTCTCCCCGGAGTCCAGGAACAGCAGCGAGAAGGGCCCCTTGTCCAGCAGCGTGGCCCAGTCGGCGGCGAGCACCTCCACCCGGGGGTCGTCGGCGAAGATCTCCGCGGCCGCACCGGCCAGCTGCGGGTCGAGCTCGGCGGTGAGGATGCGGGCGTGGTCGGGGACGCCCGAGCGCAGCCAGGCGGTGCCCACCCCGCAGCCCGTGCCGAACTCCGCCAGTGTGCCGGTCCGTGTGGCGGCGAGGGTGGCCAGCAGCCGCCCGGTCTCGTTGCGGCAGAACGACACGTTGCCCGCCCGCCGCGACACCTCGAACGCACGGGAGACCAGGTCGGGAAGATCGGGGGGTGCGCTCATGGGGGAGAAGTCTGTCATCCGGACCAGGTCGTCTCGCATCCTGGAACCGATCGCCCGAACGGTGGGCAGCACCGCGCCGTACGACGTACCGTGGTCCCACCATGCGGAGCGTCTTCGTACTCATCGACTGCCGCGGCGGGGCCTGACAGGTAGGCCACCTCGCCGCGGTGTTCGGCGTGGACGGGCCTACCACTGGCGCTATTCGCCTCCGCGGCGGGTCCCCGAAGCTCCGGCGAGACCCGCAGCCTCCCGGGTCCGATCCCGACCCGCCCACGCGATCCGTGGGCCCCGGTCCGCATCTCCTCTCCGCCGCGGGGGCGGCGCCGCCGCCCGGCTCTGCCGGGCCCCCGACGCACCCCCGCCCGGCTCTGCCGGGCCCCCGACGCACAGGAGAGCACCGATGTACGACATGTATCCCGAGTGGGGTCCGGCCAGCCACGACCCCGACAACCCGCGCAGCCACGAGGCCGTCCAGGCCGCGCTTGACCTGCGAGACGGCGGCGGCCTGTGGCCGGAGGACAACTAGCCTTGCGACCATGACCGACCCGTCGCCCGCCAGCGCGCCCGCCGACCTGCTCCGCCTCGCCGTGGTCCCCGGCGACGGTATCGGGCCGGAGGTCACCACGGAGGCGCTGAAGGTCCTCGAGGCCGCGTCCCCGGTCAAGGTCGAGCAGACCCGCTACGACCTCGGTGCCGAGCGCTACCTCGCCACCGGTGAGGTGCTGCCGGACTCCGTGCTCTCCGAGATCCGGGAGCACGACGCGATCCTCCTCGGCGCCGTCGGCGGCCGGCCCGGCGACCCGAACCTGCCGCCGGGGATCCTCGAGCGCGGCCTCCTCCTCCGGCTGCGCTTCGAGCTGGACCACTACGTGAACCTGCGGCCCTCGCGGATCTTCCCCGGTGTCGCCTCCCCCCTGGCTGATCCCGGTGAGGTCGACTTCGTGGTCGTCCGCGAGGGCACCGAGGGCCCGTACACCGGCAACGGAGGCGCCCTGCGGGTCGGCACCCCGGCCGAGGTGGCCACCGAGGTCTCGGTCAACACGGCGTACGGCGTGGAGCGGGTGGTGCGCGACGCGTTCGCCCGCGCGATGCGGCGGCGCCGACGGCTGACCCTGGTCCACAAGACCAACGTGCTCGTGCACGCCGGCGCGGTGTGGTCGCGGATCGTGGCGGAGGTGGCCCAGGAGTTCCTCGCGGTGAGCGTGGACTACCTCCACGTCGACGCGGCCACGATCTTCCTCACCACCGACCCGTCGCGGTTCGACGTGATCGTGACCGACAACCTGTTCGGCGACATCCTCACCGACCTGGCCGCCGCGGTCACCGGCGGCATCGGGCTGGCCGCCTCGGGGAACATCAACCCCGACCGGACCGCGCCGTCGATGTTCGAGCCCGTGCACGGGTCGGCGCCCGACATCGCCGGCCAGCAGAAGGCCGACCCGACCGCCGCGATCCTCTCGGTCTCGCTGCTGCTCGACCACCTCGGCCACCCCGAGGCGGCCGCGGCCGTGGAGGCCGCCGTCCTCGCCGACCTCGCCGCGCGGGTGCCGGGAGCCCCCCGGCGTACCGCCGAGGTGGGCGACGCGATCGCGGCGCTCGTCACGCGCTGAGGCTCGGGGCCTGCGTCGGATTCCCCGCCCGGGCGGGGAATCCCGCACCTGTAGGGGGAAGCATCCCCCGACAAGTGCCAGTCTGCCGTGCGACGTCGGCAGGGCCCGACCACCACGGCGTACGCCGCCACGCCAGCGCACCACCCCCGTGAAAGGTCGGCTACCGTGCCTCCTATGCAGATCAGCACCACCCTCTCCTCCCACGCCGTCGACGACTCCCGGCTCGCCGAGATCCTGGCCAACCCCGGCTTCGGGGTGCACTTCACCGACCACATGTTCACCCTCGAGTGGACGCCGGATGAGGGCTGGCACAGCGCCCGGATCACGCCGTACGCACCGCTGAGCCTCGACCCGGCGACCGCGGTCCTGCACTACGCGCAGGAGATCTTCGAGGGGATGAAGGCCTACAAGCACGACGACGGGTCGATCTGGACGTTCCGCCCGAAGTCCAACGCAGCCCGCATGGCACACTCCTCCGAGCGCCTGGCACTGCCGGTCCTCGACATCGACGACTTCGTCCAGGCCGTGGACGAGCTGGTCCGGGTGGACCGCCGCTGGGTCCCCGACAGCGAGGGGGAGAAGAGCCTCTACGTCCGGCCGTTCATGTTCGCCTCCGAGGCGTTCCTCGGGGTCCGGCCGGCCAACCACGTCACCTTCATGGTGATCGCCAGCCCCGCCGGCGCGTACTTCGCCAAGGGCGTCAAGCCGGTCACCCTGTGGCTGTCCACGCAGTACACCCGCGCCGGGCACGGCGGCATGGGCGCGGCCAAGACCGGCGGCAACTACGCCAGCAGCCTGGTCGCCCAGCAGCAGGCCGCCGCCCAGGGCTGCGACCAGGTGGTCTTCCTCGACGCCCAGGAGGGCAGGTACGTCGAGGAGCTCGGCGGCATGAACATGTTCTACGTCTTCGCCGACGGCCGGCTGGTCACCCCGGCCACCGGCACGATCCTCGAGGGGATCACCCGGCGCACCATCATGGAGTTCGCGGGCACCCTCGGGCTCACGGTGGAGGAGCGCCGGATCTCGGTGGACGAGTGGCGCGACGGCGTCGCCTCGGGAGCGATCAGCGAGGTCTTCGCCTGCGGCACCGCGGCCGTGGTCACCCCAGTCGGCAGCCTCAAGTGGGACGGTGGCCAGACCCCGGAGGTGAGCGAGGCCGGGGAGGTCACGATGCGGATCCGCAAGGCGCTCGTCGACGTGCAGTACGGCCGGGCGGAGGACACCCACAGCTGGCTGCACCGGGTCTGCTGAGGCTGCGCTCCCCGGGCCGAGGGCCCGCCACGGGTACCCTCGACGGGTGACGTCGACCCAGCCCCCGCAGGCGCCACCCGGCCTCACCGTGGCCGGGTACGCCCTGCAGACCCGCCTCGGCGAGGGCGGCATGGGGGTGGTGCACCTTGCCCGGCGCCCGGACGGCCGGCCGGTCGCGCTCAAGGTCATCCGACCGCACGTCGTCGGCGACGACGAGGCCCGCGCCCGGCTCGCGCGGGAGGTCGGCTCGCTGAGCCGGATCCGCTCACCGCGAGTGGCCGAGATCGTCGACGCCGACCCCTGGGGCCCGGTGCCCTACGTCGCCACCCGCTACGTCCCCGGCCTGTCCCTGCACGACCAGGTGCGCGACGAGGGCCCGATCACCGGCCCGGACCTCGACTGGTTCGCCCTGTGCCTGGCCGAGGCGCTGGCAGCGGTGCACGACTGCGGCGTGCTCCACCGTGACGTGAAGCCCTCCAACGTGCTGATGGAGGGTCGCAGCCCGGTGCTGATCGACTTCGGGCTGGCCCGGGTCGCCGACGACCCCCGGCTCACGCTCACCGGTTGGCTGCTGGGCACGCCCGGCTACCTCCCGCCGGAGATCCTGCACGGCGAGGACGCCACCCCGGCCTCCGACGTCCACTCCTGGGCGGCCACCGTCGCCTTCGCCGGCAC
>NZ_DAOMFK010000071.1:0-13986 GCF_035429765.1 Nocardioides sp. | reverse complement strand
GCGCGCGACCCGGCACAAATGGCGGCCCGAGACAGGCCGCCGGCGGGTCGGGTCCACGGCCGGCTGGGAACCACGTGGTACCTCGACCAGGCCGCGGCCTCCGAGCTGGGCTGACCTCCGGTCGCGCGGCGACCTCAGGCACGTCACGAAGGGAGGACCGGGGTCCTGAACGGCCTCGTCGAAGCAGCCTCAAAGCCGGCGCGGAGTCGAGGGCACGGGTCGACGGCAGGGTCGTAGACGTCGTGCTTGGTGAAGACCTCGACATGCCAGTTGCGCGCACTGCTCAACCAGCCGCGGCGCTGACCGTCGGCAGCCAGGTCGGACGCCGCGCTGTGGAACTCCTCACCGTCGTACTCGGCGCAGTAGCCGATGTCCGGCAGCGCGAGGTCGAGCCGGTAGAGCCTGCGCCCGAAGTCGTCGACGACCCACCACTGGAGCTCAGGACGGGGAAGTCCAGCGTCGTACCAGTGCAGTCGCAGAGCGGACTCGCCCGGGGACTCGGCCCGACCGTCGGCCAAGGGCGCCAGCAGCCGGAGCTGCACCACTCCTCGGTAGCCCTTGAACCGTTCCACTTCGGCAAGCAGTGCTGAGTGTGACAGCCCCACCCGCAGGAACCCGTCGAGCGCCGCGAGAGCGTCGAACCTCCACAGACTCCTGCCCAGGTCGCACGCGGTCCGAAGCGGGGTCGTCACCAGGACCGGCCCGCACTCCATCACGTCTCGGCCGAGCAAGACTCGTTCGCCACCCTCCACGCCGCCGCGGCGCATCCTGGTTCCGGGTCGCTGCCGGACGCTGATCAGCGGGATCTCGGTGCGGGCGGTTCGGGGCAGGATGGGTACGCCGTGCAGCCAGGCCGCGCAGCGGTCCGCCACCACACCGTGTGTCGGCACGACCAGAGCCACCGCAGCGATCCTCAGGTCGAGGGAGTCGGGGGCTGCAGCGGACACCCAGACGCCGTGGAGCACTTGGCGGATGCTCGCTCGGCGGGCGAGTTCGCGGAGGAGTGGCCGATCCACACCGAGCTGCGCCGCCGTTCGAGGGGTGAACGGCAGCGCCGTCGGCAGGGGACCGTGTGGTGGGAGCGGCTCTGCGTGTGCCGGCAGCCAGGCCGGCCAAGGGATGGTCATTCCTCAAGAATGCTCAAACCGCAGCAAACACGCTCAAACTCATCCACAGGCCGCTGAGTCGCCTGCCATTTGTGACGGATCGTCCGCCATTTGTGACGGGTCGCTAGAAGATGATGTCGCCGGACTTGCGGCGGCTGCGCAGCAGCTCGAGCGCCTCGTCCAGGATGTCCTTGGCCTCGGCGTCGGAGCGGCGCTCCTTCACGTAGGCCAGGTGGGTCTTGTACGGCTCGATCTTCGGTGCCGGCGGCGGATTCTCGGAGTCCAGTGACGCCGGGAGCCCGCACTTGGGGCAGTCCCAGGAGTCGGGCACCTGGGCCTCGATCGCGAAGGTCACCACCGAGCGGTGCTCGTGGGAGCAGAAGTAGGTGACCGCCTGGCGGGGCGCAGCCTCGCCGCGCTCCGCCTCCCCCATCGGTCCGGCGCCCACCCGGCTCCCCCGGATCGCATTCCCTCCACCAGCGGCCACGGCAGCTCCCTTTCTCGGACCGTCTCGCTACAGAACCTGCTGTGCCGTCAGACCTTGTAGGCCATGAGCAGCCCGAGCCCGACCACGCACGCGAACCACACGACGCCGATGCCGACGGTGAGCCGGTCGAGGTTGCGCTCGGCGATCGAGGAGCCGCCCAGCGAGCTGGAGACACCTCCGCCGAACATGTCCGAGAGGCCACCGCCGCGGCCCTTGTGCAGGAGCACGAGCACCACCAGGAGCAGGCTCGTGATCATGAGCAGAACGGTCAGCGCGATGGTCACGGTCGGTAAGCCTACGTCACGAACGCCGGATCACAGGACCGGCATGTCGTAGAACCGGCAGATCCCGCCGAACTCGTCGGCCTGCAGGCTCGCCCCGCCGACGAGGCAGCCGTCGACGTCGTCCTTCTCCATGATCCCGGCGACGTTGGCCGCCTTCACCGAGCCGCCGTACAGCACCCGGACGCCGTCCGCCGCGGCGTCGCCGTGGACCTCGCGGACCCGGCCGCGGATCGCCCCGCACACCTCCTGGGCGTCCTCCGGCGTGGCGACCTCACCGGTGCCGATCGCCCACACCGGCTCGTAGGCGACCACGAGTCCGGCCACCTGCTCGGCGGTGAACCCGGCCAGCGACCCGTCCAGCTGCGCGAGGGTGTAGGGCACGTGGTCGCCGGCCTGCCGGACGTCGAGGCCCTCACCGACGCACACGATCGGGGTCATCCCTGCGGCGAGCGCCTGGTGCGCCTTGGCGTTGACGACCTCGTCGGTCTCGGCGTGGTACTGGCGACGCTCCGAGTGCCCTACGACCACGTAGCTGCAGCCCAGCTTGGCGAGCATGCCCGCGGAGATCTCCCCGGTGTAGGCGCCGGAGTCCTGCGTGGACACGTCCTGCGCGCCGTACCCGATCGACAGCCGGTCACCGTCCACCAGGGTCTGCACCGAGCGCAGGTCCGTGAACGGCGGCAGCACCACGACCTCGGCCTTGGCGTAGTCGTGCCGCTTGTCCGACAGCGTCCAGGCCAGCTTCTGGACGAGCACCACCGCTTCCTGGTGGTTGAGGTTCATCTTCCAGTTCCCCGCCATCAGCGGGGTGCGGGTCGTGCTCATGGGGTCCTTTCGAGTACGGCGATCCCGGGGAGCTCCTTGCCCTCCAGGAACTCCAGGCTGGCGCCTCCGCCGGTGGAGATGTGGCCGAACGCGCCCTCGTCGAACCCGAGCTTGCGCACGGCGGCGGCGGAGTCGCCGCCCCCGACGACCGAGAGGCCGGGAACCTCGGTGAGCGCCTGGGCCACCGCACGGGTGCCCTCGGCGAACGCGTCGACCTCGAAGACGCCCATCGGCCCGTTCCAGAACACCGTCTGCGCGTCGGCCAGCGCCGCCGCGAAGGCCGCGCCGGACTCGGGGCCGATGTCCAGGCCGAGGCTGTCCGCGGGGATCGCCGAGGCAGGCACCACCTGGGGCTGGGGCTCCCGGACAGCGGAGGGGAACTCGGTGTCCACGACGATGTCTGTGGGCAGCAGGATCTGCACCCCGGACTCGGCGGCACGCGACAGGTAGCCGCGGCAGGTGTCGAGCTGGTCCTCCTCCAGGAGGCTCTTGCCGACCTCGTGGCCCTGTGCCGCCAGGAAGGTGAACACCATCCCGCCCCCGATCAGCAGGCGGTCCGCCTTGCCGAGGAGGTTGTCGATCACGCCGAGCTTGTCGGAGACCTTCGAGCCCCCGAGCACGACGGCGTAGGGGCGCTCCGGATCGACGGTGAGCCGGCGCAGCACGCCGATCTCCTTGGCCACCAGGCCGCCCATCGCCGAGGGCAGCCGGAGCGCGACGTCGTACACCGAGGCCTGCTTGCGGTGCACCACCCCGAACCCGTCGGAGACGAACGCGTCCGCCAGCCCGGCGAGCTCGTCGGCGAACGCGCCGCGCACGGCGTCGTCCTTGCTGGTCTCGCCCGGGTTGAACCGGACGTTCTCGAGCACGGCCACCTCGCCGTCGGCCAGCCCCGCCACGGTCGTCCGCGCGCTCTCCCCCACCGTGTCGGTGGCGAAGGCCACCGGCCGGCCGAGCAGCTCGCCGAGCCGGGCCGCGACCGGAGCCAGGGAGTACGCCGGGTCCGGCGCGCCCTTGGGCCGGCCCAGGTGCGCGGTCACCGCCACCCGGGCGCCGGCGTCGGCCAGCGCCCGGATGGTCGGGATGCTCGCCCGGATCCGTCCGTCGTCGGTGATCGTCGTGCCGTCCAGCGGCACGTTCAGGTCGGACCTGACCAGGACCCGCTTGCCCCGCAGGTCACCCAGGGACTCGATGCCGGACACGGCGCTCGCCTCAGAGCGAGGCGCCGACGTGGAGCACCAGGTCGATGAGCCGGTTGGAGTAGCCCCACTCGTTGTCGTACCAGCCGACCACCTTGACCTGGTTGCCGATCACCTTGGTGAGCCCCGAGTCGAAGATGCACGAGTGCGGGTCGGTCACGATGTCGGCGGAGACGATCGGGTCCTCGGTGTACTTCAGGAAGCCCTTGAGGGGGCCCTCGGCGGCGGCCTTCACGATCGCGTTGACCTCCTCGACGCTGGTCTCGCGGCCGGCCTCGAAGGTGAGGTCGGTCGCCGAGCCGGTCGGGGTGGGCACCCGCAGGGCGTAGCCGTCGAGCTTGCCCTTGAGCTCGGGCATGACCAGCCCGATCGCCTTGGCGGCACCCGTGGAGGTCGGGATGATCGACAGGGCGGCCGCGCGGGCACGCCGCAGGTCCTTGTGGGGGCCGTCGAGCAGGTTCTGGTCCTGGGTGTAGGCGTGCACGGTGGTCATCAGGCCCTTGACGATGCCGAGCTCGTCGGACAGCGGCTTGGCCATGGGGGCCAGGCAGTTGGTGGTGCAGGACGCGTTGGAGATGACGTGGTGGGTGGCCGGGTCGTAGTCGGTGTGGTTGACGCCCATCACGAACGTGCCGTCCTCGTTCTTCGCGGGGGCGGAGATGATGACCTTCTTCGCGCCGCCGTCGAGGTGGGCCTTGGCCTTGAGGGCGTCGGTGAAGATGCCGGTCGACTCGATGACGACGTCGGCGCCGGTCTCGCCCCAGGCGATCGCGGCAGGCTCGCGCTCGGCGAACACCCGGATCCTGTGGCCGGAGACGGTGATCGACTCCTCGTCGGAGGTGACCTCGTCGGCCAGGACACCGAGCACCGAGTCGTACTTCAGCAGGTGCGCGATGCTCTTGTTGTCCATCAGGTCGTTGGCGGCCACGATCTCGATGTCGGCGCCGGAGGCCTGCACGGCACGGAAGAAGTTCCGGCCGATCCGGCCGAACCCGTTGATGCCTACGCGAACAGTCACGATGACGAACTCCTCAATATCCCGGGGTGTGGGCATGTGCGCCGTGGTGACGGCGGTGGATGCCAGTCCCTGGAACCCTATCGTGGTCACCGACCAGGCGGTACGCCGCCTCCGGCGTACGGACCGGTAACCGACCGGAGCCAGGAGGCCTCCTGGATCAGGCGTCCTCGGCCAGCATCTCGTCGGTCAGCGAGGCCTCGGTGTCGGGGATGCCGAGCTCCTCGGCACGCTTGTCGGCCATCGCCAGCAGCCGACGGATCCGGCCCGCGATCGCGTCCTTGGTGAGCACCGGGTCGTGCAGCTGTCCGAGCTCCTCGAGAGAGGCCTGCTTGTGCTGCAGCCGCAGGTCGCCGGCGAGCTTGAGGTGGTCGGGCACGTCGTCGCCCAGGATCTCCAGGGCACGCTCGACCCGGGCTCCCGCGGCCACCGCCGCGCGCGCTGAGCGGCGCAGGTTGGCGTCGTCGAAGTTCGCGAGCCGGTTGGCGGTCGCTCGCACCTCGCGGCGCATCCGCCGTTCCTCCCAGGCCATCAGCGACTCGTGCGCACCGAGCCGGGTCAGCAGGGCACCGATGGCGTCCCCGTCGCGGATGACGACCCGGTCCACCCCGCGCACCTCGCGGGCCTTGCCCTGGATGCCGAGCCGGCGGGCCACCCCGACCAGCGCGAGCGCGGCCTCCGGCCCCGGGCAGGTCACCTCCATCGCCGAGGAGCGACCCGGTTCGGTGAGCGAGCCGTGGGCCAGGAACGCGCCGCGCCAGGCCGCCACGGCGTCGCAGCCCCCGCCGGAGACCACCGCGGGGGGCAGTCCGCGCACAGGGCGGCCGCGGGCGTCGAGCAGACCGGTCTGCCGGGCCAGCGCCTCGCCGTCCCGCACCACCCGCACCAGGTAGCGGTTGCCCTTGCGCAGCCCGCTGCCCTGCACGACCACGACGTCGGACTGGTGGCCGAACACCTCGGCGATGTCACGCCGCAGCCGACGGGCCGCAGCCCCGGTGTCGAGCTCGGCCTCGACCACGATCCGGCCGCTGACGATGTGCAGCCCGCCGGCGAAGCGGAGCAGGGAGGCCACCTCGGCCTTGCGGCAACAGGTCTTGGTGATCGGGGTGGAGGCGAGCTCCGCCTTCACCTGTGCCGTCATCGCCATGCGCAGATCCTCGCATGCCCGTCAATCACCCTCGACACCGCCGAGGAGGCGACGGTACGCCGCTGCGAGCTTGCCCACGTCGTGCCGTGGCGAACCGTCCGCGCAGGCGACGTCGGCGACCTCCAGACGTGCCCCCCACGACGCCACGGCGCCCTCCAGGACCGGCCGGTCGGTGACCGTGCCGCGGTCGGCCACGACGGTGTCCAGGACCAGGTCGGGGGCGTGGTCACGCAGCGCCGCCAGGTGGTCCTCGGGGGCGTATCCGCGGGTCTCTCCCTCCTGCCCCGTCAGGTTCAGGTTCACCAGCACCCGGGCACTGGTGGTGATGAGGGCTTCACGCAGGGCCGGGACCATCAGGTGCGGGATCACCGACGTGTACCACGACCCGGGACCCAGCACGACCCAGTCGGCCTCGCGGACCGCCGCCACCGCCTCGGGACAGGCGACCGGGTCGGCCGGCTCCAGCCTGATCGAGGAGATGATGCCCTGGGTGGTCGCCACGTCGACCTGGCCCCGGACGGTCGTGAGCCGGTGCGGGTCGGTGGGGTGCAGGCCTCGCACCTCGGCGTGGATGTCCATGGGGGTCAGCGCCATCGGGAGGACCCGGCCGCGGGCGCCGAGCAGTCGGGCCATCCAGCCGAGCCCCTCCACCGGGTCCCCGAGGAGGTCCCAGAGCCCGACCAGCAGCAGGTTGCCGACGACGTGCCCGGCCAGCTCGCCGTCCCCGTGGAAGCGGTGCTGCACGACGTGCTCCCACGTGCGTCCCCACGCGTCGTCGCCGCACAGCGCCGCCAGCGCCATCCGGAGGTCCCCGGGCGGGAGGACTCCGAACTCGCCGCGCAGCCGACCGGACGAGCCGCCGTTGTCGGCGACGGTGACGATCGCGGTGAGGTCGTCGACCACGTGCCGCAGGGCCGACAGGGACGCGTGCAGCCCGTGGCCCCCGCCGAGGGCCACGACCGAGGGCGGGGACATCTCACTCCCTCCCGAGGTCGCGGTGCTGGGCGCGGGCGTCGTACCCGAGCCCCCGCAGCCGGGCGGTGATCTCCTCGGTCATCGCGACGCTGCGGTGCTTGCCGCCGGTGCAGCCGATGGCGACGGTCATGAACCGCTTGCCCTCGTTGAGGTACCCGGCCGCCGCCGTCTCCAGCACCGGGAGGTACTGGTCCAGGAAGGCGGCCGCGCCGGGCCGGGCCAGCACGTACTCCTGCACGTCCTGGTCGCGACCGGTCTGGTTGCGCAGCTCCGGCACCCAGTGCGGGTTGGGCAGGAACCGCATGTCGGCCACGAAGTCGGCGTCGACGGGGATGCCGTACTTGAAGCCGAAGCTGATCACGGTGACCTTGAGGCCCACGGTCTCCGGGGTCCCGAACGCCTCCGCGATGCGGTCGGTGAGCTCGTGGACGTTGAGGTCGGTGGTGTCGATGACCAGGTCGGCCTCGCTGCGCAGTCGGGCGAGCACGACCCGCTCCCGCTGCAGCCCGTCCAGGAGCCGGCCGCTGCCCTGGAGCGGGTGCGGTCGCCGCGCGGCCTCCTGCCGACGGACCAGCACGTCGTCGGTGGCCTCCAGGAACACCAGGGTGGTCCGCCGGCCAGTGGCGCCCTGGGCCAGGTTCGCCTGCAGGGAGTCGAAGAACGACCCGGAGCGGACGTCGACCACCACCGCGACCGGCTGCTCCACACCCCGGCTCTCGTCGACCAGCCGGACGACGTCGCGCAGCAGGCTGGGCGGCATGTTGTCGACGACGTAGTAGCCGAGGTCCTCGAGCTCCTTGGCCGCGGTGCTGCGGCCGGCCCCGGTCATGCCGGTGACCACGACGAGCTCGCCGCGATGGGTGTCGGTGGGGTGCTGGAGCGGGGGCATCAGGACTCCTCGATCTCACCGGTGGCGGTGTTGACGGCGACGGTGGTGCGCGTACGGGCCTGCTGCTCCACTGCGTCCTTGATGGCGGTCGCGGTGCGCTGGCCGATGCCGGGCACCTGGGCGAGGTCCGCCACCGAGGCGTCGCGGAGCTTGCGGAGCGAGCCGAAGTGGGTGAGCAGCGTCTTGCGGCGCACCTCCCCGAGCCCGGGGACGTCGTCCAGGAGGCTCTCCACCATCGTGCGGGAGCGGCGCGAGCGGTGGTGGGTGATGGCGAACCGGTGCGCCTCGTCGCGCACCCGCTGGAGCAGGTAGAGCCCCTCGGAGCTGCGCGGCAGGATCACCGGGTCCTCCTGGCCGGGCAGCCACACCTCCTCCAGCCGCTTGGCCAGGCCGCACACCGGGACGTCGTCGATGCCGAGCTCGTCGAGGGCCCGCTGGGCCGCGGCGACCTGGGGCGGACCGCCGTCGACGACGACCAGGCCGGGCGCGTAGGCGAACTTGCGGGGCCGGCCGGTCTCGGGGTCCACGAGCATCGGCCCCTGGTCCTCCCCCGGGGACCGGGCCGCCAGCCCCTGCTCGGAGCGCGCCTGCTCGTCGAGGAGCCGCCGGAACCGCCGGCTGACCACCTGGTGCATGTGGGCCACGTCGTTCTGGCCGACGGCGCCGTCCCCGGTCCCCTTGATGACGAACCTGCGGTACTCGCTCTTGCGGGCCAGCCCGTCCTCGAAGACGACCATCGAGGCGACGACCTCGGTGCCCTGCAGGTTCGACACGTCGTAGCACTCGATCCGCAGCGGCACCTCGTCGAGTCCGAGGGCCTCCTGGATCTCGGCCAGCGCCCGGTTGCGGGTGGTCAGGTCGCTGGCGCGCCTGGTGCGGTGCAGCGCGAGCGCCTCGCCGGCGTTGCGGGCCACCGTCTCCTGCAGCGCCCGCTTGTCGCCCCGCTGCGGCACCCGGATCCGCACCTTGCTGCCGCGCAGGTCGCCGAGGAGCTGCTCGAGGGTGCCGGTGTCAGGGGGCAGGGCGGGCACCAGGATCTCCCGCGGGATGCCTTCCGCGTCCTCGGCGTACATCTGGAGCAGGAAGTCCTCGACCAGCTCGGCGGTGCCGCCCTCCTCGACCCGGTCGGCGACCCAGCCTCGCTGACCGCGGACGCGCCCGCCGCGGACGTAGAAGATCTGCACGGCCACCTCGAGCGGGTCCTCGGCAAGGGCGATCACGTCGGCGTCGGTGCCGTCGCCGAGGACCACCGCCTGCTTCTCGAGGGCCCGGTTCAGCGCGGCGAGGTCGTCGCGCAGCCGGGCCGCCTTCTCGAAGTCCAGCGCCTCGGACGCGGCGTACATCTCCCGCTCCAACCTCCGGACGAAGCCGGTGGTGCTGCCTGCCAGGAAGTCGCAGAAGTCCTCGACGATCGCCCGGTGCTCCTCAGCGCTGATCGCGCCGACGCACGGCGCGGCGCACTTGTCGATGTAGCCGAGCAGGCAGGGGCGGCCGATCTGTCCGGACCGCTTGAACACCCCGTTGCTGCACGAGCGCATCGGGAACACCCGCAGCAGCAGGTCGACCGTCTCGCGGATCGCCCAGGCGTGGCTGTAGGGACCGAAGTACCGCGTGCCCTTGCGCTTGCTCCCCCTGCCGACCATGACCCGCGGGTACTCCTCCCCCACCGTCACCGCGAGCCAGGGGTAGGACTTGTCGTCGCGGTACTTCACGTTGAACCGGGGGTCGAACTCCTTGATCCAGGAGTACTCCAGCTGCAGGGCCTCGACCTCGTTGGCCACCACCGTCCACTCGACCGAGGCGGCTGTGGTGACCATGGAGGCGGTGCGCTGGTGCAGGGTGCCGATGTCGGCGAAGTACGACGACAGCCGGGCCCGCAGGTTCTTCGCCTTGCCCACGTAGATGACCCGGCCACGGGTGTCCCGGAACCGGTAGACGCCGGGCTGCGTGGGGATGGACCCGGGGTCGGGACGGTAGGCGAGCGGCGACGTCCGGGGCCCGCGGGCGGCGCGGGTGGAGGAGCGGTCGGGCACTCCCCCACCCTACGGTCCGCGGGCTACAGCACCTTCGACAAGAACGCCTGTGTCCGCACGTGCTGCGGGTTGGCCAGCACCTCCCGCGGCGGCCCAGACTCCACCACCACGCCCCCGTCCATGAAGACCAGCGAGTCGCCGACCTCGCGGGCGAAGCCCATCTCGTGGGTGACCACCACCATCGTCATGCCGCCCTGGGCCAGCGCCCGCATGACGTCGAGCACCTCGCCGACCAGCTCGGGGTCGAGCGCAGAGGTCGGCTCGTCGAAGAGCATCAGCGCGGGCTCCATCGCCAGCGCCCGGGCGATGGCGACCCGCTGCTGCTGGCCGCCCGAGAGCATGGCGGGGTAGACCGCTGCCTTGTCTGCCAGCCCGACCCGCTCCAGCAGTCCGATCGCCCGCTCCCGCGCCGCGGACCTGGACTCGCCGCGGACCTGCACAGGGGCCTCCATGACGTTCTGCACGGCTGTCATGTGCGGGAACAGGTTGAACCGCTGGAACACCATGCCGATGTCCTGGCGCTGCGCGGCGACCTGCCGCTCCCTCATCTCGTAGAGCTTGCCGTGCTTCTCCTCGAAGCCGACGAGCTTGCCGCGCACCCGGAGGTAGCCCCCGTCGAGGCGCTCGAGGTGGTTGATGCACCGCAGGAACGTCGACTTCCCGGACCCGGAGGGCCCGACCAGGCACATCACCTCCCCGTTGCTGACGGTGAGGTCGATGCCCTTGAGGACCTCCAGGTGCCCGAAGTGCTTGCGGACCCCCTTGGCCTCCACCATGGGTACGTCGGTGCCGGGCGCCTGCGTCATGGCTTCCTCCCCGGTCGCAGGTTGGACAGGACCCGGCCCAGCACCGTGGGTCCGGGCAGGTTGCGGCTGGACCCGCGGGCGAACCGGCGCTCCAGGAAGGCCTGGAAGACCGAGAACACCGAGGTCAGCACGAGGTACCACAGGGACACCGTGAACAGCAGCTCGACCACGGCCAGGTTGGCCGAGTAGATGCTGGTCGCCGAGTAGAGCAGCTCACCGAACTGCACCGCGTAGGCCAGCGACGAGGTCTTCAGCATGTTGATGAACTCGTTGCCGGTCGGCGGGATGATCACCCGCATGGCCTGCGGCAGCACCACCCGGCGCATCGTCCTCGCCGGCGACAGCCCGAGCGCCTGGGCGGCCTCGGTCTGCCCCTCGTCCACCGAGTTGATGCCCGCACGGACGATCTCGGCCATGTAGGCGCCCTCGTTGATGCCGAGCCCCAGCAGGGCCGCCAGGAACGGCGTCATCACGGTGTTGGTGGCCACGGACCCGGCGAAGGGGATCCAGATGGTCGGGAAGACCAGCGAGAGGTTGTACCACAGCAGCAACTGCAGCAGCACCGGCGTGCCCCGGAAGAACCAGATGTAGAGCCAGGCCACGCCGCTGGTGACCGGGTTCGCGGACTTCCGCATGACCGCGGCCACCACCCCGAGCACGATGCCCAGGGCCTGGGCGAGCACGCTGATCAGCAGCGTGTTCCACATCCCCTGCACGATCGTCGGGGCGTCGAAGTACTCCCAGGTGACCGCCCAGTCGATGTTGCCCTGCGAGAACGCGTACAGCAGCGAGCCCAGCAGGCCGAGCACGACCACCGCGCCCACCCACCGTCCGTAGTGACGGACGGGGATGGCCACGATGTCGGTGTTGCTGCTCACCGGCTCACGTCCCGGCGTTGACGGTCGCCGAGTCGATGGCGCCCAGCGGCGTCTCGTACTTGTCGATCAGCTTCTGGTACTCGCCGTTGTCCATGATCGCCTGCACGGCCTGCTGCAGGGCGTCGCGGAGCTGGGTGTCGTCCTTGCGGACCGCGATCCCCAGGGGGCCCGCGCCCACCTGCTCGCCGACGACCTCGAAGTCGTTGCCGCCGCCGGAGGTCTTGGCGTTGTACGTCGCCACCGGGTAGTCCTGCATGCCGGCCACCGCGCGGCCGTTCTTGACCTGCAGCATCGCCTCGGTCTCACGGTCGAAGGAGAGCAGGTCGATCGGGTCCTCGCCGTTCGCCTCGCACTTCTTGCTCTGGTCCTTGGCGTAGCCCTCCTGGGTGGTCCCGCGCTGGACCGCGACGGTCTTGCCGCACAGGTCCTCGATCGACGACAGGCCTTCGGGGTTGCCCTTCTTGACCAGCAGCATCGCGCCGGCCTGGTAGTAGTCGACGAAGTCGACCTGCTGCTGCCGCTCGGCCGTGTCGCTCATCCCGGAGATCGCCACGTCGATCCGCTCGGACTTCAGCTGGGTGATCAGGCTGTCGAACACCGCGTTGTTCCACTCGAACTTCACGCCGAGCTGCTCGGTGAGGAGGTCGGTCAGCTCCTTGTCGAAGCCCAGGACGGTCTTGCCGTCGGTGTCGTAGTACTCCATCGGGGCGTAGGCGATGTCGGATCCCACCCGGATCACGCCTGCGTCCTGGATGTTCTGGGGCAGCTCTGCGAAGAGCGGGGCCTCGGTGCCCTTCGCCTCGGGCGCGGAGTCCGTGCCGGTGCTGTCGGATCCGCATCCGGCCAGGGCGATCGCGCCGACGGCCACGAGCGCCGCCATCCGGATCGACCTCGTCCTGATCTTGCTCACTGTGTCTCCTTGGGTGTGTCCCGACCGGTCGGCTCCGGGTGGGATGGGTGGGTGAAGCGTCAGACGGGGATGGTGGTGGTGGACTGGGTGATGGCGGAGAGTACATCGGGCAGCACCTCGACCCCGATGCCCGGGTCCGTCGGAACCGGGAGGTGCCCGTCCTCGAGCACGAACGGCGCGGTGAGGTCGGTGGCGAAGTACCGGTCCGAGGCGGAGGTGTCGCCGGGCATGGTGAAGCCGGGCAGGGCCGCCAGCGCGACGTTGGGAGCCCTGCCGATCCCGGTCTCCAGCATTCCCCCGCACCAGACCGGGACGCCGTTGGCCTCGGCCACGTCGTGGATGCGGCGCGCCTCCAGGTAGCCGCCGACCCGCGCCGGCTTGACGTTGATCACCGCGCAGGCGCCGAGCGCGATCGCCGTCGCCGCGTCGCGCGCCGACGCGATCGACTCGTCCAGGCAGACCGGCGTGCGCACCACCTCGGCCAGGCTCGCGTGCCCGCGGATGTCGTCCTCGGGCAGCGGCTGCTCGATCAGCAGCAGGTCGAAGGGGTCGAGCCGGGCGAGGTGCCGGGCGTCGGCCAGGGTGTACGCCGCGTTGGCGTCGACCTGCAGCAGGAGGTCGTCGCCGAAGCGTTCGCGGACCAGTCGGACCGGCTCGACGTCCCACCCGGGCTCGATCTTCAGCTTGATCCGCCGGTAGCCCTGCTCGAGGTACCGCGCGACGTGGTCGAGCAGCTCGGCGTGGCTGTCCATGATGCCCACCGAGACACCGGCCGGCACGCGGTCCCTGACCGCGCCCAGGTAGCGCCCGAAGGACATGTCCGCGGTCTTGAGCTCGGCGTCGAGGATCGCGGTCTCCAGGACGTGCTTGGCCATCGGGTGGCCGGTCACCGGCTCGAGCGCGGTCTTCACCCCAGTGGCGCTGAGCCGGTCGCCGAGCGCGACGACGCGGGGCACCAGCTGGTCGCGCAGCACGATCTCCGCGCCGGCGAGGAACTCCGCGCTGTAGAGCGGGTCCAGCTCGGCGGCGCACTCCGCCCAGCCCTCCGCGCCGTCGCTGGTGACCAGCCGGAGCAGGAAGGTGTCCCGGTCGTAGGTCGTGCCGAACGACGTCCGGAACGGGGTGACCAGCGGCAACCGGACCCACCGCAGCTCGAGGTGCTCGATCTTCACGCGCCCTGCCTCTCCTTCAGCTCCAGCCGGTACCAGCCGTCCCGGGAGGCCGCCACCGCGACGTAGCCGGCGGCGAAGGAGTCCACCAGCCGCTCGCGGGTGACCGTGCGCCACCGGGAGGCCCGCTCGGGGTCCTCGCGACGCAGCGCCACGATGTCGCGCGGCACCCGGCACCAGCGCACGTCGCCGTCGTCCACCCAGGCCGGGCGGCCGTCGGGCCCGGCCTGCGCCCCGCCCAGCAGCGCAGGCTCCGCCGGCTC
>NZ_DAOMFK010000070.1:9642-14023 GCF_035429765.1 Nocardioides sp. | reverse complement strand
CGGCATACCGCGCGAAACTGGGTTGTCAGGCTGGGACGGAGGTGGTGTCGCGTAGCTCAGGGACAGTGATCTCGGTCTGTCGGGTGGAGCGGAGGGCGTGTCGGACCATGCCCATCTTGTGGATGATGTCCTCGCCGATGGGGGTGTGTCCCCACAGCGAGATGCCGTGGTAGGTGGTGGGTTCCCAGGTGGCTTCGAGCTCTTCGGTGACGGCCAGGGGTGCCCAGCCGACCTCCAGCTCGAAGCCGGAGGGTGTCTTGCAGTAGAAGGAGAGGGAGCGGTCGTTGGGGTGCTGGCCGACCGACCACATCATCCTGAAGCCCTCGGCCGTGACGCGCTCGTAGGCGGCGACCATGTCGTCGAGCTGGGCGACTTGGACATTGACGTGCTGGATAACCGTGCGGACGGGGTCGACCGCCAGGCGTTGGACGCCGGCGACGGCGACGGAGTGGTGACGCTCGTTCACGCGGAGGAACCGGATGCGCAGGTCCATGGGTCCGATGCGTTCGAGGATGAAGTCGGAAAGGCGGGCGTCGAAGAGGGTGCTGTAGTAGCTGTGCATACCGAGCACGTCCTTGGACGTGATGGCGACGTGGCCCATGCCGCTCTCGCCGGTGACGAAGGCGGTGTTGCGCATGACCAGCGGTGTCGGGGTCGTGATCGGCGTCGTGAAGATCTCGGTCGCGGCTCCCTTGGGGCCGGGAAGGCGCCACAGGCGCTCGACGCCGCGCCTCGCGCACTCGTCGGACGTCCCTTCCTGGACCGGCAGTCCGCGCGACATGACGCGCTCGAGGATGACGTCGAAGGTCTCGTGGTCGTCGACCTGCCAGCCCAGCGCGGTGACGTCCTCGGCGGGGCCGCGCTGGAGGAGGAAGCGGCACTCGCGGTCGTCGAGTCGGAACCGGGTGGTGTCGGCAGTCAGCTCGTCTACGTGCAGGCCCACGGCGTCGGCGCCGAAGCGGCGCCAGTCGGTGAGCCGCTGGGTCTCGACGACGAGGTAGCCGAGGTGGACACGGCCGAAGACGTCGTTCGCGGTCGTGGTCATGCCGTGTGCTCCTCGTGATCCCTGGTGGGGTGGGACAGGTAGGTCTGGGGTTCCTGCAAGAACTGGGTGGCCAGGGCCCTGAACCGGTCGACCTGTTCGATCTGCACCCAGTGACCGGCGTGGGGCAGGACGTGGAGCTGGGCGTTGGGCAGGTGCTCGGCGAGGTAGAAGGACGACTCCTTGCGGATGATCCGGTCCTCGCGGCCGTGTACCACCAGCACCTCGTGCTGGATGGCGGCGAGTCCGTCGACCGGGAACACCAAGAGGGGACCGTCGGGGCTGAAGGTGCGCAGGTGCGACCGGCGAATGTCCTCGCGGGCGGCGTAGTCGGCTCGTTGGGCTGCGATCTGGTCGATGTGGTCGCCGTAGAGACCAGGGTCGTGGAGGAACCGCTCCATCAGGTCGAGCATCGACTCGGCCGAGGGGTCGTCGTAGTAGGTGATCATCTTGATCAGGTCGGCGGTGGGCTCGATGGGGGCGCCCGCGCTGCCCATGAGGATCAGGCGGTCGACGCGGTCGGGCTGCTGCTGAACCAGCAGGAGGGCGATCATGCCGCCCATCGAGTTGCCGACGACGTGGGCGGAAGCGATGCCGAGGGCGTCGAGCAGGCCGAGCGTGGCGCGAGCGCGCAGAGCGGCGGAGTCCGCGACGCCGAGGGGGAGGTCCACGGGGTGTGAGGAGTCGCCGAAGCCGAGCACGTCGGGTGCGACGTGGTGGTACCCGGGCATGGTGGTGAGGAGCTCCTGCCAGTTCGACAGCGCGCTCACCCCGGGCCCGGACCCGTGCAGCCACAAGATCGCTGGGTCCGCGGGGTCACCCGCCTGGTGGGTGCGGATGGTCCAGTCACCCACGGTGACGTCGCTGGTGGTCACGTCCAAGGGGCTGCTCCCGGTCGAGTTCGGTGCGTGCGTGGTCATGAGGCGGCCGCTTCCCGGACGGCGGGCGAGGTGGCGGGCCGGACGACGGCGCGGGTGGCGCGCGTGCCGGGGACGTCGAGTCCCGTGGTGTCGGTGGCGGCGACGAACCGGTCGGGACGCACGACGACGACGCCGGCCCGGTGGCGCTTCATCCACTGCGTCAGCACTCCGGTGTGGTCGATGACGTCGTGCGGCTCGTCGGTGGTGGCGAACCCGGTACGCACGCGGTGGAAGCGTGCACCCAGTCGCGTCCAGTCCTCGATCTGCGCCCGGGTCATCGCCTTGCGCGGGTCGATTCCGGCGCCGAGCACGACGAAGTCGTCGCCGAGGAGGTCGTCGAGCAGGTGCTCGCCGCCTTGCCGGTCGAAGACCGACGGCTGGGGGATCATCCGACCGAGGGCGTTGCGGCGGTGGGGCCGGCCGGTGACCCAGCCGTGGTCGAAGCGGTTGGTGGCGTTGCTGGGCTGGAGGACCCGGTTCCAGAACGGCAGGTGCCGAGCCCATGGGCCGAGGGTGTTGCGAAGAGCGACTAGCACCCGTTGGTCGGCCTCAATGAACATCCCGAGTCGCACCGTCATCTCAGTCAGCATCTCTACGTGCTGCCACCGCTCGGTCTCGATGGTGTCGAGCACGGTGTCGTCGAGCTGTCCGCGACAGACCGCGACCAGCTTCCAGGCAAGGTTGTGTGCGTCGCGGATCCCCGACTGCATGCCTTGGCCGGCCCACGGTGGCATCAGGTGCGCGGCGTCGCCGATGAGCACCACGCGATCGCGTCGCCAGCCCTCGAGGTGACGCAGGTGGTGGCTGTAGAACGCGTAGCCCTTGATCCGCACGTGGGACTCGTCCATGCCGAGGGCGCGCAACCGCTCCCACACCTTGTCCTCGGAGTCGTAGTCGGCGTCGGTCTCGCCGGGGGCGAGCGGAATCTCCCACCGGTGGTTGGCCTTGGCCAGCGGGATGTCGACCACGGGCCGGACCGGGTCGGACCAGAAGACGAGCTCGTCGCTGCCGGGCCAGGGCTCGAGCACCTCGCCGTCGATCACGATCCACCGACGCGGGCGCGTCGTGCCGACCATTGTCAGTCCGAGCGCCTCGCGGACCGGGCTCGAGCCACCGTCGGCGCCGACCACGTACCGCACGCGCAACGTGTAGGCGTGCCCCTCGTCGTCGCTGGCCTGCACGGTGACCCCGTCGGGATCCTGCTCCAGCCCGGCGAAGGTGTGGCCGAAGCGGACGTCGAGCGTCTCGTAGCGGGCCGCGTGGTCCCGGATCACGGCCTCCATCTCGGGCTGGTAGATCATCATCGCGGTCGGCTGGCCCAAGACGTCGGGCTTCTGGACCAGACGGAACACCAGCTTGTGCTGATAGGTCTTCCAGCTCACCGCGGGCATCACATCCATGTCCTGCTTGACCCGCTCGGCGACTCCCAGCTCCTGCAGGATCCGCAGCGTCCAGTCGTTGACCGTGACCGCCCGTGCCCGCGCGTACAGGTCCTTGTCCCGCTCGAGCACGACTGTCCGCACACCGGCCTTGCCGAGCAGGCTGGCCGCGATCTCGCCGCTGGGGCCGTAGCCCACCACCGCGACGTCCGCGTCGAATCCCTGGGCGTTCACCACGCCACCTCCCTGATAGTTTCTGTACCGACCGGTCCAGTCAGTTCTGGTAGGATGAGGGTGTGTCGACGGATCTGTCAAGCACCTCGCATCATTACGATCGAGCCATGACCACCTCGCCCGGAACGACCCCTGTGACCAGCGCTGAGAGCCTCGCTGGCGGCGTCGGTGTGCGCCGCAACGCCCAGGGTCAGCGCGTGCGCGAGGAGATCCTCGACACCGCCTCACGCCTGATGTCGGAATACGGGTACGACGGCGCGAGCATCTCCGCGATCATCAAGGCATCCGGCATCCAGAAGAGCTCGATCTACTGGCAGTTCGACTCCAAGGCCGCCATCGCGGCCGCCGTCATGGAACGCGGCGCTCGCCGCTTCTTCGACGCCACCCCGCTACGCGGGACCAGGGGTAGCGCCGGGACACGGCTCCACTCGTTCCTGCGGGGCATCGCCACCAACCTCGACGAGCACCAGGAGTTCCTCCGCCTCTTCCTCACCCTTGTGCTCACCAACCGCGACCCCGACGTCGCCGACGTCCTAGACCGCGTCCGCACCGAGGCACTGACCCGGATGCGCGAGTTCATCACCGTCGCTTTCGAGGGCGAAGCACCCGACGTGGCTGCCCGCATCGGAGACCAGCTCGCCGGCCTCGGGGTCGCACTTTTCGACGGCTACTTCCTCGCCGCCCAGATCGACGGACCCCACGGCCGCGACCAGAGGGTCCGCGACATGGCCAAGGCCCTCGAACTGTACGGACACGCCATCGCCGCCACCGCACGCCCGTAGGGCCCAGCCCTGTCCACGCGGTGC
>NZ_DAOMFK010000070.1:5602-9542 GCF_035429765.1 Nocardioides sp. | reverse complement strand
TGCCGCCCCGCGCCGTTGGCCCGCTGTTACCGTGCGACCGTGACCACGGACATCGACTCCGGAGACTCAGGCGCGGTCGATGACGGGCCTGGGACGGCCGACTTCTGGCTCAAGCGACAGCTCGGCTTCGACCTGCAGACCTCACCCGGCCACGCCGTTGCCACGATCGAGTGCGACGAGCGGCATCTCAACCCGCATGGCACCGTCCACGGCGCTGTCCTGTTCGCGCTGGTGGACACTGCCATGGGCGCGGCGACCATGACGGTCGTTCCTGATGGAGCCCGGTGCGCGACGATCGAGATCCACACCCGGTTCCTCGCGCCGATCTTCGGCGGCACCGTGCGGGCGAAGGTCAGCGTCGTCAAGGCCGGGCGCCGGATCGTCCACCTCGACGCCCGCGTCATTGACGAGAACGACGACGTGGTCGCTCTCGCGAGCGGATCGTTCGCTGTCATCCCCGGCTCGGCGTCTGGTCCGGAAAGCGCCGCCGCACCGTCTTCGTTCTGGCCGCCATCGCAGCTTCGGTGATGGTCCTCGGCTTCGTTGCTGTTCTGCTGGCGCAGGACACGGACGAGACTGATCGGCTCGCCTCAGACGCGCCCCACGTGGCCGACGTCGAGATGCACGCCCCTGGCCCGTGCAGCTACGAGCCGGCAGTTCGACGTGGTCGTCCCCGTGGCCAGAGCCGAGTACGAGGATGGCTACCGAGAGTGCCGGTACCTCGTCAACCCAACCGGGGCAGAGTAGACGGGCCGTGGTCGTGGGAGCCTGGGGTGGGGAATGGTGGACCCCATGGGGACCGCCAACCACCTACTGCTCAGGGAAGCTTGTCGGCGATCGTGGTGATGATGTCGGCGACCGCGGCATCGTCCAGCACCGGATCGACCTTCGGGGTGGTGACCTCCGCGACCATGATGCTGAACAGCACCTCGCCGTCACGGGCGAGCACGCTGCGCAGGTCCCATGTCGCCGCGCGCCGACCGGGGCCCGGCTCGGTCACGATGTCCCGGGTGCCCACCCGGTCCTCGCCGACGGCGGGGACCCGGAGCCGCAGGGTGCGGTCCTTCTCGCCGTCCTCGGTGACCGTCCGCTCACCCCAGCAGGCCCGGATCCCCGACTCCAGCGCGTCGTAGGTCGCCTGGACCTCGGCCGGGTCGCCCGACATCAGGAACTCCTGGACGAACACCAGGTCGTGCTGCGGAGGCTGTCCTGGCTTCGGTGTCGCCGGCTGCGAGCTCTCGGTCTCCGTGGCCAGGTTGAGCTGGCGGAAGGCCTCCCACCGAAGTGCCTTCGCAGCAGCCACGGCCTCGGCGCTCGCCTTCTCGCAGAGCTGGATGCGTGGCAACTTGTCCCGCACCTCCTCGCTCACCACGCCCGACGTCTCGCCGGTCTCCGGGTCCGGCGTGACCGACCACCCGTCACCGAGGTCCTCAGCGGTCACCAGGCTCGCCGCCAGCTCCTCCGACGATGTCCCGGCCCCGGTGGAGCTGGTCGTCGTCTCGTTCCCGCAGGCGGCGAGCGTCAGCAGCACTGCTGACGCGATCGCGACACTGCGGCGGCACGACCGGAGGATCTTGGGGGAGTGTTCAGAAGCCTGTCCGACTGTCATCGAACTCACCTCTTTCTCGAGCAGCGCCTGAGGCTCTGCTCACCTCCATTGTCCTGCGCCGGGCTGGGCGAAGCGCTGGACGACCGCGGTGACCTCGGGCACAGGGCTCTCAGCGGCGACGCTCGCTGGCCTCGGCGTGTGTGCCCCACGGAGCGAGGGCGGAGGGTGCCGCTGCGGGCGGATGTCGACCACGACGGCCCCGGGCGGAGACCTCCCCGAGCAGGTCAGCCGGCTCGACGCGGTCGAACCCCGGCGCGCAGACGTTCGAGCAGCGCGTCGATGGCCGACCCGTCGACGACTACGGCGCGCCGGTGCCCGTGCGCGCCCATGAACGGAGTACTCGCCTCGGCCAGCGGCCCGGCAAGAGGGCTGGGACGCCCGGCCTGACGCCCTCTCGGACCGCTCCGAGCAGGCGTTCGAATAGTTATCATCTTGTGACCCTCGGGGGTGTGGAGAAGGTCTGTTTCAGGGGCCGGAGTGTCGGTGCTGCCTGGTTGGCTGGTGGGTATGGCGATCCACAGCGCACCACCGGCCGGCGGCCCCGCGGGGCTGGTGGCCGAGGCGTCCGATGCGCTGGCGGCGCTAACTGAGACGCTCTGGGCGGCACGTGCTCCGAGGGAGCTCGTCGAGACGATGGAGGCGCTCGAGCGGCTGCGCTCCCAGGTTCACGGCCTGCAGGCCCGCGTGGTGGCCGAGGTGGAGGCGCGTGGGACCGCGAGGACCGAGCTGCACTGGGGGTCGACCGCGGACTGGGTGACCCACCTGTGCGGGCTGCGCCGCGGCGAGGGACGGCGGTTCGTCGAGAGGAGCAGGCAGCTCGTCCACGAGCAGACCGCGACCTTGGCGGCTCTGGACGCCGGTGTGGTCTCCCCGACCCAGGCTGAGGTGGTCGTCGCCGCGGTGCAGGACCTGCCCGGGAACCGGAGGCTCAGGCGGCGGGCCGAGACCCATCTGCTCGAGCAGGCGGGGAGTCTGGACGCGACCGACCTGACCAAGGTCGGTCGGCACCTGGTCCACGTGGTCGACCCCGACCGGGCCGACCGTCGGGACGAGGCGGCGCTGGCCGCTCAGGAGCGCGCCGCCCACCAGCAGCGGTTCCTGACGATCGTTGACGACGGTGCCGGTGGCGTCCGCCTCAAGGGGCGGGGCAGCGTCGAGGACGCCGCCGTGCTCCGGGCCGCACTGCTGCCGCTGACCCGGCCGGAGCCTGCTCCGACCCCGGCCGAGGTTGGGGAGGACGACGAGCCCGCCGCCCGGGCCACCGACCCGCGCGACCACGGCGCCCGGATGTGGGACGCCCTCGTCAGGGTCGGTCAGCACGCGCTCGACACGGATCTGCCGCCCGACGGGCACGGCGCCCGGCCCAGCGTCGTGGTGACCCTGTCCTACGACGACCTCGCGGCTGCGGCGGGGACGGCTACCACCGCGGACGGCCTCCGGCTTCCGGCCGACTCGGTGCGGCGCTGGGCCTGCGACGCCGGACTGATCCCGGTCGTGCTCGGCAGGGGAGGGGAGATCCTCGATGTGGGGCGGGGCTGTCGCCTGGTGACCCGGCCGCTGTGGACCGCGCTGGTGGTCCGCGACGGCGGCTGCGCGTTCCCCGGCTGCCACCGCCCGCCGATCATGTGCCACGCCCACCACATCCGGCACTGGTGCGACGGAGGCGGCACCAGCCTGGACAACCTGGTGATGCTCTGCGGACACCACCACCGCGTCATCCACCACACGCCGTGGCAGGTCGCCCTCAGCCGGGCCGACGGCCGGCCCGAGTTCACCCCGCCCCCGCGGCGTGGTCACGACTCGCCGCCCGCACCGGTGCGGCACCGACCTCGACTGGAGTGAGAGGTGGCGACCCGTCACGGGACTGACGGTCCCCCCGACGGCGTCGGCCAGCAGGTCGCGGGGGAGCGCGTCAGTCGGCAGGGGCGTGCTGGATGCGCGCGGCGTGGACCCGGGCGTGGGCGACGCCGGTGGCATCGATCGTGGTGACGCGGGACATCCGCAGCACCACGACGCGGACGTTGCTGACCAAGGAGAGCTCGAGCAGGAAGCCGTGCGCGGCTGCGAAGAACAGCGGGCCGTCGATGCGGTGGGCGACGATGTGCTCGTCGAGCAGGGCACGCTGACGGAGCAGACGACCTCGCCGTTCTGCCGGTGGAACCACGAGTGAGTTTCGTCTCAAGATCGCGAGCTGCTGGGGGAGGTTACTTGGCTCGCTTTCGATCCGCTCGAGCAGCTCGTGCACGGCGTGGTCACGCTCCGAGAGCAGCTCCAGGATGCGGATGCGGGCGGGATGACCGAGGATCTTGAAGAAATCGGCCTTCGCCTGGT
>NZ_DAOMFK010000070.1:0-5502 GCF_035429765.1 Nocardioides sp. | reverse complement strand
GCCGGTGAGGGCGTGTACTACTCCCGCAGCTACCACAAGGACACCGCGCGCTCGGAGGAGCGCACCATCGTGGCCACCAGCAACCCCGCCGACGACGGGGAGTACAACAACTGGCGGCCTTCCTCGGAGATGAAGCCGCTGCTCGAGGGGCTGATGCGCGGCGCCTCGGCCGGCAAGACCATGTACGTCGTGCCCTACCTGATGGCGCCCCCCGGGTCGCCGCTGGAGGCCTACGCCGCGGGTGTGGAGCTGACCGACCACCGCACGGTCGTGCTGCACATGATCCGGATGGCCCGCGTCGGCGTCGAGTTCGTCGACGACCTGGCCGACCCGGACAGCTTCGTGCGCGCGGTCCACGTGACCGGCGACCTGGAGAACCTCGGTCAGGGCACTCCGGAGGACCAGCGCTACTTCGTCACGGTGGCCGACGAGCGGACCATCCTGCACTACGGCTCCTCCTACGGCGGCAACGCGCTGCTCGGCAAGATCGCCCACGGGCTCCGGCAGGCGGCGTACGACGGGTGGGCGTCGGGCAAGTTCCTGGCCGAGCAGTTCATGCTGCTGGGCATCGTGGACAAGCAGACCGGCCGGAAGTACCACATCTGCGGCGGCTTCCCCAGCGCCTCGGGCAAGACCAACCTCGCGATGACGCTGGCCCCCGACGCCCTCGGCGACCGCTACTACGTCGAGTTCTACGGCGACGACATCGCCTGGCTGTGGGTGGGCGAGGACGGCCGGCTCTACGGCATGAACCCGGAGAACGGGGTCTTCGGCGTGGCCAAGGACACCAACGAGGCGACGAACCCCACGGCCCTGCACTCGATCGCCCCCGGAAGCCAGGCGCTGTTCACCAACGTCGCCTACAACGAGCTGACCAAGGAGGTCTGGTGGGAGGGGCGCACCGAGCAGCCGCCCGCCGACGTGACCGGTTGGCTGGACTGGGCGGGCGAGCGGATCGCCGACCGCGCCGAGGGTGACGACCGCCCCTGGGCGCACCCCAACAGCCGATTCACCACCACGCTGGCCAACGTGCCCAACGTGGCCGCCGACTACAACGACCCCCGGGGTGTGCCGATCGACGGCATCATCTTCGGCGGACGCACCCGCGACCGCGAGCCCCTGGTGCGGGCGATCCACGACGTCGCCGAGGGCGTCTACGACGGCTTGACCCTCGGCGCCGAGGCGACCTTCGCCGCTGAGGGGGTGGAGGGCCACCTGCGGTACGACCCGATGTCCATGCGCCCGTTCATGTCCTACCCCGAGGGCCCCTACGCCGCCCACTGGCTCGAGATCCTTGGCCGGACGACCGACCTCCCGATCTTCGCCCACGTCAACTGGTTCCAGCGTGACCACGAGGACGGCCACTTCCTGTGGCCGGGCTACCGGGACAACCTGCGGGCCCTGCTCTGGCTGATGCAGCTGAGGAACGGCGAGGTCACCGGTGTGCAGACCCCGGTGGGGATCATCCCGACCAAGGAGGAGCTCAACCTCGACGGCCTCGAGATCGACCCCGACGACCTCGACCACCTGCTGAGCATCGACGTCGAGCGGTGGCGTCAGGAGATCGGGTTCCGGCAGGAGCACCTCGAGCAGTTCCACAACCTGCCGGAGGAGATCTGGGCCGCGCACCGGCGCGTGGCGCAGGCGCTCGAGGAGGCCTGAGCCACCCCTGCCCCCGGGTTGCCGACACGGTGTCGGTATCCTTTCGGGGACCTGTTGGCACGAGAGGTGGGGGTGGGCGTGTTCCTGGCCATCCGCGAGCTCGGCTTCGCCCGGACCCGGTTCGGGCTCATGGCGGCCGTGGTCGCCCTGATCGCGGTGCTCATGGTGATGCTGTCCGGGCTCTCGGTCGGGCTGGTCAACGACGGCGTGTCGGGGCTCAAGCGCCTGCCCGTCACGTCCTTCGCGTTCGAGGAGGGCGTGCAGCACGACTCGGCCTTCTCCCGCAGCGTGGTGGACCTGGCCGCCGTGGACGTGTGGGCGGGTCGGCCCGGCGTGGCCGACGCGGCGCCCTACGGCAATGTGCTGGTCAACGCCAAGAGCGACCGCGGGGTCGACATCGACCTCGCGCTGTTCGGGATCCTTCCCACGTCGTTCCTCTCCCCGGCGGTGGCCGAGGGGGAGCGCCTCGGAGCCCCGAACGGCATCGTGGTGAGCAGCACCGCGGCGGACGCCGGACTCCGGCTGGGGGACACGGTGACCCTGGACCGGCTCGGCACCGAGCTGACCGTCGTCGGTGTCCTGGGTGAGCAGCACACGTTCGGCCACGTCGACGTCGCCTACGTTCCGCTCGAGACCTGGCAGGCCGTCCACGCCGGCGCTCGCCCCGGCGAGCAGGTGCCCGTGCGGGCGCGCCAGGAGATCACCGCCGTCGCCGTGCGGGCCGATCCCGGGCAGACCGTCGACCTCGCCGGCGGCGACCGCGCGGCCGGCACGGAGAGCCTGACCCTGGAGCAGTCCTTCGGCGCCTCACCCGGGTACACCGCCGAGACCACCACCCTGCAGATGATCCAGGTCTTCCTCTACGCGATCTCCGCGCTGGTCGTCGGGGCGTTCTTCGCCGTGTGGACGATCCAACGCACCCACGAGATCGCCGTGCTCCGCGCGATGGGCGCCTCGACGGGCTACGTCCTGCGGGACGCGCTGGGCCAGGCGCTCGTGCTCCTGGTGCTCGCCGTCGGCCTGGGCCTCGCGATCGGCGTCGGCGTGGGTGCGCTCATCGGGGGTGGCGGGGTGCCGTTCGCGCTCAGCGCACCCTCTGTCGCGGTCGCCGCTGTGGCCCTGGTCGTGCTGGGCCTGGTCGGTGCCGCGGCGGCCATCGTGCGGATCGTCGCCATCGAGCCGGCTACCGCGTTGGGGGCGCACCGGTGAGCGCGCTGGGGACGAGCCGGACCGAAGCGGTCCCGACTGCGGCCACCGACGGGCTCCGGATGCGTGGGGTGTGCCTGGAGGTCGGGGACGGTTCGGAGACCTTCCTGGCCCTGGACGAGGTCGACCTCGACGTCGCGCCGGGGGAGTTCGCCGCGGTCGTCGGGCCCTCGGGCGCCGGCAAGTCGAGCCTGCTCGCCGTGGCTGGGGGACTCACGCGGCCCTCGAGCGGCGCGGTCACCGTGGCCGGCCGTGACATGACGGTCCGCAGCGCCAAGGCCCGGACCTCGTTGCGCCGCGAGGTGGTCGGCTTCGTGTTCCAGTCCGGCAACCTCTTCCCGTCCCTGACGGCGGTGGACCAGCTGCGGCTTCCGGGGACCTTCGGGCGCGGGGTCACCCTGCGCGACCCCCACGAGCTGCTCGAGAAGGTGGGGATGTCCGACAAGGCGCACCGGCGCCCCCACCAGCTGTCGGGCGGGGAGCGTCAGCGGATCGGCATCGCCCGCGCTCTGGTCGCCTCTCCGCGGCTGCTGCTGGTCGACGAGCCCACTGCCGCGCTCGACCGCGCCCGCAGCCACGAGGTGGTCCGGCTGCTGGCCACCGAGGCGAAGGACTACGGGGTGGCCGTGGTGATGGTCACGCACGACCAGGACGTGCTGAGGTACTGCGACACCGTCCACGAGATGACGGACGGGCGACTGCTTCGCAGCAGGTGACCTGACCCCAGCGACCACGGGAGGAGGCGAGATCCGTGCCCCGGATCGCCGCGCCCACGGTCGCCCAGCACCGTGCGACACAGCGGGCGGCGCTCCTCGACGCCGCCCGGGCACTGCTGGCGGAGGGCGCGGCGGGAGGACCCACCCTCGCCCAGGTGGGCCAGCGTGCAGGTCTGGCACGGAGCAGCGTCTACTCGTACTTCCGCTCGCGCGGCGACCTGCTCGACGCGCTCGTCGCCGACACCCTGCCCCGGTGGTCGGCGCACGTGACCAGCCGGATGCGCGCCGTCACCCTGCCGGGGGAGCAGGTCCTGGCCTACGTGGATGCCAACCTCGAGCTGGTCGAGCAGGGGGCTCATGCACTCGTCCGGGCGCTGGCGGACGTCGGCCGCGACGAGGCGGTGAGCGCGTCTGCGGCGCAGCTGCACCAGCAGCTGCGCACTCCTCTGGTGCGGGCGCTGGCCGAGCACGGGACGCCCCACCCCGAGACCATGGCCCACGTGGTGCAGGCGATCGTCTACACGCTGTCCCGGCAGATCGAGGAAGGGGTCCCCGGGTCACGGGCACGCGGACTGGCCCGAGAGCTGATGGCGCCGTACCTGCTCGGTGGGACGGCCGCGGCCGGCGACCATCCGGCGGGGTGAGTGTGCACCGATGGCATGATCGAGGCATGAGCGAGCACCGGGAACCCTTCCACCCCCAGGGGGTCGTCGTGGGGGACGACGGATCGGCGAACGCCGCCGCGGCGGTGCGGTTCGCCGCGCAGGAGGCACGCCTGCGCGGCGCCACGCTGCACGTCGTCTCCGCGTTCTCCCTGCTGTCCGCCAACCGACCGCCGGACCTCCCCTTCGGCTACGTCCCCTCCGAGACCGAGCTCCAGGAGTCCGCGCTGGCCACCTTGACCACCCGATGGGCCGACCTTGAGGGAGACGTGGAGCTGCACGCGGTCCACGGCACCCCGACCAAGGTGCTCGTCGAGGCCTCGGCGAGCGCCGACCTGGTCGTGGTGGGTGCTCGCGGGATGGGCGGCTTCGAGGCGATGATCCTGGGCTCGGTGGCCGACCAGGTGATGCACCACGCCCAGTGCCCGGTGGTGCTGGTCAAGGCGTGAGGCCCACCGCGGGCATCGGTAGCGCGACGGCGGCCCTCTCCGCCTCTCCCAGCAGCAGCTCCTGGGCCTGCTGGTAGAGCGCCCAGGCCTGCTCGGCGCTGTCTCCCACGGCGGTGAGCCCGACGACGCCACACTCGGTCAGGCAGCTGATCATGTGCAGCACCACCCCGGTCTGCCGCGCCTGGTCGAACTGCAGCCGGTGGAGGGCGACGAGGTCGAAGACGTCCTCGGGTCGGAGCACGCTCAGCCGCTGGTCGCTCAGGTGGTCGGTGGCGACCAGGTGCTTGGTGCCACCGAGCGGGGTCCGGAACAGGCCGGACGCAGCGTCGTACTCCCCGTCGGTGAGGAACTGAAGGGTCAGGAACGGGTGGGTCGTCCCACCCTTGCGGAGGTTGAGCTCGATCGCGTACGCCGACCAGTGGCCCGCCTCGTCCCGCACCGTCACGAAGTCCACCGCGAACCGGCCCAGCACCCCCAGATCCGCGAGGTGCCGGCCGATACGCATCGCCGGCTCGGCGATCAGGGTGGCGTAGGCGGGGTCCGCAGGGAAGACGCAGCCCAGGTAGCTCTGTCCGCCCGCCCCGCCCAGGAGCTGGTCGTGGGTCGAGAGCAGCTCCACGCTGCCGTCGGGCAGCACCCGCATCTGGACGCTGGGGCTGGTCACCACCGTTCCGGAGACCCGTTCCTCCACGATCCCGCCGGAGTCGGCGAACGCCGCGAGGTACTCTCCGACGCTGGTCCAGTCGCCCTCCGGGCTCATCGCCAGCACGCGGTCCCGGACCCGGTCGGCCTCGTCGGGCTGTCCGC
>NZ_DAOMFK010000069.1:0-14266 GCF_035429765.1 Nocardioides sp. | reverse complement strand
ACCGACCTGGGCCGCGCGGCTGCGCTGCCCCCCGCGGCCCGCGCCGAGGCCGAGCGAGCCGAGCTGACCGCGGCCGCCCGCGCCGTGGCGAAGGTGTGGAGCATCCGGCACGACATCGAGGGGGTCCCCTACCCGTCCGCCCTGTCGCGTGAGCTGGTCTCCCGGCAGACCGCGCCTCGGTCGCCAGCCGCGTCGGCCAGCGCGTCCGCGTCCGCCACCCCCCGGCCCAGCCCGACCACGCGGGCCACCCAGAGCGCCTCGGCGACGGCGAGCCCCACCGCACAGGTCCCCAAGACGGCGGCCGACTATCCCCGCTGGGACAAGGTGCTGGACCCCGCGCAGACCGCCGAGCAGACCCGCAGCTACTGGTGCGGCCCCACCTCCATGCAGATGATCGCGTGGGGGTGGTCGGGCCGCGAGCGCAGCCAGGACCTGTGGGCCAGCCGCCTGGGCACCACCTCCAGCGGCACCGACATCGGCTCGATCGTGCGGACCGTCAACCGCTACACCGGGTGGGACCGGGAGGACTACGCCGGCCCGTACATCACCCTGGACATCGGCGGCTACAGCTACGGGCAGTGGTACCTGCTGCTGATGCGGCACATCCACGACTACCGGGCGCCTCTGGTGATGCACCCGATCCTGCTGAAGAAGTACTTCCCCTACCTCGACGACGACGCCTCGGGTCACTACCAGGTGGGGCGCGGGTACGCCAAGCGCGGGGTCAAGCCGAACCTGATCAGCTACTTCGAGCCCTGGAACCAGCAGCGCTTCGACCCCTCCGAGCCGTACATCCCGCGGGTGCAGTGGCGCCTGGCCTACAAGAGCTTCCGCGCCAACAAGGCCCACCCGCTGCACAACATCGGCGTCTGATGCCGTCCCGGACCCGTCTCCGGGACTCCGCGTGCGCTGCGGCCCTCGCGGCGCTGCTCGCCACCGGGCTCGCCTCCTGCGGGGCCGACGACGGTGACCGGCCAGCCCCCTCGGGCTCCGCCTCCACGCCGGACGTCCCCTCCTCCAGCCCACCCGACGGCGGTCCGTCCGGGGGGACGAGCGCCAGCCCGCACCCCGTCGTCGCGGACACCGACCTGCTCGACTGGAGGGCCGTCCCCGGCCCGGTCGAGGACGAGGTGACGGTGTCGGGGGACTGGACGCTCACCGTGGACGAGCAGGGCCGCCGGGCGGTGCTGGACGGGCCCACCCCCCAGACGGTGCCCGCCGGCCCTCGGGGCCGGATCGTGGAGTCGTTCATCGACGGTGAGTACGCGCTGGTCGTGAGCCAGGACCGGCTCGAGGAGCGGCCCAGCACCGCCACGGTGGTCGAGCTGGCCACGGGCCGGCGGTTCGTGCTCGACGGTCGCTCCCCGGTCCCGACCACGACCGGCGGCACCTGGGCCCTCGGTGGCGGGCACGCGCTGTACGCGACGTACGACCAGGGCGGGTACTGCCTGGCCAGCGTCGACCTCGCCACCGAGCAGGCCCGCGCGACGTGGTGCGCACCCCCGCGGCACGGCTTCAGCAACGCCCGCACCAGCCCGCAGGGCGACACCCTCCTCACCTTCGACGCCAGCCGGCCCTCCTGCCGCACCGTCGGCGCACTGGACGGGGAGCGGCTCACGCCGTTCCCCGGGGTCACCGAGTGCAAGGGCTGGGAGGGAGTGCTGCTGCCTGGCGGCCGGGTGTGGTCGGTGGTGCCCCGGGACACCCGGATCGAGTCCGCGCACCTCTACGCGGCCCTCGGCGACGCCTGGTTCGACCTCGGGCCGGGCATCTCGGGCAGTCTGGTGGCCTGCGGCGGCGCGGCGTACTTCGCCC
The DNA here is from genome assembly GCF_035429765.1 of Nocardioides sp. Classification (GTDB taxonomy): domain Bacteria; phylum Actinomycetota; class Actinomycetes; order Propionibacteriales; family Nocardioidaceae; genus Nocardioides. Next base: position 12,451 of record NZ_DAOMFK010000069.1, on the reverse strand, counting down.
GGGAGCCCGCCCGCGTGGGCGAGCCGGCGCAGGTGCTCCGCTGGACCCCCGCCGGACGCCTCTCGGTGGTCTACGCCGCACCCGCGGGCGGTGAGGGGTTCGTCACGGTCCCGCCGCGGTGCGGTGGGACCCAGCTCACCGTCACCGCGCTGACGCAGGCGGGCGACGAGCAGGTCACGGCTCCGCTGGGCTGAGCCGGGCCCGACGGCGGGGAGGCTCCCCGCGCGTGTCGTCCGCGGGCGCGCACTAGGGTCGTCTCGTGGGGTTCACCGGATTCCGAGCAGCCGCCCTGGACTTCTACGACGACCTCGAGATCGACAACACCCGGTCGTTCTGGGAGGCCCACAAGGCGGTGTACGCCGAGGAGGTGCGCGCGCCGATGACGGCGTTGTGCGCCGCGCTCGCCGCCGAGTTCGGCGAGGCCACGCTCTTCCGCCCCTATCGCGACGTCCGCTTCGCCCGCGACAAGTCCCCGTACAAGACCCACCAGGGGGCCTTCGTCCGCACCGGCCCTGCGACGGGCTGGTACGTCCAGCTGTCCGCCCGCGGGCTGATGACCGGAGCCGGGTTCTACCAGGCCGAGCCGGACCGGCTGGCGGCGTACCGCGCGGCCGTCGACGACGAGCGCCGCGGGCCGCGGCTCGCCGCGCTGCTGGCGGACCTGGAGGGGCGGGGCTGGGAGGTCTCGGGCGACCGCGTCAAGACCAGGCCCCGGGGCTGGCCGGCCGACCACCCGCGCCTGGACCTGCTGCGCCACCGCTCGCTCACCGTCGGCCGGCAGCACGGGTTCGACCCGGTCATCCACACCCCGCAGCTGGCCGACGTCGTCCGGTCGGACTGGCGCTCCGCCCGGCCGCTGGTCGACTGGCTGGCCGAGGCCCTGGGAGGCACCGGCGATGGCTGAACGGCTCACCCTCCGCGACGGCACGCCCTGCTGGGTGTGGCCGCTCATCCAGACCGACCGGGCGTCCCTGGCCCGGGAGTTCGAGTCCCTCTCCCCCGAGTCGCGCCGGCACCGGTTCCTCAGCCCGGTGGTGCGCCTGAACGAGGCGATGCTGCGCCACCTCGTCGACGAGGTGGACGGGATCCACCACGTCGCCCTCGTACTCATGGTCGAGGTGGGCGACGACCTGGAGCCGGCCGGGATCGCCCGGTGCGTGCGCTACCCCGACCAGCCGGACGCCGCCGACCTGGCGGTGACCGTCAAGGACGAGTGGCAGGGCCGCGGAGCGGCCACCGTGCTGCTCACCGCGCTGATGGCCCAGCGGCCCGAGGGGGTCACCCACATCATCACCGAGGTCGCCGCCGACAACGTCGCCTCGCTCGCGATGCTGCGGCGGCTGGGTCCGACCCGGGTGCACGAGACCGGGCTGGGCATCCTCGACGTCGAGGTCGACCTGGTCCCGACCGGCCACTCGATCGCCCCCGAGCAGCCGGGCGACCGGCTGCACGAGGTGCTGGCCACTCCCGGGCACGAGCAGCTGCGGGGACGCGACCTGGTGTGCGGCTGGTGGCCCACCCCGTCCTCGGCGGCCGCGCAGGAGGAGGAGCCGTCGGTAGTGCCCCAGCCCGAGGCGCCGCCCCGGTCGCGGCGCAAGAACAAGAACAAGACCAAGAACAGGACAAAGACCAAGGCCAGCTGAGCCTCAGGCCACCGTCAGTGGGGCTGCCAGGCGTCCTCGTCCGCGGTGCGGCGGGTGACCGACTCGGGTAGCTGGCCCTCGGCGAGGTCGCGGATCGAGACGTCCTCGAAGACGTCGCGCAAGGAGTGCCGCGCCGCGATCCAGACGTGCTGCAGCACGCGCGCGGAGTCGTTGTACGACACCGCCTCCGGACGCAGCCCGTACACCGAGACCAAGGGTCCGTCCACCGCCCTGATCACGTCGGCCACACTCACCTCCGCGGGGTCGCGGCCCATCCGCCAGCCGCCCGACTGCCCCCGCTGGGACCTGACGATCCCGGCCCGCCTCAGGTCGGCCAGGATCGCCTGCAGGAACCCGTGCGGGATCCCCTGCCGCCGCCCCAGCTCCTCGGCGCTGACCGGCGACGCCTCCCGCTGCCCGGCCATCTCGATGAGCGCCCGGAGGGCGTAGTCGGCCTTGGCGGAGACGCGCATGGACCCATCGTGTCAGATTTGTCCAGTAGTTCAGTCGACTGAGACTCGTCAACGTGGCGGAGGTCACGGACCGCTGATCCGACGGCGCTCCTTGCGTGTCGTCAAGGCGCAAGGCACAATTAAGTTACTGGCGAGTAGCCGAATGTCGGCCGGGGCGTGCCCCGCCGTGCGAGAACCAGCCCCCAACGACGAAGGTGGAACGGTGAGCCACTACAAGAGCAACCTGCGCGACATCGAGTTCAACCTCTTCGAGGTGCTGGGCCGAGACGAGGTCCTCGGCCAGGGTCCCTTCGCCGAGGTCGACGCGGAGACCGCCCGCACGATCCTGGCCGAGGTCGAGCGCCTGGCCCGCGAGGACGTGGCCGCGTCGTACGTCGAGGCGGACCGCAAGCCACCCGTCTTCGACCCCGCCACCTACACCGCTCCGGTCGGCGAGGCCTTCGCCAAGAGCTACCGCGCCTGGATGGACGCGGAGTACTGGCGGCTGCAGATCCCCGAGGAGCTCGGCGGCACGCCGGCGCCGCCCAGCCTCAACTGGGCGATCGGCGAGATGGTGCTCGGGGCGAACGCACCGGTGTGGATGTACGGCGCCGGGCCGGCGTTCGCGGGTGTGGTCTTCCACAACGGGACCGAGCGGGACAAGCGGATCGCCCAGATCATCGTCGAGCGCGAGTGGGGCACCACGATGGTGCTGACCGAGCCGGACGCCGGCTCCGACGTCGGTGCCGGTCGGGCCAAGGCCACCCCCAACGCCGACGGCTCCTGGAACGTCGAGGGCGTCAAGCGCTTCATCACCTCCGGTGAGCACGAGATGAGCGAGAACATCATCCACCTGGTGCTGGCCCGCCCGTCCGGCGTGGAGGGGATCGGCGGCCCCGGGACCAAGGGTCTGTCGATGTTCATCGTGCCGAAGTACCTCTTCGACCTCGAGACCGGTGAGCTCACCGGCGAGCGCAACGGCGCCTACGTCACCAACCTCGAGAAGAAGATGGGCATCAAGGTCTCCAACACCTGCGAGGTCACCTTCGGCGACCCCGCGGTCGGCGGCGGAGAGCCCGCCAAGGGGTGGCTGCTCGGCGAGGTCCACGACGGCATCGCCCAGATGTTCGAGGTCATCGAGAACGCCCGGATGATGGTCGGCACCAAGGCCATCGCGACCCTGTCCAGCGGGTACCTGAACGCCCTGGAGTACGCCAAGTCGCGCGTGCAGGGCCCGGACCTGACCCAGGCCGCGGACAAGACCGCGCCTCGGGTGACGATCACCCACCACCCGGACGTGCGGCGTTCGCTGATGACCCAGAAGTCCTTCGCCGAGGCGATGCGGGCCCTGGTGCTGTTCACCGCCAGCTGGCAGGACCGGGTCATGCTCGCCGCGCACGCCGGGGAGAAGGACGAGCTGGCCGCCGCGGTCAACGACCTGCTGCTGCCGATCGTCAAGGGATACGGCTCGGAGCGGTCGTGGGTGCTGCTGGGCACCGAGTCCTTGCAGACCCTCGGCGGGTCGGGCTTCCTGCAGGACTACCCGATCGAGCAGTACGTGCGCGACGCCAAGATCGACACGCTCTACGAGGGCACCACGGCGATCCAGGGCATGGACTTCTTCTTCCGCAAGATCGTCAAGGACCAGGGCCGGGCGCTGGGCCACCTGGCGGGTGAGATCCAGGCCTTCGTCGCCGCTGAGGCCGGCAACGGCCGGCTGAAGGTGGAGCGCGACCTGCTCGCGACCGCCCTGGACGACGCCCAGTCGATGGTCGGGCTGATGATCACCCAGCTGATGGCCTCCGACCCGCGTGCCGAGGGCGGGGACCTGCGCAACATGTACAAGGTCGGGCTGAACACCACCCGGCTGCTGATGGCCCTGGGCGACGTGGTGTGCGCGTGGCTGCTGCTGCGCCAGGCCGAGGTGGCCCTGGACAAGCTGGCCGGGGACGTCTCGGCGGCCGACAAGGCCTTCTACGAGGGCAAGGTCGCGGCGGCGCAGTTCTTCGCGCAGCACAACCTGCCGAAGCTCACCTCCGAGCGGCACATCGCCGAGCAGGTCGACCTGGCGCTGATGGACCTCGACGAGGCGGCCTTCTAGCCACAGGGCCGGGCCCAATCACCGGGGCCCGGCCGTCCAGCGAGGCCGGCAGACGTCTGACCCGCTCGGGGCGAACCCCCGGGCGGGTCGGTCTGCGCCGACCCGGCGGGTGGTAGTGCCCCGGACCGCTCCTAGGGTGGGCTCATGAACGACGCGCATCGGCTGGCCGGCTACGTCGAGGTCTGGTGGGCCGCGGTCCAGGACTTCCTGACGCTGCTCGACCAGGTTCCCGGGGAGGAGTGGGCGACCCCCACCGACCTCCCGGGCTGGACCGTGCACGACGTGGTCGCGCACACCGCCCACCTGGAGGCGGTGCTGGCGGGGGCTCCGGAGGAGACGCTGCAGATCGAGCCCGGTCCGCACGTGACCGGGCTGATGGGCCTCTACACCGAGCAGGGTGTCGCCGCCCGCCGCGACCGCACTCCCGATCAGCTGATCGAGGAGATCCGGCGCAGCGCACTGGTCCGGCACGAGGCCCTCCTCCGAGACCCGCCGAGCGACGCCTCAGCGCGCCCTGAGCGGATCTTCGGCGGCGTACCGTGGACGTGGGACACGCTGCTGCGCAACCGTCCGCTCGATGTCTGGATGCACGAGCAGGACGTGCGACGGGCGGTGGGACGGCCGGGGAACCTCGACTCGCCGGCGGCGCGGCACACCACCGACTACCTCGCCGGGTCGCTGCCCCTGGTGGTGGCCAAGCGGGCCGGCGCGCTGCCGGGCAGCACCGTGGTCCTGCGAGTGGTGGGGAGCGACCCGGTGGCCGTCGGTGTGGGCGAGGACGGCCGCGGCCGGCTCCTCCCCGAGGCTCCGGCCGCCCCGACGGTGACCCTCGAGATGGACCGCGAGACGTTCGTGGTGCTCGCGGGGGGCCGCAGGGCGGCCTCCGAGCGGGACGTGGCGATCACCGGTGATGCGGAACTGGCCGCTCGGGTACTGGCTGGAATGGCGGTGACGCCGTGACCTGGCACCTGGGCGAGCTGCCCGACCAGACGGGCCGCACCATCCTGGTCACCGGGACCTCGACCGGCGGGCTGGGCCACCACACCGCGCTGGAGCTCGCCCGCCGTGGGGCCCGGGTGGTGCTGGCGGGCCGCAGCGACGCCAAGCTCGCCGAGACCGAGTCCGCGATCCGCGCCGATCTCGGCCGCGCCGATCTCGGCCGCCTCCTCGTGGACCTCGCGGACCTGTCCTCGGTACGTCGCGCGGGGGACCAGCTCGCGGAGGAGCAGCTCCACGTCCTGGTCAACAACGCCGGGGTGATGGCCACGCCGTACCGGCGTACCGGCGACGGTCTCGAGCTGCACCTGGCGACCAACCACTTCGGCCCGTTCCTGCTCACGGGGCTCCTGCTGTCCCGGCTGGTGGCCAGCGGCGACGGTCGGGTGGTGACGGTGTCCTCCCAGGCCCACCGGACCGCACGTCGTGCTCCCCTGGGCGACCCGTTCGTGCAGGAGGGCCGCTACCACCGGTGGCAGGTGTACGGGCAGTCCAAGCTGGCGAACCTGCTGTTCACTTTCGAGCTGCAGCGCCGGCTGGACGCGGCCGGACTCCCTGTCCGGGCCATGGCCGCCCACCCGGGCTTCGCTGGCACCCACCTGGTCGTCAACGGGCAGCTGGGCCGCTCCACCGGCCCCCTGGCCTCGATCATGGACGCCGCCGTACGCGTGGTCTCGCAGTCCGCCGCGGACGGGGCGCTGCCGACGCTGATGGCCGCCACCGCGGACCTGCCCGGGGGCACCTACTGCGGTCCCTCCCGCATGGGTCAGTGGCGTGGCGCGCCGACCGTGGTCGACTGCGCCCCGCTGGCCCGGGACCGCGCGGCCCAGTCCAGGTTGTGGGAGCTCAGCGAGGAGACCGTGGGGCTGAGCTACCCCTGACCGCCTGTTGACTCGCGCCCCGCGCCCGGTTGACTCGCGCCCCGCGACCCGTTGACTCGCGCCCCGCGACCCGTTGAGTCGCGCCTCGCGACCTGTTGACTCGCGCCCCGCGGCCACCGGACGAGGCGCAGACGCAAGTCAACCGGTGAGCATGCGCAAGTGAACCGGGAAGGAGGCGCGAGTCAACCGGGGACGAGGCGCGAGTCAACGGGTCAGCGCTGGCGGGGCCCGAACTGGGGAGCGACCTTCCGGAAGGCCGCCTCGCGCGCGATCTTGGCGTTGCGAGAGGCGAGCAGGAAGACCTGCTCCATCCGCTCGCGGGCGAAGGTACGCCGCGGGCTCGACGTCCAGGTGTCGTTGAAGAGCCGCTTGGCAGCCGCCAACGCGTCGGGCGACCGTCCGGCCAGCTGCTGGGCGAAGGCCGTCGCGCCGGCGACCGGGTCAGCGTCGAGCACCGTGACCAGGCCCAGCTCGTGGGCCTCCTTGCCGGAGAACATCTCGGCGGTCATCGTCAGCCGCTTGGCGGTGTCGATGCCGACGAGCTCGGCCAGGGAGCGGATACCGCTCATGTCGGGGATGATCCCCCACTTGCCCTCCAGGACCGACCAGGTGGAGTCGGGGCTCGCGTACCGGAAGTCGGCCGCGAGCGCGATCTGCACGCCTCCGCCCAGGCAGTGGCCGTGCACGGCAGCGATCACCGGGACCGGTAGCCGACGCCAGGCCCAGCACGCCTCCTGGAAGGTGTTGGTGCCCCGCCAGGGACGCGGGACGAACGCCCGCCCGATCGCTACCGGGTCCTTGAGGGCCGAGGCGAAGTCGAGGCCCGCGCAGAACCCGTCGCCCTCGCCGGCGATCACCACCGCGCGCAGGGTCTTGTCGCGCCGGAGCCGGTGCGCGGTCGCGACCAGCTCATCGAGGAAGGGAAGGGTGAGTGCGTTGAGCTTGTCGGGACGAGAGAGCCGCACCTGGGCAATGCCGTCCTCGACCGTGCAGGTGACGAGGGCCATGAACCCAGGGTAGGTGGCCTCGTGGGGTACGGCGACAGGCCGCCGACGTGGCCTGCGTTACGTCGAGGGGTCGCCATTCGTGCCGGGTCGGTCGCCATTCGTGCCGGGTCGGCTTCCGGCGGGGGCAGTGCCCCGACATGATGGGGACATGAGCACCGAGTCCCGTGCCGGCCAGCCCGCCCAGCCCGCCGACCTTGTCGACGTCGCGCACCTGGTGACGGCGTACTACACGGGGGTGCCGGACCCCGAGGTCGTCGACCAGCAGGTCGCCTTCGGCACCAGTGGCCACCGGGGCAGCTCGCTGAAGACGTCCTTCAACGAGACCCACATCCTGGCCACGACCCAGGCGATCTGCGACTACCGCCGGGAGCAGGGGTACGACGGCCCGCTCTTCATCGGCCGCGACACCCACGGGCTGTCGGAGCCGGCGTGGGCCTCGGCCCTGGAGGTGCTGGTCGCCAACGACGTCACCGTGCTGGTGGACTCCCGCGACGGCTACACCCCCACCCCGGCGGTGTCGCACGCGATCCTGCGGGCCAACGCCGGCAAGGGCGCCGGTGGGCGCGGCCTCGCCGACGGGATCGTGGTCACCCCCTCGCACAACCCGCCCAGCGACGGCGGGTTCAAGTACAACCCTCCGCACGGGGGTCCCGCGGACACCGACGCGACCGCGGTCATCGCCGCGCGCGCGAACGAGCTGATCGCGGCGGGGCTGAACGGCGTACGACGGGTCCCCTTCCCGCGCGCCCGTGCCGCGTGCGCGTCCTACGACTTCCTCGGAACCTACGTCGAGGACCTGCCGCAGGTCCTGGACCTCGACCGGGTCCGCGACGTCGGCGTGCGGATCGGCGCGGACCCGCTGGGCGGGGCGAGCGTGGCCTACTGGGGGGAGATCGCCGACCGGCACCGGCTCGCCCTCACCGTGGTCAACCCGCTGGTCGACCCGACGTGGCGGTTCATGACGCTGGACTGGGACGAGAAGATCCGGATGGACTGCTCCTCGCCGTCGGCGATGGCCTCGCTGATCGGCCGCAAGGACGAGTACGACGTGGCCACCGGCAACGACGCCGACGCCGACCGGCACGGCATCGTCACCCCCGACGGCGGGCTGATGAACCCGAACCACTACCTGGCGGTGGCGATCCAGTACCTCTTCGGTGGTGCCCGACCCGGCTGGCCGGAGACCGCCCGGATCGGCAAGACCCTGGTGTCCTCCTCGATGATCGACCGGGTGGCCGCCGCGCTCGGCAAGCCGATGGTGGAGGTGCCGGTCGGGTTCAAGTGGTTCGTGCCCGGTCTCATCGACGGGTCGTTCGGCTTCGGCGGGGAGGAGTCGGCGGGTGCGTCGTTCCTGCGCCGCGACGGTCGGACCTGGACCACCGACAAGGACGGCCTCATCCTGGCCCTGCTGGCCTCGGAGATCCTCGCGGCGACCGGCCGCACGCCCTCCCAGCACTACGCCGACCTGGTCGCGCGGCACGGCGACCCGGCGTACGCCCGGATCGACGCCCCCGCCACCCGCGAGCAGAAGGCCAAGCTGGGCGCGCTCTCCCCCTCCGACGTCACGGCGACGACCCTCGCCGGCGAGCCGATCACGGCCAGGCTCACCGAGGCACCGGGCAACGGCGCGGCGATCGGCGGCCTGAAGGTGACCACGGAGAGCGCCTGGTTCGCCGCCCGGCCCTCGGGCACCGAGGACGTCTACAAGATCTACGCCGAGTCGTTCCGCGGCCCCGAGCACCTGGCCCAGGTGCAGGCCGAGGCTCGCGAGGTGGTCTCCGCGGCGCTCGGGTGAGGGAGGCGTCGGCCCCTGCCGATTGGACCGAAACGACAGGGGTTCGGCCGAAATCTCTGTCGTTTGGGTCCAAACCGCAAGGGTTCCGGCGGGTCAGGTGAGCGAGTCGAGCACCCTCGACACCTGGGCCGGGTCGGTGCCGGGGTTGACGAAGACCAGCCGCAGCACCGGCCGGTCCTGCCACCGGGTGGGGACGCAGAGCACCCGGCCTGACAGCGCCTGCTCCCGCGACCAGGTGGCGTAGCCCTCGGCGCTCCAGCCGACCCGCTCGAAGAGCAGCACGGAGAGGTCCGGATCGACCACCAGGCGCAGCTCGGGCCGTGACCGGATGTCGTCGGCGACCAGCCGGGAGATCGTCAGGCAGCGTTCGACCGCCTGGCGGTAGCGGTCGGTGCCGTGGGTGGCCAGGCTGAACCACAGCGGCAGCCCTCGCGGCCGGCGTGAGAGGTGCACGGCGAGGTCGGCGGGGTTCCACTCGTGCCGGTCGACGTGGTCGAGGTAGCTCGCGGTCTGCTGGTGCGCCGCCTTGGCCAGCTCGGGCCGGCGGTAGACCAGGGCGCAGGAGTCGTACGGCGCGAACAGCCACTTGTGGGGGTCCACGATGAGGCTGTCGGCGCCGTCGATCCCGGCGTACAGGTGCGCGACGCTGGGGGCGAGCAGCCCGGCGCCGCCGTACGCGCCGTCCACGTGCAGCCAGACGCCACGAGCGCGGCACTCCGCGCCCACACCGGCGAGGTCGTCGACGAGCCCGGCGTTCGTCGTGCCGGCCGTGGCCACGACCGCGAAGACCCGCTCCGGCTCGGCGTCGAGCAACGGTCCGAGGGCCGCCCCGGTGAGCCGCCCGCGCTCGTCACCGGGCACGTGCACGACGTCCACCCCCATCACCCGTGCCCCGGAGCGCACCGAGGAGTGCGCGTCCGGGGTGCACGCCACCGCCCAGCCCCCGGGAGGGGTGCGGTCCAGCCCGGCCCGGAGCCGGGCCTCCTCCGCGGTGTGCCGGGCCGCCACCAGGGCGGACAGGTTGCCCATCGTGCCGCCGGCGACGAAGCAGCCTCCGGCGGTCTCCGGCCAGCCGACCAGCCCGGCGAGCCAGGCGATGACCTGGTTCTCCGCGTGGATGGCGCCGGCCCCGCCCTCCCAGAGGCCGGCGAAGATGTTGGAGGCGCTGGTGGCCAGCTCGAAGGCGGCCGCGGTCCGAGTGGGGGCGGAGGGCACGTAGGCGAGGTTCATCGGGTCGTCCTGGGCACGGGTCGCGGGGACCAGTACGTCGGTGAAGAGGGTCAGTGCCCGCTCCGCGCCGATGCCGCCGGGAGTGATGGTCTCCCCCACGCGCTCGGCGAGCCAGGCCGCCGGGCGGGCGGTGGTCAGCGGGTCGGTGGAGCGGCTGATGCGGTGGGTGGCCCAGTGGAGCACCGCCTGGACGCCCTCGGACTCGTCCCCCCACACGCTGGTGGGGGCAGGGTTGGCTTCGGTCACCCGGCAAGGATGGCGCCACCGTGGGGCGGTCGGTCAAGCCGGCGGCACCCTCAGCCGGCACCAAGCGGGGCCCAAGCGGAGCCGGGCAGCCTCTTCTCGACACCACGGCACAGGCCGAGACCGGCCGCCACGCACAGCACAGGAGCCCGCCATGACCACCCGCACCCAGACCCCTCCCGCGCAGCTGACGCTGCCGGGGCAGACCGCCACCCCCGCCGGCCCGCTCGACATGACCGGCATGTACCTGGCCCACCACGCCTTCCGGCGCGACCTCGCGGCGTTCGCCGCGGCGGTGCCCCGCACCCCTGTGGAGGACCGCCGCACCTGGGCCGCGCTGGCCGCGCGGTGGACGCTCTTCGCCGAGGTGCTCCACCACCACCACACCGGCGAGGACACCGGCGTGTGGCCGGCGCTGCACGAGCGGGTGGACGCCGCGGGGGCGGAGACCCTGGACGCGATGGAGGCCGAGCACGCGGTCATCGACCCGCTGCTCGAGGCCTGCGCGAGCGGCTTGCGCACCCTGCTCCGACGACCCGACTCCGACGTCCGCGCCGCTCTCGCGGTGCGGCTCGTCGCGGCCCGCGAGCGGCTCGGCGAGCACCTGCGGCACGAGGAGACCGGCGCGATCCCGCTGCTTCAGCAGCACCTGTCCCCGCAGGAGTGGACGGCGATCCAGGAGGAGCACTTCCACCCCGCCCGGACACTCCGGCAGCTGGCCGTGCTCGTCCCCTGGCTGCTCGAGGGGGTCCCCGACGACGCGGTCCGCGACCTCGCGTCGCGCCCGGGCAACACCCCGATGCGGGTGCTGTGGACCCTCAGCCGTGGACGGTTCGCGCGCCGCTCGCGCGCGGCGTTCCGGTACGCCGGCTGAGCACCGAGGCCTCAGAAGCCGAACCGTTCCCGCTGACCGTCCAGCCACTGCGCGGCCAGCGGGATCCGCCACTGCTCGGTCAGCGCCCGCGCGTCGTCGGCGTGCCGCACCGCGAGCGCCACCTCGCCGGAGGCGGCAGCAGCGAGGGCCAGGAAGGCGTCCACAGGTCCCAGGGCCATGCTCGGGCCCGCGCAGGCGCACCGCCCGGCGTACGGCGCGAGCAGGGTGTACGCCGCGGCGCCCAGGTCCCGGTCCCCGACGGCGAGCGCGGTCTCGGCCGCGGCCGACCAGTTCAGCAGCGAGAACGTGTCGACCGGGTCGAGGACCACCGGGTGGGTGGCCAGGTGCTCCCGCGCCTGGTCGAGCCGTCCCGCACGCAGCAGCAGCAGGCACTGCAGGGCCGCCAGCGGGTCGGACCCCTCGTCGCCGCCCAGCACGTCGGGCAGCACCTCGTCCACCCGGCCCTGCCAGAGGCGGAGTGCCATCGCCACGGCGGCGAGGGCCTCACCGACCTCGTGCACCTGCATCCGCTCGGCGAGCAGGGCGACGCTCTCGAGCCGCTGCTCGGCCTCGGCGAACCGGCCGGCCATCGCCAGCCACGGCACCTCCAGGGCATCGAGAACCATCACGCCGTAGGGGATCCGCAGCCGCTCGGCGTAGTCGCGGGCCAGCGCGCCGGTCTCGCCCATCTGCTGCACCTGGCCCAGCTCCCCGTGCGCGACGGCGGTGAGGGTGGCGGCGACGGTGAAGGAGCGCTCGGCGCCGAGCGTGCTCGCGATCGCCATCGCCTCGGTGGCCAGGTCCAGCCGCTGCTCGGCGGTGTCGGGACGCCACAGCGCCATGAAGCCGACCAGGGCCGCGTCCATCACCGCACCGGGGTGGTCGAGCCGCCGGGCCATGGCGAGGGCCTGCTCGACGAGCGCCGTACGCTCCTCGAAGGTCGCCCCGTAGTGGAGCTCGTTGGCCAGGGCCAGCATCACCCGGCTGCGCAGCGGGTCGTCGGCCGCGGGCAGCTCGGCGAGACTGCGTCGCAGCGCCGCCACGACGTCCTCGTTGACCTGGCCTGCGGGCGCCGAGCGCCACAGCGCCCCGATCGTCATGGCCGAGGCCGCCCGACCGAGCAGGCGGACGTCGCCGATCTGGTCGGCGACCGCGGTGGCCTGCTCGACCGCGTTCAGGAGGGATGCCCAGTCGCCGCGCCACCGGTGGGCCTCCGCGAGCCCCATCAG
>NZ_DAOMFK010000068.1:0-14490 GCF_035429765.1 Nocardioides sp. | reverse complement strand
GCACCGTCAAGGGCGACGTCCACGACATCGGCAAGAACCTCGTCAACATCATGCTGGAAGGCGCCGGCTTCGAGGTCATCGACCTCGGTGTGCAGGTGCCACCGGAGAAGTTCGTCGCCGCCATCGAGGAGCACCGGCCCGACATCGTCGGCTTCTCGGCGTTCCTCACCACGACCATGCCGATGTTCAAGGCCAACATCAACGCTCTGGAGAAGGCCGGACTGCGCGACCAGGTGATCGTGATGGTCGGCGGCGCCCCGGTCACCCAGGAGTACGCCGACGTGGTCGGGGCCGACGGGTACGCCGCCGACGCCTCGGCGACCGTCAAGCGGGCCAAGGAGCTGCTGCACCGGCGCCGCGCGGCGGTGCCGGCATGAGCGTCCGACCACGACGTCATCCGGTCGGCGCACCCGTCGGCTCCCTCCGGATGACGTCCCACGCCACCACCACCTCAGGAGGAAGACCATGAGCGGGGCCAGCGTCCACTTCGAGACCCGGATCCGCTCGGCCACGCAAGAGGTCGTGATCGGGCGCAACCACCGGTTCTGCCTGATCGGGGAGCGGATCAACCCCACCGGCCGGCGGATCTTCCAGGAGCAGCTGCGCGCGGGCGACCTGTCGGCGATCGAGCGCGACGTCGCGGCGCAGGTCGTGGGCGGTGCGGACATCCTCGACGTCAACATGGGCGTTCCGCTCACCGACGAGGCCGACCTGCTCGCCAAGGCGATCCTGAAGATCCAGGGGCTGACCGACAAGCCGATCTGCATCGACTCCTCGGTGGTCGAGGCGCTCGAGGCCGGGCTGTCGGTCTACCAGGGCCGGGCACTGGTCAACTCGATCACCGCCGAGGACGAGCGGATGGCGGCGATCCTCCCGCTGGTGAAGAAGTACGACGCCGCGGTGATCGCCCTGCCCAACGACGAGGACGAGATCCCGATGGAGCCGGAGAAGCGGCTCGAGCTGGTCAAGAAGATCGTCGACGTGGCCACCGGCGAGTACGGCATCGCCATGCACGACCTGGTGATCGACCCGCTGGCGATGCCGATCGGCGCCGACACGAGCACGGGCGAGGCCACGATGGAGACGATGCGCCGGATCCGCGACGAGTTCGGGCTCAACATGACCTGCGGTGCGTCGAACGTGTCCTTCGGGATGCCCGAGCGGCACGCGCTGAACGCAACCTTCCTCCCGATGGCGATGACCGCCGGGCTGACCAGCGCGATCATGGACTGCCGGACCCCCGAGATCGTGCTGGCGGTCAAGGCCGCCGACCTGCTGCTCGGGCACGACGAGTGGGGCATGAGCTGGATCGCGGGCGCGCGCGCCCGCAAGGCAGCCGAGGGCGCCGGCACGACGTGACCGACGACCGACCCGACTTCTCCCTCGAGGAGCTGCGCCGCGAGGGTCTGCTCGAGCCGGTCCCGGAGATCCCCGGCCACGACGGCTCCGGCCGGGTGGAGCTGGCGTTCACCGTCGGGTCCGCCGGGGGGACGACCAGCCCACGGGCGGTCCGCGTCCCCCCCGGGGTGAGCGTCTTCGACGCCGCCTCCTGGAACGGCATCGCCATCGACTCGACCTGCGGCGGGCACGGCACCTGCCGCAAGTGCCGGGTGCGCGTGGAGGCCGCCGTGCCGGTGACCCGTCACGACGAGCGGACCTTCACGCCGGCCGAGCTCTCCGAGGGTTGGCGGCTCGCCTGCCTGGTGGCCGCCACCCGCGACCTCGCGGTCGACGTCCCCCCGCTCACCACCCGTCCCAAGGCCGCCACCGTGGGTGTCGGCCGCCAGGTGATCCTGCGGCCGGCGGTGCAGAAGCGGTACGTCGAGCTCGCCGAGCCGACCCTGGCCGACCAGCGCACCGACGTGGTCCGACTGCTGGCCGCCATCGACGACCTCGAGCTCACCTGCGACCTGGCCGTGCTGCGGCGGCTGCCCACGGTGCTTCGAGAGGCCGACTTCAAGGTGACCGCGGTGGTCGTGGACGAGGCCCTGGTCGACGTGGAGCCCGGGGACACCACCGGCAGCCGCTACGGGCTCGCGGTGGACCTGGGCACCACCACCGTGGTGGCCACGCTGCTGGACCTGGACACCGGAACGCCGCTCGCGGTGAGCTCGATGCTCAACCGGCAGCAGCCCTTCGGCGGCGACGTGATCACCCGGATCTCGGCCACCATGCTCGACCCCGAGGCGCTGGGCAGGCTCCAGCGGGCCGCGGCCGAGACGCTGGCCGAGCTGGCGGCGGAGGTGTGCGCGGAGGCGGGCGTCGATCCCGGCCGCGTCTACGAGGTCGCGCTGGCCGGGAACGCGACGATGACCGCGCTCGCGCTCGGGATCGACCCCGAGCCGCTGGGCGTGGCGCCGTTCGTGATGTCCACCGCGTCCTTCCCCACCGTGCTCGCCGCCGACCTGGGCCTCGTGGTCCACCCGCGGGCCAGGGCGACGGTGTTCCCGTCGTTGGGGGCCTACGTCGGCGGCGACATCGTGGCCGGGATGCTGGCCACCGGGATGGACCGGGACAAGCGCACCCGGCTGATGATCGACGTCGGCACCAACTGCGAGATCGTGCTCTCCGACGGCGACCGCATCGTCGCGACCGCAGCGCCCGCCGGACCGGCGTTCGAGGGCGGGGCGATCCGCTGCGGCATGCGCGCCGACGACGGCGCGATCGAGGTGGTCCGGCTGCACCCGGCGGCTGCGGACCAGCCGGCCGGCCCGGTCGAGCTGGGCGTCATCGGCCACGTCGAGCCGCGCGGGCTGTGCGGCTCGGGGCTGGTCGACGCGGTCTCCGAGCTGGTCCGGGTCGGGCTGCTGGACCCCTCGGGCCGGTTCGTGCCCGAGGAGGTGGCGGCGCAGGAGGCGCCGGCGCTGGCGGACCGGCTGACCAGGGTCGGCGAGGAGCGGGTCTTCGTGCTGCACCGGCCCTCGCCCGACACCCCGGTGGCGGAGTGCGTCTACCTCTCCCAGCGCGACGTCCGCGAGCTGCAGTTCGCCAAGGCCGCCATCTCCACCGGCTGGACGCTGCTGCTCGAGGAGCTCGGGCTCACCGCGGACGACGTGCAGCAGGTGCTGCTGGCCGGCTCGTTCGGCTCCTACCTCTCCCCCGCCGCCGCGGTGCGGATCGGGCTGGTGCCGAGTCTGCCGGTGCTGCGGATCGTCTCGGCCGGCAACGTGGCCGGTGAGGGCGCGAAGATGGTGCTGCTGTCCCTGCGTGAGCGTGCCGGGGCGGACACGCTGCTCGAGGAGGTGACGTATGTCGAACTCTCCGACCGCGCGGACTTCAACGACCGCTTCGTCGAGCAGCTCGCCTTCTAGCCGACCGGGGACGAGGAGCGCGGGTGGCACGTCCCGGGTGGCGCTGGTGGCCTGCGGGGCGCTGGCCCAGCCGGCCGCCGAGATCTCCGAGCGCCGCGGCTGGCCGGTCGACGTCCACCCTCTCCCGCCGCTGCTGCACAACCAGCCCCGGCTGATCGCCGGTGAGGTGCGCGCCCTGGCCGAGCGGCTGGCGGGGAGCTACGACCGGGTGGCGGTCGGGTACGCCGACTGCGGCACCTACGGCGCCCTGGACGTGGTGTGCGCCGAGCTCGGCCTGGAGCGCCTCCCCGGCCTGCACTGCTACGACGTGTACGGCGGCGCCGAGCGGCTCGCGGCGTACTTCACCGAGGAGCCGGGGACCTACGTGCTCACCGACTTCCTGGTCCGCTCGTTCGGGCGCACCGTCGAGCGCGAGCTGGGCCTGGACCGTTGGCCGGAGCTGCGCGAGGACTACTTCGGGCACTACACGCGGGTGGTGTGGCTGGCCCAGCAGCCGGACCCCGAGCTGGCCGCGCTCGCCGAGGACGCGGCGGCCCGGCTCGGCCTGCCGCTGACGGTGGTCGACACCGGGCACCACGGCCTGGAGTCGGCCCTGGCCGACCTGGTGGCCGCCCCCCGGTAGGCCGCGCGGCTCAGCTCTCCCGCAGCCGGGCCATCAGCTCCTGGCGCCAGGCCTCGGTCTCGGCCACCTGGTTGAACGTGTACACGTGCAGCCCCTCCACCAGGGCCGCCGGGGCGCCGAGCGCCGGGGCGCACTGCTGCAGGAAACGCTCCCCGGTGAACCCGCCCGGCGCGGTGAGCCTGGCCATCAGCCCCTTGTGCTTGACCAGGAACTTCGAGGAGTCTCCGACGCCGATCTTGGTGGCCATCGCGAGCAGCTTGGTCCGGTCCACCGGGCCCGGGACGCCGAGCAGCAGCGGCATGGTGATGCCCCGGTTGCGCATCCGCGCCAGCCAGGTGCGGATCACCTTGGGGTCGAACGTCAGGTTGCTCACCACGTGGGTGGCGAACCTGCGCTTGTCCCACATCGACTGGATGGTCACGTCGTCGTGGATGGTCGGGTGCGACTCGGGGTAGCCGGCGATGCCGACGTGACGGAACGGCCGGCCGAGGTCGACGAGGTCCTCCAGCAGCGCCAGGGCGTCGGGATAGGTGCCGACCGCCTGGGCGTCTCCGCCGGGGACGAAGACGTCGGTGATTCCGGCGGCCCGCAGCCGCTCCACGATCTCGGCCAGCTCGCTGCGTCCGGAGACCATCCGGGCGGCGAGGTGCGGCACGACGTCGTAGCCGGCCGCCCGGAGCCGCTCGGACATCGCCAGGGTCTGGTCCAGACCCTTGGTCGGCGAGGCGGTGACCGTGAGCTGCACGCCGGTCGGTACGCCGGTGGCGAGCTTCTCCTCGATCGTCGCGGTGGGGAGCACCTCGTACCGCGCGTGCTCGAGCAGGCGCAGCACTGTGCGCGAGTCCTCGTGGTGCCGCAAGATGTTGCGCATCGTGCATCCTGTTCCGTGATACGCACCGACTGTGCGGTCAGCGTAGTGGCGCCGAGGCCCCGGCGGCCACCCCCTGCTACGTGGCGTCCGCCCCGCGCGTCAAGGCGCGCACCCGCGCGGCCAGCACGGGCGGCACGACCGTGTCGGGGTCGCGCATCGAGCCGAGCGCCTCGGTGACCCCGACGATCGAGGCGTAGAGCGCCGGACAGGTGGGACACGCCGCGAGGTGCTGCTCCAGCACCGTCCGGTCCGCCTCGGCCAGCTCCCCGGAGAGGTAGTCGTCGATCCGCGACCGCGCCTGCCAGCAGCGCATCGGGACGCCGCGGGTGGCCTCCCGGCGCTCCACGCCGCCGGCCAGCGCGCTGACCAGCATCGCCCGGCCGCGGCGGATCCGCTGCTTGGCCGCCGGCAGCGAGACCTGGGCGACCTCCGCGACCTGGCCGGCCGTCAGCCCCTCCACGTCGTGGAGGACCACGGCCGAGCGGTACCCGACCGGTAGGCGCACCAGCGCGTCGTACAGCTCCTCACGGACCTCGGCGCGCAGCAGCACCGCCTCGGCGTCGACGGTGTAGGCGTCGTCGCGCCAGGCGGCCTCGACCGCGCCGGCCAGCATCTCGTCCTCGACGGGGTCCGCAGCGCGACGGCGTACGTCGTCGACGAACAGGTGGTACATCACCCGGTGCAGCCAGGTCGCCGGTGCGGACTCACCGCGGTACTGGTCGGAGCGTTCCAGCGCCCGGGCGACGGTGTCTTGGACCAGGTCCGCGGCGCGGTCCGGGTCGCGGGTCAGCGCCATCGCGTAGCGGAGCAGGCCGGGCAGCTCGGCCACGACCAGGTCCGCGTCCAGTGGCACACCGCGACGATAGCGCCCCCGGCGTATCCCGCGGCTCCGCCCGCGCTCCTAGGTGGTTGACACCCCTGGTCCGCCTGAGGACCGTGGGAAGGTGCCGATCCGGTACGGCGGCCGGGTCGGTCGCCGGGATGCCGGGAGGTGGGACCCATGGCCGACGCACGCAGTGCGTTGATCATCGCGACCGACGCCTACACCGACCCCGGGCTGACCAGTCTGCGCGCCCCTGAGCACGACGCCGCCGCGCTGGTCGAGGTCCTCGGCGACCCGGACATCGGCGGGTTCACCGTGGAGTCCCTGGTGAACCAGCCCTCCCACGAGATCAACCGGGCGGTGGCGCGGTTCTTCGGCAAGCGCCGACCCGGCGACCTCCTGCTGCTGCACATCTCCTGCCACGGCCTGAAGGACGACAGCGGCGAGCTCTACTTCGCCGCCACGGACACCACGCTGGACCTCCTGGAGGCCACCGCCGTCTCCTCGAGCTTCGTGAACAAGATGATGGACCGCTCGCGGGCAGGCCGGGTGCTGCTCCTGCTCGACTGCTGCTACTCCGGGGCCTTCGCCCGCGGCCTCACCGCGCGTGCCGCAGGCCCCCTCGACCTCAACGAGCGCCTCGGCGGCCGCGGACGTGCGGTGATCACCGCCTCCTCCGCGCTGCAGTTCGCCTTCGAGGGCGACACGCTCACCGACGGCGACGTGGAGGCGACCCAGCCCTCGGTGTTCACCGGCGCCCTCGTCAACGGCCTGCGGACCGGTGACGCCGACCGGGACCTCGACGGCTGGGTGTCCCTCGACGAGCTCTACGCCTACGTGCACGACGAGGTCACCCGGGTGGCGCCGGAGCAGACCCCGAAGAAGTGGGCCTTCGACGTGGAGGGCGACCTGTACGTCGCCCGCCGGGGCGCACCGGTCTCCACGCCCGCAGACCTGCCCGCGCCGGTGCGCGAGTCGCTGGAGAGCCTCCTGCCGTGGGAGCGTGAGGCCGCCGTCGAACCGCTGCACGCGGTGCTCGTCTCCGGACACCCGGGGCGGGCGCTCGCAGCCCGGCTGGCGCTGGAGAGGCTGGCCAGCACCGACGACAGCGAGAAGGTCCGCCGAGCGGCCGCCACCGCCCTCGCGTCGGCCGAACCTGTCGACCCGGCGACCCCCACGGACGTCGTGACGGAGGACGACCGGGCCCCTACCGACGTCGCGGACACCACCACCGACGTCCCGCCCACCCCGGACGTCCAGGACACCCCGGACGTCCAGGACACCCCGGACGTCCAGGACACCACCGACGTCGACAGCACCACCGGCGAGGACGCCACCGAGGTCCACACCACCACCGACGTCGAGGAGCCCACCGACGACCTCGAGGGCCGCAAGGACGTCGAGGTCGACCCCTGGCACCACCGGAACCGCCGCTCGCTGGCCGTCGGCGCGGCCGCGGCGCTCGCGGTGGCGGCCCTGGTCGGGGTGACCACCAACCGCTGGCTGGCCGACGGCAGCGACGGGTCCCCCTCGTCCTCCGGAGGACTGCCCGCGGCCGCCTCCCCGGCCACCCTGCCCGACACCGAGCTCGTGATCGACCGGGCCACTGGCTCCGGGACCAGCGAGCTGGTGGCCATCGACACCGCGTCCGGCGCCGAACGCACGCTGCTGACCGGTCACCTCAAGTGGGCGAACCCCTCCCCGGACCGCACCTGGATCGCCTACGTCGTCCAGGACGACTCCGGGCTCACCGTGCCCCACCTGGTGCGGGCCGACGGCAGCGGGGACCGGCTGCTCCTGGACGCCGCCGCCACCGAGGAGTGCCCGGGGACCGGCCGCCCCGCCTGGAGCCCGAACGGCAGGGAGCTGGCCGTGGTGTGCCTGGGCGACGACCTGCAGGCCACCGGGCTGGTGGTCGTCGGCCACGACGGGGGCGTCGTGCGCACGCTGGCGCAGACGGCGTACCTGGGACCCAACCCGGCCTGGACCGGAGACGGCCAGGTGCTCGTGGTCGCCGGGACGGACTCCGCGGGACCGTGGACGCTGCACTCGGTGCCGGCCGACGGCAGCGACCAGCTCGCACCGCTGGACCCGGGGGTCACCGAGTGGGAGGGCCAGCCGGACTGGTCCCCGGCCGGCATCCTGTTCCTCCGCTCCCCCTCACAGGGACGGGCGGGCGACGCGTTCGTCAGGACACCCTCGGGTGAGGTGCAGCAGCTGACCGACACCGGGGACGTGCGTGCGGTGGCCTGGTCCCCGGACGGCCGGGCCGGCGCCGTGGTCACCGTCGACCCCTCCGGCGAGCGCCTGTGGGTCGGCAGCGTCGACGACGAGGAGGGGCGCGAGATCGCCTCCGGTGAGCTGGGCCACCCCAGCTGGGGGAGCCACTGAGCCACCCGCACGCAACCCCGCGACGTCGTACGGAGGGAGCCGACGCCACCTCCGTCCGGATGACGTCACGCGCCGTACGACGCGGTCAGGCCCCGGGGGCGGGTGGCACCGCCTGAGCGAGGAAGCGGTCCACCAGGGCCTGCTGCTGCTCCTTCGTCGGGGTCAGCTCGATGCTCTGGCCGTTGACGGTCACGCGCATCGTGCGCTCGCTCCCGCCTCGGGACAGGAAGGACCGGATCACCGAGAGCACCTTGGCCACGACCTCGACCGTGGCCGGCGCCTGCACGAGCAGGGCGCCCAGCGCGGCGAGCGTCAGGCCCCGGGTGCCCTCGGGTGCCGGGCCCGCCTCCGCCGGCCGGACCGTGCCGACCTCGTCGATGTCCAGGAGCTCCTCGCGCACCGCGCGCGTCAACCGGTCGACCTCGTCGGGATCCGCGTCCACGTCGAAGAGCTCGACCAGGATGTCCTCGGCCATGCGACCACCTCACTCGCTCGGCGATCCGCTCAGTCTAGATCGCCCGCGGCCGCTCGCCCGTGCGCGAGGGTCAGTGGACGCGCGGGCGGCAGGTGCTGACGCCGAAGACGCGGTAGAGCGGGCAGAAGCCCACCGCGGCGGTGACCAGCATGACCGCGGCCACGACCAGCAGCAGGATGCCCAGCACCGACCCGGCGCCCACCATGAAGGCGACGACGGCCGCGACGACGGCGACGACGAGGCGGATGATCCTGTCGGAGCTTCCGACGTTGGTGTTCATGGGTGTCCCTCCCGGGCGTGGTGTGTGCTGTCCTCCCATGGACGACGCACGGGCTCGGGGGGATACCGCCCCCGCGTGTGATCCGGGTCTCACTCCGGCGGGCGTCGCCCCACCAGCAGCGCGGTCTCGCGGTGCAGGCGGCCGTAGTTGTAGTACGCCGCGCACGCGCCCTCCGACGACACCATGCAGGTGCCGATCGGGGTCTCGGGGGTGCAGGCGGTCCCGAACACCCGGCACTCCCACGGCTTGAGGGCACCGCGGAGCACCTCCCCGCACTGGCAGGCCCGGGGGTCGGCGACCCGCACCCCCGGCATCGAGAAGCGCTCCTCGGCGTCCCAGGCCGCGAAGTCCCGGTGCACCTTGAGCGCGCTGAGCGGGATCGACCCCAGGCCCCGCCACTCGAAGTGCGGCCGCAGCTCCATGGTCTCCTCCAGCAGCCGCAGCGCCTGGGGGTTGCCCTCGGGCCGCACCACGCGGGCGTACTGGTTCTCCACCTCGCAGCGGCCCTCGTGCAGCTGGGTGAGCAGCATGTGCACCGACTGCAGGACGTCCAGCGGTTCGAAGCCGGCCACCACGAGCGGCTTGCGGTAGGTCTCGGCGACGAACGCGTACGGGCCGGTGCCGACCACCGTCGAGACGTGGCCGGGGCCGAGGAAGCCGTCCAGGCGGAGGTCGGGGCTGTCCAGGATCGCTCGGATCGGCGGCACGATCGTCACGTGGTTGGCGAACACCGAGAAGTTGGTCACGCCCAGCTGCCGGGCCCGCAGCAGCGTGACCGCGGTGGACGGGGCGGTGGTCTCGAAGCCGACAGCGAAGAACACGACGTGCCGGGCGGGGTCGTCCAGCGCGATCTTCAGCGCGTCCAGCGGGGAGTAGACGAACCGGCAGTCGGCGCCGCGCGCCTTGGCGTCCAGCAGCGAGCCCCGCGAGCCCGGCACGCGCATCATGTCGCCGAAGGTGGCGAACACGACCCCCGGCTGCTCGGCAAGCCAGATGGCGTCGTCGATCCGGCCCATCGGGATCACGCACACCGGGCAGCCGGGTCCGTGCACCAGCTCGACCCCGGGCGGCAGCACGTGCTCGAGCCCGTGCCGGTAGATGGTGTGGGTGTGTCCGCCGCAGACCTCCATGAACTTGTACGGCGCCTCGGCGTCGCGGCCGAGCGCCGCGGTGAGCTCGGTGATCGCGGCGACGAGCGCCCGCGCCGCCTGCGGGTCGCGGAACTCCTCGACGAACCTCACCGCACGTCCGTCGTGCCGAACTGCGCCAGCTCGTCGGCGTAGTCGCGGCCCATCCGCTCCAGCTGGTCGAGGGTGAGGCGGGCCTCCTCCTCGTCGATCTGGGCCAGCGCGAAGCCGACGTGCACCAGCACCCAGTCGCCCTCCGCGAGGCCGGTGTCGGCGAGAAGCCGCACCGAGATGGTCCGTCGTACGCCGTTCACGTCCACCGTGGCCAGGTGGTTGTCGGCGTCCACGGTCCCGACGAGCCGGCCGGGGATCCCCAAGCACATGAGCGCCTCCTCTCTCAGCAGATCCGGGGCAGGGGGTCGCCCACCAGCATGTCGACGATGCGGGTCCCGCCGAAGGACGTCCTCATCGCCACGATGCCCGGCGGCTCGGCCACCACCTCGCCCACGAGCTCGGCCTCGGCGCCGAGCTCGTGCGCGCGCAGCGCCGCCAGGGCGTCGGGCGTCTGCTCGGCGGGGACGACCGCCACCAGGCGGCCCTCGTTGGCGACGTACAGCGGGTCGATGCCGAGCAGGTCGCAGGCCCCGGTCACCGCCGGGTGCACGGGTAGCCGGTCCTCCTCGAGGACCACCCCCAGGCCCGCCTGGCGGGCCAGCTCGTTGCACACCGTGCCCACACCGCCGCGAGTGGCGTCGCGCATCCAGCGGGTGCCGGGTGCGGCCGCCAGCAGGTCGGCCACGAGGCCGGTCAGCGGGGCGGTGTCGGAGGCGATGTCGGCCTCGAGGGCCAGGTCGCCGCGGGCGAGCATGACCGCCATGCCGTGGTCGCCCATCGCTCCGGAGAGCAGCACCCGGTCGCCTGGTCGCACCAGGTGCGTGCCGAGCTCGCGCCCGGCGGGGACGACGCCGACCCCGGTGGTGTTCACGAAAAGCCGGTCGGCGGCCCCCCGGGACACCACCTTGGTGTCCCCGGCGACGATCTCCACGCCGGCCCGGGCGGCCGCCTCGGTCATGTCCGCGACGACGTCACGGAGCACCTCGACCGGCAGGCCCTCCTCGAGCACGAACCCGGCCGACAGCCAGCGGGGCTCGGCGCCGGAGACGGCCAGGTCGTTGACGGTCCCGTGCACGGCGAGGTGCCCGATCGAGCCGCCCGGGAACCGCAGCGGCTGGACGACGTAGGAGTCGGTGGACAGGGCCAGCCGGTCACCGGACGGCAGGGTCAGCGTGGCGGCGTCCTCCAGGGTGGCCAGCACCGGGTTGGCGAACGCCTCCACGAACACCGCCTCGGTCAGCGCCGCCGAGGACTTGCCGCCCGCGCCGTGCGCCAGGGTGACGACCTCCTCGACCAGCCGTGGCCGGCGGTGCCGGAACGCCTCGATCCGGCGCAGGGCCCGGGCCTCGCTGGTCTCCTCGGGGCTCACCGCTCCTCCAGCCGGGTCAGGGCGGTGCCTGCGTGGACGAGCACCAGGTCGCCCGGACGGACCTCACCCACGAGCGTCACGTCCACCGTCTCCTCACCGGCCGGGCCGCGCACCACCGCGGGGGCCAGCAGCCCGTCGGGTGCCGAGACCACCTCGACCAGCCGCGCCTGGTCGGAGCAGGTCAGACACACCTCGTCCTGGGAGGGGCCGGGGTCGGCGGTCAGGTCCGGGTCGGCCAGGTGCCGGCGTACCTGCCCGGCCAGCTCCTCGGCCAGACCGGGCGCGCCGGAGCGGTGCGGTGCCCACACCACGAGATCGGCCCCACCCACGGGCGGTCGGCCGGCGCCGCCGCCGACCCAGCAGGTGCTCACCCCCCAGGCCGGGGCCCGGCGGGCCAGCTCACGGGCGAGCGGGTCGTCGGGCACGGAGCCGAGCACGAGTACGTCGCCCGCCCGGGCCGCCGTCCGGGCCTGGGTCACGGGGTCGTCGGCGTCCAGCAGCGCCAGGGGGAGGGCCGGGCCGGTGCTCTCGCGCAGGCCGTCCAGAGGGTGGTCGGCCTCTCCGGCCGGGGTGAGCAACCAGAGCGTGGCCCCGGCGCGGACCCGGCGCGCCAGTGCCCGAGCCACGGCGGTCACGTCCACGGCCGTCACGGCCGCCTCGGCGGCGGGAGGCCGCGGGGCTGCCTGGCCCATCACCTCACCGCCTTCCCTCGTGGTCCTCCACGACATCCTGCAACGCGCGCAGCCCGACGGCCACCTGTCCGAGCGCGAGCCCGCCGTCGTTGGCGGGCACGAGCCGGTGGGTCAGCACCTCCAGACCCGCCTCCTCCAGCCGTGCGCGGAGCAGGCCGAGCAGGGTCCGGTTGGCGAAGACTCCGCCGGTCAGACCCACGGTACCCAGCCCTCGCCGGTCCGCCTCCGCTCCCGCCAGGCGTGCTGCCGCCCCCGCGAGCGCCACGTGGAACGACCAGGCCAGCAGGCCCGGCGGGTCCCCGGCGGCCTGGGCCGTGGCCACGGCGCGCACCAGTGGGTCGGGGTCCACGATGGTGTCCCCGGCCGCCTCGATGACCGGCAGCGGCAGCGCGGTGGCCCCGGGCCCCTGCTCCGCGCGCCAGGTGCGGGCCAGCACCTCCAGCTCGATGGCCGCCTGGGCCTCGTAGCTCACCCGGGGGCGCACGCCGAGCATCGCCGCGACCACGTCGAAGAGCCGGCCCACGCTGCTGGTGGCCACCCAGCCGCCGTCGTGGTGGAGAAGGCTCGGGAGCAGGGCCCGCTCGGCGTCGCTCAGCGCGCCGGCCACCGGCGTACCGGCCAGGTCGACACCGGCGGCGAGCATCGCCAGGCCGGCCTGGCGTACCGGGTTGCGCACGCCGGCGTCGCCGCCCGGCAGCCGCACGGTGCCGAGGTGCCCGACCCGCTCGGCGGTGAGTCCACCGCGGGTGAGCACCAGGAGCTCCCCGCCCCAGATCGTGGCGTCGCAGCCGTAGCCGGTGCCGTCGAACACGACGCCGAGCAGGTCCTCCTCGAGCCGTCCGTGCTCGGCGGCGAGCGAGGCCAGGTGGGCGTGGTGGTGCTGGACGTCGTGCAGCGGCACGTCCAGCTCGGCGGCGAGCTCGGCCGCCCAGGCCCGGGAGAGGTAGCCGGGGTGCAGGTCGGCCACGACCAGGGCCGGGCTGGCCCGGTGGAACCGCAGCATCTGGGCGGTCGCCCGGCGGTACGCCGCGCGGCTCTCCAGGCTGTCGAGGTCGCCGAGGTGGGCGGAGACGAACCCCAGCCGGTCGCGGGCGAGCGCGACGGTGTTCTTCAGCTCGGCCCCTGCCGCCAGGACCGAGGCGCCGTCGGGGCCGGGCAGTGCCACCGGGAGCGGGGCGTACCCCCGCGAGCGGCGTACCGGGACCACCCGCTCACCGACCGGCGCGTCGGGGTCCCAGGCCAGCACGGAGTCCTCGCAGGGCACGGCGATCTCCCGGTCGTGGCTGAGGAAGTGGTCGGCGATCCCGGCCAGCCGGCTGCGTGCGTCCTCGTCGGTGAAGCACAGCGGCTCCCCGGAGAGGTTGCCCGAGGTCATCACCAGCACCGGCGCAGCGGCGGGGGTGCCGTCGGGGTGCGGCTGGAGGAGCAGGTGGTGCAGGGGGGCGTAAGGCAGCATCACGCCGAGCTCGGCCAGGCCGGGGGCGACAGCGTCGGCGACCAGCTCGGACTCCCGGCGGGGCAGCAGCAGGATCGGCCGCTCCGGTGCCGCGAGCACGTCGGCGGCATCCGGGGGGAGCACGGCGATCCGGCGGGCGACGGCCAGGTCCGCGGCCATCAGCGCGAACGGCTGGTCCGGGCGCCGCTTGCGCCGGCGGAGCTCGGCCACCGCGCGCGCGTCACCGGCGGCACAGGCCAGGTGGAACCCGCCGATGCCCTTGATCGCGACGATCCGGCCCGCACGCAGCGCCGCGACGGCCTGCGCCAGCGCCTCCTCCCCCCGCGCCGACTCGTCGAAGGTGAGGGTGGGGCCGCAGTCGTGGCAGGCGATCGGCTGTGCGTGGTACCGGCGGTCGGCGGGATCGGCGTACTCCCCTGCGCACCGGCCGCACATCGGGAAGGCGGCCATCGTCGTGACCGGCCGGTCGTAGGGCAGGTCGAGGGTGATCGTGAACCGCGGCCCGCAGTTGGTGCAGGTGATGAACGCGTGCCGGTAGCGGCGGTCGGCCGGGTCGCGCATCTCGCGCAGGCAGTCCTCGCAAACGGCGGAGTCCGGCGGGACCATGGTCCGGGCGCCGGGGGTCGCGGTCGAGCCGGAGATCGTGAAGTCCCTCTCGCCGGTGGGTACGACGTCCGCGGACTCCACCGACATGATGCGGGCCAGCGGCGGTGCCTCGGTGCGGAGCCGGCGCTCGAAGTCCGCCAGCGCGGCCGCCGGCCCCTCCAGCTCGACCACCACGCAGGTCGCGTCGTTGCGGCAGCGGCCGCCCAGCGCGAGCTCGCGGGCCAGCCGGGCCACGTGCGGGCGGAACCCGACGCCCTGCACCACGCCCCGGACGACGAGGCGCCGGCGTACCACCGGGTCGGACGGCGCACCTGCCACGGATCACGAAGACAACCGCACCGGCGGGCCGCAGG
>NZ_DAOMFK010000067.1:0-14615 GCF_035429765.1 Nocardioides sp. | reverse complement strand
AGGGCGGAGGGGTCGGCCTGTAGGCCGGGTTCTGTCCCCGGACGCCTCGCGGCGGCCGGGGGGCGACCATCCATCTAGGACGACCGTTGCCGGCCGCCTCGTGCGGTCTACCCGCGCACTCGGGCGGGCCGCCCTCGAACGTGCGCGCGCCCCGCGCCCGGAGGCGCGAGGCTTCTTGACCTTGCTCCTGGTGGGGTTTGCCGAGCCACGCCGGTCACCCGGCGTGCTGGTGGTCTCTTGCACCACCGTTTCACCCTTACTACCCGGCGGACCGGGTGGCGGTCTGTTCTCTGTGGCACTGTCCCGCAGGTTGCCCCGGGTGGGTGTTACCCACCACCGTGCCCTGTGGAGCCCGGACCTTCCTCGGCCCGTCCGAAGACGGGTCGCGGTCGCCCGGCCGACCCCTCCGCGTCACCCAGGATAGTCGACGACGCCGCATCCTGCCGGGGCCTCCCGGGTACGGTCGAGCCATGAGCGAGACGGGCACGAAGTACTGGTTCTGCCTCAAGCACCACACCGTCGAGGGCACCGACGGCTGCCGCAACCAGGACCGCCTCGGTCCCTACCCGACCGCCGAGGACGCCTCCCGAGCGCTGGAGCGCGTCCAGGAGCGCAACGACGCCTGGGAGAACGACCCGCGCTGGAACGACGACCCGCCCCGAGGCTGACCGGCGCCGTCACGACGTGTGCTTGAAGTCCACCACGATGCGCTGCGGGTCGTGCAGCAGGAACACCCGGTACGGCGTACGCCGGGGCGCCAGGCCGAAGGCGAAGTTGACCTGGCCCTCGAACGTGCCGGTGAGTGCGACCGCCTTCAACGCCGGCAGCCCGGGGCGGACCAGGGTCGGTCCCTCGTACACCTCGTGCCCCTGGGCGTCGGTGACGTAGGCGGGACGCAGCACGACCTCCAGCCCCCCACGGATGGGGACCTTCAGGTCGCTCGGGTCGTAACGGAACTCGCGGCGGTAGTGCGTGCGACCGCCGGGCAGCCGGCCCTTCACGTCGATCACCACCCGGTCGAACCGCTTGTGCTCGGCGTACCGGAGGTCCAGGATCTGCGGGAACCTGGCCTCGGGCGAGCCGGCCCAGGCGGTCCCGCGGGTGAGCCACACCGGCATCGCCGCGGCCGGGGCGACCGGCACGAGCGCCACGCCCAGCAGGGCTGCCAGCACCAGGCCGAGGATTCTCTTCATGGCGTCCTCCTGACTGTCAGGGCGACGGCGTGATCCTCAGGACGCCGTCGTCGGAGCCGTTGTCGGTCGTGGCCAGCAGGTCCCCGTTCGCGGCCAGCGTCAGCGACCGCAGCCGCCCGTACTGCTGGAGCGCCTGCGGGGCGCGGGCGCGCACGAAGGTCCCGTCCGGGGTGAACCGGAGGAACAGGATGCGGCCGGCCTTCAGCGCGGCCACGGCGAGCGTGCCGTTCAGCGACCCCCACTTGGGGCCGTACACCCACACGGCGCCCGAGGTGGCGAGGGTGGGGAAGCCCGAGCTCCAGGCCGCCTCGACCTGCGGACCGGGCAGCGACTGGTCGGTCATCGGGACGTCCTCGTTGTACCCGGGCCCCGGACTCTCGGGCACCGGGTTCCAGCCGTAGTCACCACCGGGCAGCACGAGGTTGATCTCGTCGTCGCGGTCCGGGCCGTGCTCGGCCGACCAGAGGCTGCCGTCGCGGCGCTGGGCCAGCCCCTGGATGTTGCGGTGACCGTAGTTGTACACGTACCGCTTCTTCTTGTTGGCCGCACCGATCCACGGGTTGTCGGGCCACGGCGCACCGGTCCTCCGGTCCAGCCGGAGCACCTTGCCGCCGAGCGAGCGGAGGTTGCGCGGGTTCGTGCCGATCGCCGCGTCGCCGGTGCCGACGAACAGGGCCCCCGACTCACGCTCGATGAGCAGCCGGCAGCCGCCGTGCCTGCCGCTGCTGGCCGAGATCCCGCTCAGCAGCACGCCCCGGCTCAGGGCGCGCCGGCCGTTGTCGCTGAGCCGCCAGGCCAGCACGCGGACGTCGTGGCCGGTCCGGGTGAAGCCGCCCTGGCAGGTGTAGAAGCGACGGTTCTTCGCGAAGCCCGGGTCGACCGCCAAGGACATCAGCCCGGTCTCCCCTGACACCCACACCCTCCCGCTCGGGAAGGCCACCCGCTGCAGCCGGCCGTCGCGCAGCCGCCACACCCGGGCGCTGTCCCGCTCGGTGAGCAGCCAGGCGTTCGAGCCGATCGACTTGACGTCCCACACGTGGCTCAGCCCGCGCACCACCCGACGAACCTTGAACGACGGCAGTGCTCGGGCCTCGGTGGACGGCGCCGCTGCCTCGGTGCCGCCGCCGGGAGCGGTGCCGCGGGGCGTGGGGGTCGCGCTCGCGGATCGCGGAGGAGGGCTGTCGCCGCTGTCGGCGCAGGCGGGCGTCAGCGGTGCGGCGAGGGACAGGGCGAGGGCGGCGATGACCGTGCGCATGGCTTCACGGTACGCGTGCCACCGGCTCAGAAGGTGTGCTCGGGGCCCGGGAACGCGCCGGACCGGACCTCGTCGGCGTACTCCCTCGCCGCCCGGAGCAGGACGTCGTGCACCGCCGCGTACTGCTTGACGAAGCGGGGGAGCCGGCCCGTCCGGAGGCCGAAGGCGTCCTGCCAGACCAGCACCTGCCCGTCGCAGTGCACCCCGGCGCCGATGCCGATGGTGGGGATCTGCAGGGCCTCGGTCACCTGGCGGGCGACGTCGCCGGGGACCATCTCCATGACCACGGCGAAGGCCCCGGCAGCCTCCAGGGCGAGCGCCTCCTCCACCACCCGGGCGGCCGCGTCGCCGCGGCCCTGCACCCGGTAGCCGCCCAGGGCGTGCTCGCTCTGGGGGGTGAAGCCGATGTGCGCCATGACGGGGATGCCGCCGTCGGTGAGGAGCCGCACCTGCGGCACCATCTGGGTGCCGCCCTCGAGCTTGACGCTGTGCGCGCCCGCCTCCTTCATGAACCTCACCGCCGTGTGGTAGGCCTGCTCGGGCGAGGCCTGGTAGGAGCCGAAGGGCAGGTCGGCCACCACGAGGGCGCGGCGCACGCTCCGCGCCACCGCGCGGGTCAGCGGGATCAGCTCGTCCACGGTGACCGGGAGGCTGGTCTCGTTCCCGTAGACGTTGTTGCTGGCGCTGTCGCCCACCAGCAGGACCTCGATCCCGGCCTCGTCGAAGGTCTGTGCGGCGTACTGCTCGTAGGCGGTGAGCATGGCGAACCGCTCGCCGCGCTGCTTCATCTCGCGCAGGTGCTGGGTGCGGATCCGCTTGACCGGCGGCCCTTGCGCAGGGGCCGCGCCGGTGCCGTACGGCGCGGTGGTCTCGGTGGCCTGCTGCTCGCTCATGGTTGGTCTCCTGCCGCCGGCCGGGCCCGGCTGCTGCCGTGCTCCCGCGTGATCTGTCGTTCTTCAGTCTGCCAGCAGCCCCTCCACCGGCACTCGGCCCGGGTGAGCGTTCCCGACCGGCCCGCTCGTCTGGGATGATGAGGCGATGGACGCGCCCACAGGCAGTGCTGTGCCGGCCGCCCCGGCCCCCGACCCCGCCGAGCCCACGAGTGCCCCGCGGCCGACCGCCGTGGCTGTCGCGCTGGAGCGCGCCCAGCAGGTCGCCGACGAGCTGGTCGCCCAGGCCCAGGCCCAGGCCCACGAGCTGCTGGAGCGCGCCCACGACGCCGAGCAGGAGGCTGCGCGGCTGCGGGAGGAGGCGGCGACCGCGCACCGGGAGGCCGAGCAGGCCCACGAGGAGGCCGCCGCCCGGTTGTCGCGAGCGGCCGAGCAGGGGCAGGAGCTGATCCGCGACGCGGGCGAGCAGGCGACCCTGCTGCTGCAGGTCGCCGGACGGGACCGGGACCGCATCCTCGCCGAGGCGAGGGCGGTGGCCGCCACCGACCGCGAGGCGGGTGCGGTCGAGCTCGAGCAGGCGATGCAGGAGGCCACCCGCCTGGTCGCGGAGGCGCAGGAGCGCGCCGACCGGCTGGTCGACGAGGCCGAGCAGCACCATGTGGCCCGGGTGGCGGAGGCCGAGGAGCTCGAGCGGGTCCGGCGGACCGAGGTCGAGCGGGAGGTCCAGACCCTCCGCGGCGACGCCCAGGCGGAGGCGAACCGGGTCCGTGCCGAGGCGGAGAGCCTCGCCGCTGAGCTGACCCGGGCGGCGCGGGCCGACGCCGATCGGCTGGGGGCAGAGGCGGCGGCTGAGCATGCCGACCTGGTCGAGCAGGGCAGACGGCGGCTCGAGGAGGCCCGCATCGAGGTCGAGCGGCAGCTCGCCGAGGCCGCCGAGCAGACGGAGTGGGCCGGTCGCACCGTCCAGGAGCTGCTGGCCGCCGCCGCCCTGGAGGTCGAACGGAGCCGCGCGGCAGGCCACCGCGACCTGTCCCGTCGGCTCGCCGCCCGTCGGCGGGAGGTCCAGGCGACCCTGGCGCGGTCCGCTCAGCGGCTGCGGGAGCGTCACGCCGAGGTCGACCGTCTCGCCCTGGAGGTCGAGGAGCGTGGCCGCAAGCGGCTGGCCGAGGCGGAGGCGGAGGCGGTGGAGGTCCAGGCCCAGGCCGAGCGCAGCGCCGAGGAGACCCGGGCACGGGCCGCCCGGCATCTGGCCGAGACCGAGGAGCACGCGACGCGGCGGCTCGACGAGGTGGAGGCGGGGGCCAGGATCCTGCGCGAGCAGGCGGCCGCAGAGACCATGCGGGCCCAGCTCGAGGCGCAGGAGGCTCTCAGCCAGGCGCGCCAGGACGCCGAGGTGCTCCGCCTGGACGCCGAGCGCGAGCGCGAGGAGGCCTCGCGCGAGGCGCTGGAGATGCTCGACCGGGCGCGCGGCGAGGTGGACGCGCTGCAGCAGCAGCGCGACTCGATCGTCGCCGAGCTGGGGGGCCTGTCCGGCGTCATCCAGGCGCTGGCCGTTCCCGACCCCGGCACGCCTCCTGCCCCTGTTCCCGAGCACCTGCCCGATCCGGAGGAAGCGTCCCGATGACGATGGACAGTCCGCACCCCACCTTCCGGCTGGTCCGCCGCGGCTACGAGCCGACCGACGTGGACCAGCGGATGTCAGAGCTGCTCAACCAGCTGGGCACCCAGCACCAGGAGGTGATGGAGCTGACCGCGCGGATCCACGAGCTGGAGGCCGCGGCCTCCTTCGCCGGGTCTGCGCCGGAGGACTCCGCCTCGCGGCAGCCCACGTTCGCCGACCTCGGAGCGAGGGTGGGGCAGATCCTCTCCCTGGCCGAGGAGGAGGCCGCCGAGATCAGGGCGTCGGCCAAGGCGGACTTCGACGCACGGGTGCAGGAGGTCGAGCAGGCGGCCGAGCGGATCCGCCAGGAAGCCGACGACTACGCACGGCACCGGCGCGAGAGCGCGGACGCGGAGGCTCGGGCCCTGGTCGACAACGCCCACCGGCGGGCCGACGAGCTGGCCGAGGAGACCGGACGGGAGGCTGCCGCCCGCCGGGCCGAGGCGGAGGCGGTCTACGAGGCGCAGCAAGCGCGAGCGGCGCAGGCCGCAGCCGACTTCGAGGCGACCCTGGCGGAGCGTCGTGACCGCGTCGAGCGCGAGTTCGCCGCCCAGTTCGAGACTGCCCGCAGCCAGCTCGAGACCGCTCAGGGCCACCTCGAGCAGACCCGCAACGAGGCCCAGCGTATCCGGGCCGACGCGGAGCTCGGTGCGAAGCGGCAGATCGAGGACGCCCAGCAGGAGGCGGAGGAGATCGTCGCCCAGGCCCGCGCGCACGCCGACCGGGTCGCCGCGGACTCCGAACGAGCCCTGGCGGCCGCCACCCAGCGTCGCGACAGCATCAACGCCCAGCTGGCCAACGTCCGGCAGATGCTCGCGACCTTGACCAACGTCTCGCCGGCGGGTCTGCTCGCGATCGGTGAGGACCCGACGGTGGCAGAGGACGAGTCCGGCCCCGAGGAGGCCGGCACTGGGGAGTCCGGCCCCGACGAGGCCGGCTCCGGCGAGCCTTCCGAGGCGCACCAGGAGTGACGCCGCGGGGCGGCGGCCCCGTGGGAGACTCGGCTCCGTGGACTTCTACTCGGCCTACGCCCAGGGATTCGTGCGGGTCGCCACCTGCACGGTGCCCGTCACGGTCGCCGACCCCAACGCCAACGCCGCGCAGGTGCTGGCCCAGGCCCGGGCCTGCCACGACGAGGGCGTGGCACTGGCGGTGTTCCCCGAGCTCGCCCTGTCGGGGTACGCCGTGGACGACCTGTTCCTGCAGGACACCCTCCTGGAGGCGGTCGAGGCTGCGCTCGCCGAGATCGTGGCCGCCTCCGCGGACCTGCTCCCGGTCCTGGTGGTGGGTGCGCCGCTGATCCACGGCAACCGGGTGCTCAACTGCGCGGTCGTGGTTCATCGTGGCGAGGTCCTGGGCGTCGCGCCCAAGTCCTACCTCCCGACGTACCGTGAGTTCTACGAGCGCCGGCACTTCGCGCCCGGAGACGACCGGCGGGGCGAGTGGATCCAGCTGGCCGGTCAGGAGGTGCCACTCGGCCCCGACCTCCTCTTCGAGGCCGTCGACGTGCCGGGCCTGCGGGTGCACGTGGAGGTGTGCGAGGACATGTGGGTGCCGGTCCCCCCGAGCGCTGAGGCGGCGCTCGCCGGAGCCACCGTGCTCGCCAACCTCTCGGGAAGCCCCATCACCGTCGCCCGGGCCGAGGACCGCCGGCTGCTGGTCCGCTCGGCGAGCGCCCGCTGCCACGCGGCGTACCTCTATGCCGCCGCCGGGCAGGGCGAGTCCACCACCGACCTGTCGTGGGACGGCCAGACCATGATCTACGAGTGCGGGGACCTGCTGGCCGAGAGCGAGCGGTTCCCCGACGGCCCTCGCCGCAGCATCGCCGACGTCGACCTCGACCGGGTGCGCCAGGAACGGATCCGGCAGGGCACCTTCGACGACAACCGGCGCACGCTGGAGATCGGCGACCAGGCCCTGGCGCTGGCCAGCGGGCGCACCGGACGCACCTTCCGCACCGTGGCCTTCGAGCTGGGCGCACCGGCAGGGGACCTGGGGCTGCGCCGGCACGTGGACCGGTTCCCGTTCGTGCCCGACGACCCCGACCGGCTGGCGCTGGACTGCTACGAGGCCTACCACATCCAGGTGTCCGGGCTGGAGCAGCGGCTGCGCGCGATCGGCCAGCCCAAGGTCGTCATCGGCGTGTCCGGGGGGCTGGACTCCACCCACGCCCTCATCGTGGCCGCGCGGGCGATGGACCGGCTCGGGCGTCCCCGCACCGACATCCACGCCTTCACCCTCCCGGGGTTCGCCACCGGGGACACCACCCGGTCCTACGCCACCCGGCTGGCGACCTCGCTGGGGGTGCGGTTCGAGGAGATCGACATCACCCCCGCCGCCCGGCAGCTGCTGGCGGACCTGGACCATCCCTTCGCCCGGGGGGAGCCGGCCTACGACATCACCTTCGAGAACGTCCAGGCCGGTCTGCGCACCGACTACCTGTTCCGCCTCGCCAACCACCGCGGCGGCATCGTCCTGGGAACCGGCGACCTCTCCGAGCTGGCGCTCGGCTGGTGCACCTACGGCGTCGGCGACCAGATGTCGCACTACAACGTCAACGGCGGTGTCCCGAAGACCCTGATCCAGCACCTCATCCGCTGGGTGGCCGACTCCGGGGAGTTCGGCGAGGAGACCAACGCGGTGCTCCGCGAGGTCGTCGAGCACGAGATCACCCCCGAGCTCATCCCGCACACCGAGGGGGTCAAGCCGCAAGCCACCGAGGACACCGTCGGCCCCTACGCGCTGCAGGACTTCACCCTCTTCCACGTGATCCGCCGCGGCTACCCGCCGCACAAGATCGCCTTCCTCGCCTGGCACGCCTGGCGGGACGCCGCCGCGGGGGAGTGGCCACCCAACTTCCCCCCCGAGCGGCGGACCGCCTTCGACCTCCCCGAGATCCGGCACTGGCTGGAGGTCTTCCTGCGTCGGTTCTTCGCCAACCAGTTCAAGCGGTCCGCCCTCCCCAACGGCCCCAAGGTGAGCGCCGGCGGCACGATGTCGCCGCGGGGCGACTGGCGGATGCCGTCGGACGCCCGCGCGACCGCCTGGCTCGCCGACCTCGAGGAGAACGTCCCCGGCGGCGGGGCCGCGGACTGAGCCGAGAGGCGTTTGCCGGACCTTAGCCGTCCGCTGGCCCGCGGTTAGCGGCGCCTCGATGAGGCTGCGGGTGTCCGCTCGACACCCCAGTCTCCAAGGAGGAGCCATGAACACGATCCAGCGCACCGCCGTCGCCCTCGGCCTCACCGCAGCCATTGCCGGCCCGACCGCCTTCGTGCTGGCCGGCCCGGCCACGGCCGACCAGGAGAAGGGCGGCTGGTGCGCCGGCGCCCGCTACGAGCTCAGCGTCGACCGGGAGGGGCGCGGGTACGAGATCGACGCCGACCTCGACGGCGCCGAGCCCGGGTCGGCCTGGCGGCTCGTGCTCCGGCACGACGGCGAGGTCGTGGCCAAGGGGGTCCGGACCGCCGACCGTGAGGGTGACATCGACCTGGAGCGGCTGCGGCCGGACACCGCCGGCACCGACACCTTCACCCTCACGGTCCGGAAGGTCTCCGGCCCGCCGGCCTGCAGGACCACTATCGTCGCCCGCTGACCCGTGTGCCACCGGCGGGGCCTGGTCGCCTCGGCCGACGTCAGGCCGGCGGGCCCAGCACGACGGTGATCCGGGCTCCCCCGAGCGGGGAGCGTCCGAGCACAAGACGGCCACCGGACTCGGTGGCCGTCTTGTCGACGATGGACAGCCCCAGCCCGGTGGACCCTGCCCCGCTGGCCCCGCGGCTGGTGACGTCGAGACCGGGGGGGAGCCCAGGCCCGGCGTCGTCGACGACCAGCTCCAGCCCCCCTGCCGGCGCGGGGCTCAGGGTGACGCCGAGGGGCGTTCCCTCCGCGGTGTAGGAGAAGACGTTGTCGAAGAGGACGTCGACGAGCGCGACCAGGTCGCGGGCGCTGGCTCGGACCGGAACCGGGTGCCCCTCCGGAGCGGCGACCCGCAGGTCCCGTCCCTGGTCCTCCGCCAGCGGCTCCCAGAAGCGGATCCGCTCCAGGAGCACCCCCATCGCGTCCGCCTCGGCGACGAGGCCCTCGCGCTCCGAGCGCCGCGCCTCGCGGACCAGGTGGTCCACCATCCCCTCGAGCTCGTCGAGGTCCGCGGAGAGCCGCGCCCGCTCGTCAGGGTCGGGCAGCCCGTCCACCCGCAGTCGGAGTGTGGTGATCGGTGTCCGCAGGCCGTGGGAGAGGTCCGCGACGCTCTCCCGCTCCCGCTGCAGCAGCACCTGGATCCGCTCGACCAGGCGGTTGAAGGCGGTCCCCAGCTCGCGCACCTCCGGTGGGCCGACCACCGGGAGCGGCTCCGGCGGCCCGGGGTCGCCCAGGGTCTGCGCCCGCGCCGCCAGCGCACGGATCGGCTGCACGAAGGAGCGTCCGAGCCGGTCGGCGACGAACAGCGACCCGGCGAGCAGCACCAGTCCGAGCGCGGCCAGCAGCCCCCACGCGCGAACTACCCCCGCGCCCAGGCCCGGTGAGCGCACGTCCACCCGGATCACCGGGGTCTGGGACGGCACGGTGCTGGTGGCGCCCAGCGACACCGGGACCAGGAACTGGGCGCCCTCGGGGGTGTCGTCGATGCGGGCCCGTCCGGTGCGCCGGGCCTCCCGGACCCGGTCGTCCTCGCCGGGGTTGGGCCCGACGTCGTCCGCGCCCGGGTAGAGGACCGTGGTGGAGATGCCCTCGGAGGTGGCGTTGATCCGGTCGAGGTACACCGCGACCGCGCCCTTGTCCCGGCGCGAGACCACGGTCTCGGTCGCCTGCACCTCGAGCGCGGCGCGTGACAGGCGGTCCTCCAGGGCGTAGCTGCGCACCAGGACGGCCATCGGCACCAGCATGGCGAGGAGGACCATCGAGACCGCCGCGGCGACGGTCACGATCAGGCTGCGTCTCACGGTGGCCTCGTTCCCTCGGTCACCCGCCCGGCGCCGCCAGCCGGACCCCGACGCCGCGGACCGTGGTGAGGTAGCGAGGCTCGGCAGCGGACTCGCCCAGCTTGCGCCTCAGCCACGAGAGGTGCACGTCGACGGTCTTGTCCGAGCCGCCCCAGGCCTGCTGCCACACCTCGCTCAGCAGCTCGCGCTTGGTGACCACGGTGCCCGCCCGCTCGGCCAGGAACGCCAGCAGGTCGAACTCCCGCGGGGTGAGGTCCAGCTCGGCCCCGTCCAGGGCTGCTCGCCGAGCTGCCACGTCGATCTCGAGGTCCCCGACGGTGAGGACCCGGCGGACCGACCGGCCGCCGTCGGTACGGCGCATCACGGCCCGGATCCGGGCCTCGAGCTGGGCGATGGTGAAGGGCTTGACGACGTAGTCGTCGGCGCCCGCGTCCAAGGCGCTGACCAGGGACGGGTCGTCGTCGCGGGCGCTGGCGATGATCACCGGAACGTCGCTGACCGCCCGCAGCATCGACAGCACCTGGGTGCCGTCCACGTCGGGGAGGCCCAGGTCCAAGATGACCAGGTCCGGCCGGGAGTCCACGGCGAGGGACAGCCCGGCCATCCCGGACGCCGCCGACGCCACGGCGTACCCGCGCTCCCGCAGCGAGCGCATGAGGAGCGGCCGGATCCGGTCGTCGTCCTCGATGATCAGTACCTCGGCCACGCCTCGACCGTAGTCGGTGCGGACAGCCGGCCGCCGGGCTCGGGGCCGACGCGGTGCAACCTTAGCGACTCGTTAACCTCTCGCTAGGGTCCACGGCACCGTCGCTGGCGCAGAATCTGCCGGGTGAGCAGACGGGTCGGGTACGCCGCGCTGTGGGCGCTGGCCGTGGGGCTGGCGATCGCCGTGGGGCTGGTGGCGGTCTCGACGGTCGGCGCCGGCATCCGCGGCCGGGGGCCCCTCGGTACGACCGTCGGCCTGGACGAGCCCAACCCCACGCCGCGGATCGACCCGGACGCCCCCGTGCGCACCCGCGAGGTCAGCGACTTCTGGGGCAGCTTCCGGGTCCGCTGCCAGGACGGCTTCGCCACCGGTGTCCGGGCGGCGGCGGCGCCCGGGTGGAAGGTCGTCAGCTACGAGGAGGGCCCGGACGACGACGTCGACGCGGTGTTCAGCCGTGCCGCCCGCTCGGTGGACCTGGAGGTGTTCTGCAACCGCGGGGAGCCGACCGTGGGTGACCTCGAGATCAACACGCTTCCCGACGAGGGCTGACGCCGTACCGACGCCGCCCCGGCAGGGTGCCGTGTCACACCCCGGAAACATCGGTACGCGATAGTGGAGCCATGGGCAAGCAGGAAGACTTCGTGCTGCGGGCACTCGAGGAGCGCGACGTGCGGTTCGTGCGCCTGTGGTTCACCGACGTGCTGGGGTTCCTCAAGTCCGTGGCCGTCGCACCTGCCGAGCTCGAGGGCGCCTTCGACGAGGGCATCGGGTTCGACGGCTCGGCGATCGAGGGGTTCGCCCGGATCTACGAGGCGGACATGCTCGCCAAGCCCGACCCCGCGACCTTCCAGATCCTCCCGTGGCGTGGTGAGGAACCCTCCACCGCCCGGATGTTCTGCGACATCGTGATGCCCGACGGCAGCCCGTCGTACGCCGACCCCCGCCACGTCCTCAAGCGCACCCTGGGCCGGGCCGCCGACCAGGGCTTCACGTTCTACACCCACCCCGAGATCGAGTTCTACCTCTTCCAGGGCGTGCACCGGCCCGGGGAGGAGCCTGAGCCGGTCGACCGCAGCGGCTACTTCGACCACACCGCGCTCTCGATGGGAGCCGACTTCCGCCGCGAGGCGATCACCATGCTCGAGGCGATGGGGATCTCCGTGGAGTTCAGCCACCACGAGGGCGGACCGGGACAGCAGGAGATCGACCTGCGCTACGCCGACGCACTGAGCACCGCCGACAACGTGATGACCTTCCGCACGGTGGTGCGGGAGGTGGCGCTGAGCCAGGGGATCTGGGCCTCGTTCATGCCCAAGCCGTTCACCGAGGACCCCGGCTCCGGCATGCACACGCACGTCTCCCTGTTCGAGGGGGACCGGAACGCGTTCTTCGAGGCGGGTGCCGAGTACCAGCTCTCCCGCACCGGGCGGAGGTTCATCGCGGGAGTCCTCCGGCACGCGAGCGAGATCTCCTGCGTCACCAACCAGTGGGTCAACAGCTACAAGCGGCTGCTCGGCGGCGGCGAGGCGCCGGCGTACATCTGCTGGGGCCACAACAACCGGTCGGCCATGGTGCGCGTCCCGATGTACAAGCCGAAGAAGGGCAACTCGACCCGGGTCGAGCTGCGGACGATCGACGCCGCGTGCAACCCGTACCTGGCCTTCGCGGTGATCCTGGCCGCCGGGCTGAAGGGCATCGAGGAGGGCTACGACCTCCCCCCCGGCGCGGAGGACGACGTGTGGTCGCTCACCGAGCGGGAGCGCCAGGCGATGGGCATCGAGCCGCTGCCGAAGAACCTGTCGGAGGCGATCGCGATCGGTGAGCGCTCCGAGCTGCTCGCGGAGACGCTGGGCGAGCACGTCTTCGAGTTCTTTCTGCGCAACAAGCGGGCCGAGTGGGGGGAGTACCGCACCCAGGTCTCGGCGTTCGAGCGGGACCGGATGCTGCCCGTGCTCTGACCCGCTGACGTCCGGCGGGTGCTGACCACCGCGAGTTTGCCGAACTTCCTGTGGGGGGCCGCGCGGATCCGTATTCTCACCGGGTATGACCGTCACTGCGCTGGGCGTGGACCGCACCCCCGGCTACCCGCGCGCTCTCGTCGAGCCGCTGCTGTGGCTGGCGCTCGTCGACGGCGTCACCTGGCTGCTGATCCTGGTCGACACCCGCACCCGACCGGCGACCGCCGGAGTGGTGATCCACGGGTCGGTCTCCCGGCTGGCCGCGACCCTGTCCCTGGTGCTGGTCCTCAACGCGGTGGCGGCCCTGCTGCTGGCCTCCCAGGGCGGCAACGTGGCCCGAGGGCTGGCCGGCCTCGCCGGTCTCGGCCTGGCCGTCTCGGGCTGGGGGTTCCACCTGATCCCGGAGATCAGTCCGCAGGTCCGCACCTGGTCCACCTGGGGCTGCGTGGTCGCCGGCGTGGCGCTCGCGGTCCTCTCTCAGATGCACTGGCGGGAGGGGGGCACCAGTCGGCGCGTGGAGGAGCACAGCGTGGTCGAGCTGCTGATGATCACCTTGCTGCTGGGTGCGGCCGCCGTGGTCGCCTACGGCGTGCTCGGCATGCGCGAGCGCGGCCTGGTGGGCGTGCCCAACGTGGACGAGTCCGCCTGGGGCCAGCTGGTCCCCTCGATGCTGGCGATCACCGGGCTCCTGGCCGGCGCGGGACAGCTGTGGAACCGCCGCTGGTGGGCGGCGGCCGTCACGGTGGGCCTGGGCGGCGGGCTCGCCGTGATCACCCTGCTCGCCGGGAGCTGACCACTCCGACCGGATGACGCTCCCCGGTGCGGGCTCCGGATAGATTGCCCGCCATGAGCACCCGGTCACGCGTCCTCGTCGTGGAGCACGAGCCCGACGACCCGCCGGCCTGGTTCGGGGTCTGGCTGGAGGACGCCGGCTGCCGGTTGCACGTGAGCCAGCCCTGGGCGGGAGACGTCCTGCCCGCCGACCTGACCGGCCACGACGCGCTGCTGGTCATGGGCGGCTGGATGAGCGCGCACCACGACGCGGAGATCGGCTGGCTGACCGGGGTCAAGGACCTGGTCCGGCAGGCCGCCCGCGACGGCGTCCCCGTGCTGGGCATCTGCCTAGGGCACCAGGTGGCGGCGGTGGCGCTGGGCGGCGAGGTGAGCACCAACCCGCGGGGCAAGCAGATCGGCCTGTACGACGTGGGCTGGCGCCCGGCGGCCGCCGACGACCCGCTGATGGGGCCGGTCGTGACCCCCGGGAGGCGCGGGATCCACTGGAACGCCGACGTCGTCACCGCCCTGCCGCCGGGCGCGGTGGAGCTGGCCAGGGCCCCGGGGGGAGAGGTGCAGGCGGCCCGGTTCGCCCCCACCATCTGGGGCGTCCAGTGGCACCCCGAGATCGACGAGCCGCTGCTGCGGCGCTGGGTGGAGGAGGACCCGGCCAGCGTGGTCGCACTCGGCCTGGACCCCGAGGCGATGCTGCGCGAGGTGGACGAGGCCCGAGGTCGGCTGGACGCGGCGTGGCGCCCCCTGGCCGAGCGGTTCGCCGCGATCGTGCGCCGGCAGCGATGAGCCGCACCACCCACTCGACCAGCCGGGCGGCGCTGCTCCGACTGGGCTTCCAGGACCCGGGGACGGCGCGCCAGCAGCTGGCGCTGCTCGGCACCGAGTCGGAGGTGCTGCTGGCGATCCTGGGGCGCACCGCGGACCCGGACCAGGCGCTGACCGGCCTGGCCCGCCTCGCCGAGGTGGCGCCGGACGCCGACGCCCTGAGGAGCGCCGTGGTCGAGGACGAGGGGACCGCGATGCGGCTGCTCACCGTCCTGGGCGCCAGCCAGGCGCTGACCGACCACCTGGTCCGTCACCCCGCGCACTGGCGTGAGCTCACCGATCCCTCGCTGGGCTCCACCCGGCCGGCCGGGTACGCCGTGCGCGCGGCCCTGCTCGGATCGGTCGGCGCCGACCCCGCCGAGCCCCGCCCGGTGGCCACGGTCGAGGCCGCGGCCGACGTGC
>NZ_DAOMFK010000066.1:0-14630 GCF_035429765.1 Nocardioides sp. | reverse complement strand
CGCGGCAGATCGCCTGTTGGGTCCTGGCCCGGGCCGCCGACCGGGCCGGCATGACTCGGGAGGTCTCCCCGCACACGCTGCGCCACTCCTTCGCCACCCACCTGCTCGAGGGCGGGGCGGACGTGCGCGTCGTCCAGGAGCTGCTGGGGCACGCCTCGGTCACCACCACCCAGGTCTACACGCTGGTCACCGTCGACAACCTGCGCGAGGTCTACGCCACCGCCCACCCCCGGGCCCTGGATGGCTGAGCTGCAGGTCCCCGACGGTCCGGTCACCGAGGACGGGGTGTACGAGGTGTTCACCGCGTGGGTGGCCGACCAGGGGCTCTCGCTCTACCCCCACCAGGACGAGGCCGTCCTGGAGCTGCTGAGCGGCAGCAACGTCGTGCTCGCCACCCCCACCGGCTCGGGCAAGTCCCTGGTCGCGACCGCGGCGGCGTACCTGCAGCTGGCCAGGGGCGGTGAACGAGCCTTCTACACCGCGCCGATCAAGGCGCTGGTCAGTGAGAAGTTCTTCGCGCTCTGCGAGGTGTTCGGCGCCGCCCACGTCGGCATGCTCACCGGCGACGCCTCGGTCAACGCCGAGGCCCCGATCATCGCGTGCACCGCCGAGGTGCTGGCCAACATCGCGCTACGGGAGGGCAGCCGTGCCGGGGCCGGCGTGGTGGTCATGGACGAGTTCCACTTCTACGCCGAGCCCGACCGGGGCTGGGCCTGGCAGGTGCCGCTCCTCGAGCTCACCGGCTCCCAGTTCCTGCTGATGTCGGCCACCCTGGGCGACGTCACCGACCTGGCCGCCGACCTCACCCGGCGCACCGGCCGGGACACTGCCGTGGTCGACGACGCCGTCCGACCGGTGCCGCTGTCGTTCTCCTGGGCGATGACCCCGCTGGCCGAGACCCTCGAGGAGCTGGTCACCACCGGTCAGGCCCCGGTCTACGTCGTCCACTTCACCCAGGCGGCCGCGGTCGAGCACGCCACCTCACTGCTCGGCAAGGGGCTGGCCGCCGCCGGCCCCGTGGACCGGACCGCGATCGCCGCACACATCGGCGCCTTCCGGTTCGGCGCCGGCTTCGGGCGCACCCTGTCCCGGCTGCTGCGCAGCGGCATCGGCGTGCACCACGCGGGGATGCTGCCGAAGTACCGCCGGCTGGTCGAGACCCTCGCCCAGGCCGGGCTGCTCCGGGTCATCTGCGGCACCGACACGCTCGGCGTGGGCATCAACGTGCCGATCCGGACGGTGCTGTTCACCGGTCTCACCAAGTTCGACGGCAACCGGCAGCGCGTGCTGCGCACGCGCGAGTTCCAGCAGATCGCCGGGCGGGCCGGCCGTGCCGGCTACGACACCGCCGGCTACGTGGTCGTGCAGGCCCCCGAGCACGTCATCGAGAACGAGCGGGCCAGAGCCAAGGCGGAGGCCCGCAACGCCGCCAACCCCAAGAAGCGCAGCAAGCCGCAGCTGAGGAAGCCCCCCGAGGGAACGGTGGTGTGGAGCGAGCAGACCTTCGACAAGCTCGTCTCCGGCCAGCCCGAGCCGCTGCCGTCGCGGATGAAGGTCGACAACGCGATGCTCATCAACGTCCTCGCCCGCGAGGAGGACGCCTTCCCGGTGCTGCGGCGTCTGCTCACCGACAACCACGAGTCGCGACGCCACCAGCTGCGGCTGGCCAGGCGGGCGGTCCGGCTGGTCCGCAGCCTGGTCCGCTCCGGGGTGGTCACCCGGCTGCCGCAGCCGGACGAGTTCGGCCGACGCTACGTGCTCACCGTGGACCTGCCGCCCGACTTCGCCCTCAACCAGCCGCTGGCCCACTTCGCGCTGGCCGCCCTGGACGTCTTGGACCCCGAGGCGGAGACCTACACCCTCGACATCGTCTCGGTCGTCGAGTCCGTGCTCGAGGCACCGCGGCAGGTCCTGCTCGCCCAGCAGTACGCCGCCCGCGGGGAGGCGGTGGCGGCGATGAAGGCCGAGGGCGTCGAGTACGAGGAGCGGATGCTGCTCCTCGAGGAGGTCACCTGGCCGCAGCCGTTGCGGGAGCTGCTCGAGGCCACCTACGCGACGTACCGCCAGACCCACGCGTGGCTGCCGGAGGAGGCGCTCGACCCCAAGTCGGTGGTGCGGCAGATGTGGGAGCTGGGGATGGGCTTCACCGACCTGGTGTCGCGCTACCAGCTGGCCCGCTCGGAGGGGCTGGTCCTGCGGTACCTCAGCGACGCCTACCGGACCCTGCGCCACTCGGTGCCCGAGGCGCACCGCACCC
Organism: Nocardioides sp.; assembly: GCF_035429765.1. Lineage (GTDB taxonomy): Bacteria > Actinomycetota > Actinomycetes > Propionibacteriales > Nocardioidaceae > Nocardioides. The sequence continues at coordinate 12,373 of NZ_DAOMFK010000066.1, read as the reverse complement.
CGGAGCTGGAGGTGCTGGTGGAGTGGCTGGGGGAGACGGTGCGGCAGACCGACTCCTCGCTGCTGGACGAGTGGGAGGCGCTGACCCACCCCGACAGCGTCCGCGACGACGTCGCCCACCGGACTCCCGGCCCGCCGCCGCGGCCGCTGTCCCAGCAGGACCGGGCCTTCCGGGTGATGATCCGCAACGCCATGTTCGCCCGGGTGCAGCTGTGCGCCCGCGACGACGTGGCCGGGCTGGCTCGGCTGGAGCGGGCGATGGCCGAACGGACCGACCCGCCCGGGGAGGTGGTGATGACCGAGGCGGCCTGGGACGAGGCGCTGGGGGAGTACTACGCCGAGCACGACCGCATCGACACCGGTGCCGACGCCCGGGGGCCGGCCCTGCTGGACATCGCCCCGGCCGAGGGCGGCGTGCGCCGGGTGCGGCAGACCCTGGCCGACCCGGCCGGGCACCACGACTGGGTCCTGGAGGCGCTGGTCGACCTCGACGCCTCCGACGAGTGCGGCGAGCTGGTGCTGACCGTCAGCGGGCTGCGCCAGCTCTAGGCAGCGGGCCGAACCGTCGGTTGCAGGAGTCGCCGGCGCAGCCCTCGAGACGGCGCAGCCGATGGAGCAGTTCCACCAGGACTCGGTGGTAGCGCGACCGGTGCGCCACGCTGACGCCCTCGAAGGGGTTGGTTCGCCGGTCGTAGAGGTACGTCGCGCCGCTGCGAGCCTCGCGCATCAGCGTGTACCGGGCTGTCCAGACCCCCCGGAACTCCCAGCCGTCCGGGGACCTCCGCCTGGTCGTCCCCGTCTGCACCAGCTGGGTGTCCCGCCAGCGCCCTGCTCCCGCACCTCCTGCCTCCCCGGAGAGCAGGCCGGCGAACGAGCGGCCGTCCATCACCCTGCCCGCCGTTGCCCCGGCGAGGTCGACGAAAGTGGGCGCCAGGTCCGCCAGGGTAACCGGCAGTGAGGAGGTGACCGCGTGGTCCATCCCGGGCACCCGCACCACCAAGGGAACCTCGAGGGCCTCGCGGTAGAGCTTGTTCTTCCCAAGCAGCCGGTGCTCACCGAGCAGGACCCCGTTGTCCGAGGCCAGGACCAGGTAGGTGTGGTTGAGCTCGCCGGTGGCGCCCAGCACCCGGACCAGGCGGGCGACCGCGTCGTCGACGTCCTGCAGGGACTGGATCCGGGCGGTGAAGAGGCGCTGGATCCCGGCGGGATCCAGCGCTGGGCGGCGCAGCCCGGCGTACGGCTGGTCCGGGCCGCCCGCGACGTTGAAGGAGGGCTTCGCCACCACCGGTGCCCGCACGTGCGTCAGGACGTTCCGGTGCCGCGGGGTGGGAAGAGGGTGCCGGAAGCGAGCGTCCCCGGTCTCGGTCGTGCCGGTGTAGCGGTCGTGCGGCGGGACGTGGGAGGCCCAGATGAAGAAGGGCTGCCCGCTGGCGGAGAAGGTGCGGACGTAGCGTGCGGTGAACGAGGAGATCACCGGGGTGACGTTCCTGTGGTACGTCCGCCGATGGCCGTTGCGCAGAAACGTGGTGGCGGTGTAGCCGTACAGGCTGCCCACGCTGGGGCTCCACGCGGTCCACCCACGAGGGCGCCCGTCGGCCCGGGTGTAGCCGTTGAGGTACTTGCCGATCATCGCGGTGCGGTACCCCGCGCGCTGGAGCCAGCGCGCGAGGGTGTTCTGCTTCTGACGCAGTGCGTGGTAGCCGCCGTGGGGGCCGCTGTTCTCCCGCACGCCGTTGTTCTGCCCGAGCTGGCCGGTGATGATCTCCGCCCGGGCCGGGCAGCACACCGGTGCCGGGGAGAGTGCCCGAGTGAAGGTGACCCCGTGCCCGCCGAGCAGCCTCCGGGTCTTCGGCATCCAGCGCAGCTCGTCGAGGTTCTGGTCGTCGGTGGTGATCAGGATGAGGTTCGGCTGGACGGCGGAGGCCGCCGCCGCCCGGGCGAGCGTCGCGGTGCCGGACCCGACGACCGGTGGCAGCACCGCTCCGCCGGCGGCCCAGGTGGCTGCCAGCAGGGCAACCAGAGCCACGAGGAGTCGGGATGCGCGAGCGATGGTGGGATCGTACGTTGTGCACAGCGCTGTCCACAGGAGGCACGCCGCCTGTGGACGCACCGGGGGCGGGTGTGCACACGCCCTCAACAGATTCGGCGCGGGCCTGGGGGTATCGGGGGTCCGGGTTGTCGCTGTCGGAGGCCGGGCCTAGCCTTGCCCTGCTCGACGCGATGTCGTCGAGTCGACAAAGGAGTGCAGATGAGCAGTGGCCTGGGGTATCCCGGTGGTGTCGGCAGTGCCCCCGAGATGCCGCCACTGATCCCGTCTCCCGTTCCTCCCTCTTCCCCAGGAGACGAGACGCCGATGAGCGACCCCATCCCGTTCCCGGTCGGGCCCACCGGCCGGCCGCTGCCGGTGCTGCCCGAGCCGCCGCCGGTCACCGAGCACGGCCAGGCCCGGGTGATCGCCATGTGCAACCAGAAGGGCGGCGTCGGGAAGACCACCACCACGATCAACCTCGGGGCCGCGCTGGCGGAGTACGGCCGCAAGGTGCTGCTGGTCGACTTCGACCCGCAGGGCTCGCTCTCGGTGGGCCTGGGGCTGAGCCCGCACGAGATGGAGCTGACCATCTACAACCTGCTGATGCAGCGCGACGTCGAGCTCGACGACGTGGTGGTCCCCTCGGGCGTCCCCGGCATGGACCTGCTGCCCTCCAACATCGACCTGTCCGCCGCCGAGGTGCAGCTGGTGCAGGAGGTGGCCCGGGAGCAGACCCTGGCCCGGGTGCTGGCGCCTGCGCTGGAGCGCTACGACATGATCCTCATCGACTGCCAGCCCTCCCTCGGCCTGCTGACGGTGAACGCGCTGACCGCCTCCGACGGGGTCATCGTGCCGCTGGAGTGCGAGTACTTCGCACTGCGTGGGGTGGCCCTGCTCAAGACCACCATCGACAAGGTGCGCGAGCGGCTCAACCCGAAGCTCGAGATCGACGGGGTGCTCGGCACCATGTACGACGGCCGCACGCTGCACGGCCGCGAGGTGATGCAGCGGCTGGTCGAGGCGTGGGGCGACAAGGTCTTCCACACCGTCATCCGGCGGACAGTGAAGTTCTCCGACTCCACGGTGGCGGGTGAGCCGATCACGTCGTACGCCTCCAGCTCCCCCGGCGCCGAGGCCTACCGCCAGCTGGCCAAGGAGGTGCTGGCCCGTTGTCTCGACGGGTGAGCCTCCCGGCCGCTGACGACCTGTTCCGCCCGACCGACGAGCGGGTCCCGGACGAGCCGGCCGCCGTCGAGGGCAGCACGCCGCGGCGGCGACCCTCGGGCCGGGTCCGGCACGACGAGAAGATGACCGTCTACATCACCTCTGCCGAGCTGCTGCACCTGGAGCAGGTGCGGCTGCGGCTGCGGGCCGAGCACGGCCTGGCGGTGGACCGCGGCCGGCTGGTGCGCGAGGCGCTCGCCCTGGTCCTGGAGGAGTTCGAGGCCGATGGCGAGGAGAGCCTGCTGGTGCGGCGGCTGAGCGAGGAATGAACGACCTCGAGGAGTCACCGGGCTTCGAGGTGCGGCTGGAGAACTTCGAGGGCCCCTTCGACCTGCTGCTGAGCCTCATCGCCAAGCACAAGCTGGACATCACCGAGGTCTCGCTGTCCACGGTCACCGACGAGTTCATCGCCCACGTCAAGGCCGGGGGTTCGACGTGGGAGCTGGAGCAGACGACGTCGTTCCTGCTGGTGGCCTCGACCCTGCTGGACCTCAAGGCGGCCCGGCTGCTCCCGCAGGGAGACGTCGAGGACGAGGAGGACCTGGCGCTGCTCGAGGCCCGCGACCTGCTGTTCGCCCGGCTCCTGCAGTACAAGGCCTTCAAGCAGGTCGCCGCAGTCATGGAGCGCCGGCTGGCCGACGAGGGCCGCCGGCACCCGCGGGCGGTGGGGCTGGAGGAGCGGTTCGCCACCCTTCTCCCGGAGGTGCTGATCGGGATCGGGCTCGACCAGTTCGCTGCGCTGGCCACGCGTGCGATGGAGCCCAAACCGGTTCCCGAGGTGTCGCTGCACCACATCCACGCGACGCGGGTGAGCGTCCGGGAGCAGGCCGGCCTCATCGTCGAGCGGCTCCGGCGCAGCGGCACGATGACCTTCCGGGCGCTGTGCGGAGACTCCCCGGACACGGTCACCACCGTGGCGCGGTTCCTGGCCCTGCTCGAGCTGTTCCGCGAGGGGGCGGTCGGCTTCGAGCAGCTCACCCCGATGGGCGAGCTGACCGTGCGCTGGACCGGCACCGAGCAGGGCGAGATCGAGATCGACGACGAGTTCGACCAAGCGGGGCAGGACCAGGAGTCCGTGCCGGAGGAGGAGACGACGTGAGCGAGCAGCCCGCGCCCGAGCCGGTCGACGGCGGCACCCTGGAGGTGCCCATGGCCGACCTGCGACCGTCGCTGGAGGCGGTCCTGATGGTCGCCGACCAGCCGCTGGACGAGGTCACCCTCGCGTCCGCGGTCGGGTACGCCGTGGCGGAGGTGCGCGACGCGCTGGCCGACCTGGCGCGCGAGTACACCGAGCAGGGCCGCGGCTTCGAGCTGCGCCCGGTCGCCGGCGGCTGGCGCTTCTACACCCGTGAGGAGTACGCGGCGGTGGTGGAGGCGTTCGTGCTCGACGGGCAGCAGGCCCGGCTGACCCAGGCGGCGCTGGAGACCCTGGCGGTGGTGGCCTACAAGCAGCCCGTCTCGCGGGCCCGGGTCTCGGCGATCCGCGGGGTGAACGTGGACGGGGTGATGCGCACGCTGCTGACCCGCGGACTGGTCGAGGAGGCCGGGCACGACGGCGAGCACGGCGCCACGCTGTACCGGACCACCTCCTACTTCCTCGAGCGGATCGGCATCATCTCCCTCGACGAGCTGCCCGAGCTCGCGCCGTACCTGCCCGAGATGGCCGACCTCGAGGACGAGCTGGCGGCCGCGGAGCCGGCGCCCGAGGCGCCCGCGTGAGCCGTTCCGACGCGTCCGAGGATGGCCTGGTGCGGCTGCAGAAGCTGCTCGCACAGTCCGGCGTCGCGTCGCGGCGACGCTGCGAGGAGCTGATGCTGGCCGGCGAGGTCGAGGTCGACGGAGAGGTGGTGACCCGGCTGGGCACCAAGGTGGACCCCGCCACCGCGGTGATCCGGGTGCAGGGCAGGCGGCTGCCGCCGGCCTCGCCGCACGTCTACCTCGTCGCCCACAAGCCGCGCGGGGTGGTCTCCACGATGGCGGATCCGGAGGGGCGCCGGACCCTGGCCGACCTGGTGGCCGACCGGCCCGAGCGCCTCTTCCACGTCGGCCGGCTCGACACCGACACCTCCGGGCTGATCCTGCTCACCAACGACGGGGACTTCGCCCAGCGGATGGCCCACCCTTCCTTCGAGGTGGACAAGACCTACGTCGCCGAGGTCGAGGGGGACGTCGACCGCGCCGCGATCCGCACCCTGCTGTCCGGGGTGCTGCTCGAGGACGGCCCCGTGGTCGCCTCCCGGGCCCGGGTGGTCAGCCGCGGAGCCGGCGGGGCCGCCGGCCGCACCATCGTCGAGCTGGTCCTCCACGAGGGCCGCAACCGGATCGTCCGCCGGCTGCTGGACCAGCTCGGCCACCCGGTGCGCCGACTCACCCGGACTGCGATCGGGCCGGTGCGGCTGGGCTCGCTGGCCCCCGGCGCGGTCCGTGAGCTCACCCCCGACGAGCTGGGGGCGCTGCTGGACAGCGCGGGGATGTGAGTCCCGGCGGGACTAGGGTTGGCCCGACAGCGAAGCGGCGTGGAAAGCGAGGCGAGAGGCGTGGCCGTGCGGGCGGTGCGGGGCGCGACCCAGCTCGAGGCCGACACCCGTGAGCACATGCTCGTGCGGGTGGCGGAGATGGTGACCGCCGTGATGGACTCCAACGACCTGGCCGTCGACGACTTCATCTCGGTGATCTTCACCGCCACCTCCGACCTGGTCGCGGAGTTCCCGGCGTACGCCGCGCGGCGGCTCGGCTTCGGCGAGGTGCCGCTGCTGTGCGCGCGGGAGCTGGAGATCGCGGGCTCCATGCCCCGTGTGGTGCGCATGCTCGCGCACGTGGAGACCGACCTGCCCCGCGCCGACGTCACCCACTGCTACCTGCACGGCGCCGCGGCGCTGCGTACCGACCTGACCCGGGTGCGCTCGGTGCCCGACCAGGACCGGCAGTGACGCTGACCGGGCCCGTCCTGGTCGTCGGCACCGGGCTGCTGGGCACCTCCATCGGGCTGGCCTGCCGTCGGGCCGGCCTGGAGGTGCTGCTCTCCGACGTCTCGCCCGAGCACGTGCGCACCGCCTCGGGGCTGGGCGCGGGACGACCGGTGGCGCCGGGGGACCGCCCGCAGCTGGTGGTGGTGGCCGTTCCCCCCGACCTGCTGGGCCCGGTGGTCGTCGAGGCCCTGCGCGGCACCGACGCGGTGGTCACCGACGTGGGCAGCATCAAGTCGCTCCCGCTGCACGAGGTCGCCGCCGCCGTGACGCCCGAGCAGCTCGCCCGCTACGTCGGCAGCCACCCGATGGCGGGCAGCGAGCGGTCGGGCCCGCTGGCGGCGACGGCCGCGCTCTTCGACGCCCGTCCGTGGGCGGTGGCTCCGGCCGCCACCGCCGCACCCGAGGCCGCGGCGCTGGTGCAGGCGCTGGCTCGGACCTGCGGGGCTGTGCCCGTGGTGCTCACCCCGGAGGAGCACGACCGCGCCGTCGCCCGCACCTCGCACCTGCCCCACCTGATGTCGGTGCTGATGGCCGGCCGCCTGGTGGACGCACCCGCCGAGCACCTCGCGCTGTCCGGTCAGGGCGTGCGGGACGTGACCCGGGTGGCCGGCAGTGACCCGGCGCTGTGGCAGCAGATCGTGACCGGGAACGCCGAGGCGGTCCTGGACCTGCTCGCCGAGGTCCGCGAGCAGCTCGAGGAGCTGATGACGGCCGTCGCGGCAGGGGAGCGGACCGCGCTGGGCGGGCTCCTGGCGCGGGGCGTGGCCGGGACGCGCGCCATCCCCGGCAAGCACGGCGGGCCCACCCAGGACACGCTCTCGGTCTTCGTGTCCGTGCCAGACACCCCGGGTGAGCTGGCCCGGCTGTTCGCCGACGCCGGAGCCAGCGGGGTCAACATCGAGGACGTGCACATCGACCACGACCCGGGCCGGCCCACCGGACTGGTGGAGCTGGTCGTCGCCGAGAGCCGGGCAGAGACCCTGCTGGCCTGTCTGGAGTCTCGGGGCTGGGTCACCCACCGGTAGGGTGAGGCCCGTGAGCAGCACGCCGTCCGGCCTCGTCGTCGCCGTCGACGGGACCTCCGGCTCCGGGAAGTCCAGCACCTCCCGCGGGGTCGCGAGTCGGCTCGGACTGCGCTACCTCGACACCGGCGCGATGTTCCGGGCGATGACCTGGTGGATGCTGCGGGCCGGGGTGGACGTCCACGACGCCGCAGCGGTCGCCGCGCGCGCCGCGGAGCCCCGGATCGTGTCGGGGACCGACCCGCTGGCCCCGACGATCGCCGTCGACGGCACCGACGTGTCGGTGGCGATCCGCAGCGACGAGGTGAACGCGGCGGTGAGCCCGGTCAGCGCCGTCCCGGAGGTACGCCGGCGCCTGCTGGAGGTCCAGCGTGAGGCGATCGGAGCGGGCGGCATCGTCGTCGAGGGACGCGACATCGGCTCCGTCGTGGCTCCGGACGCCCAGGTGAAGGTCTTCCTGACCGCCGACCCGGCCGCCCGGGCCCAGCGCCGGGCCGCGGAGGAGGGTGGGGCCGACGAGGACGCCACCCGGGAGTCCCTGCTCAACCGGGACCGCATCGACACCGGACGTGCCACCGCCCCGCTGGTCCAGGCCGACGGGGCTGTCCACCTCGACACCACGGCGTACACCCTCGAGCAGGTCATCGACCAGGTGGTGGCCCTGGTGACGGCCGTGGGGGAGCGGGCGTGACCGGGTTCCGACGTCGCGCCCTGGCCCACCGCGAGCCGCCCCGCAGCGCGGACCTGCGGCACCCGCCGCGCTACCTGCTCCACCCGCTGCGCCCCGCGGCACGGGCGGTGGTGCGGACCCGGCTGGACGTACGGCTGCACGGCGCCGAGAACGTCCCCCCCAGCGGGCCGGTCATCCTGGCCAGCAACCACATCGGTGCCGTGGACGGGCCGGTGCTGGCGATCTTCAGCCCCCGTCCCGTGCACGCGCTGACCAAGCAGGAGATGTTCTCCGGCGCGGCCGGTCCGTTCCTGCACGCCTCCGGGCAGATCCGCCTGGACCGCTTCCACCCCGACCCCGGAGCCGTGAAGGCGTGCCTGGGCGTGCTGCGCGACGGCGGTGTCGTCGGGATCTTCCCCGAGGGCACCCGCGGGGCCGGCGACCTGCAGCGCCTCAAGCACGGCGCCGCCTACCTCGCGCTGGTGACGGGGGCCCCCGTCGTACCCGTGACCATCCTCGGCACCCGGGCGCCGGGGGAGGACAAGTACGCCACGCCCCCCAGGCACGCGGTGATCGATCTCGTCTACAGCCCCGCCTGGCAGGTGCCGGCGGTGCGGTGGCCACGCCGCAAGGAGCAGGTAGCCGAGGCGTCGGCGGCCCTGCAGGCGTACCTGCAAGCGGCCCAGGCGGCGGCGTTGGCCAGCACCGGCCGGGAGCTGCCCGGGCCGCTGCCGCCGGGCACCCCCGGAGCCGATGAACCCCCCGACCCGGCCCGAGGAGCAGCATGAGCGAGGAGACCTCCGGCCCGGTGCCCGTGCTGGCCGTCGTCGGCCGGCCGAACGTGGGCAAGTCGACGCTGGTCAACCGGATCCTGGGCCGACGCGAGGCGGTCGTGGAGGACCGTCCGGGGGTGACCCGGGACCGGGTCTCCTACGACGCCTCGTGGAACGGCCGCGCCTTCACCGTGGTCGACACCGGCGGCTGGGACCCGGGCGCCCGCGGCCTCGCCGAACGGATCGCCGCCCAGGCCGAGGTCGCGGTGACCCTGGCCGACGCCGTGCTCTTCGTCGTCGACGCGACCGTGGGCATCACCGACGCCGACGAGGCGGTGGTGAGGGTGCTGCGCAGGTCCGGCAAGCCGGTGGTGCTGGCGGCGAACAAGGTCGACGACCAACGCGCCGAGGCCGAGGCCTACGCGCTGTGGAACCTCGGGCTCGGCGAGCCGTTCCCGGTCTCGGCGCTCCACGGCCGGGGCTCCGGCGACCTGCTGGACGCCGTCCTCGAGGCGCTGCCGGAGACCCCGCCGGAGTCGTTCGCCGAGGTGGGCGGGCCGCGGCGGATCGCGATCGTCGGGAAGCCGAACGTCGGGAAGTCCTCGCTGCTGAACCGACTGGCCCGCGCCGAGCGGGTGGTGGTCGACAACGTCGCCGGCACCACCGTCGACCCGGTCGACGAGCTGATCGAGCTGGGCGGGCGCACCTGGCGGTTCATCGACACCGCCGGCATCCGCAAGCGGGTGAAGGAGGCCTCCGGCCACGAGTACTACGCCTCCCTGCGCACGACCACGGCCATCGACCGGGCCGAGGTCGCGGTCCTGGTGGTGGACGCCGCCCAGTCGCTGTCCGAGCAGGACGTGCGCATCCTGCAGACCGTCCGGGACGCCGGACGGGCACTGGTGATCGCGTTCAACAAGTGGGACCTGGTCGACGAGGAGCGCCGCCACTACCTGGAGCGCGAGATCGAGCGGGACCTGGTGCAGGTGCAGTGGGCGCCGCGCCTCAACGTCACCGCCCGCACCGGCTGGCACGTGGACCGGCTGGTGCCGGCGCTGGACCGCGCGCTGGAGGGCTGGGAGACCAGGGTCCCCACCGGCGCGCTGAACACCTTCCTGGGCCGGCTGGTCGCCGAGCACCCGCACCCGGTGCGCAGCGGCAAGCAGCCGAAGATCCTGTTCGCCACGCAGCCGTCCACCGCGCCGCCGACGTTCATCCTGTTCACCAGCGGTCGGCTGGACTCGGGGTACGAGCGCTACATCGAACGGCGCCTGCGTGAGGAGTTCGGGTTCGTCGGGACGCCGATCGTGCTCCAGCAGCGGCCCCGGGAGAAGCGCAAGAGGTGAGCCGGTGACCGACCGGACCGCGCACTGGGACGCGGTGTACGCCGCCCACGCACCCGACTCGCTGAGCTGGTACGAGCCGACCCCCGAGACCTCGCTGCGGCTGGTGCTCTCCCAGGGGCTGCCCCGGTCCGTCATCGACATCGGGGCCGGGGCCTCCACCCTGGCGGAGGCCCTTCTCGAGCGTGGGGTGCCGCGCGTGGCGGTGCTCGACCTCTCGGTGCGGGCACTCTCCCTCGCGGAGCACCGCGCGGCCGAACTCGGTCGTCACCTCACCACGATCGCAGGTGACGTCGTGCACTGGGTCCCCGAGGAGACCTACGAGGTCTGGCACGACCGGGCGGTCTTCCACTTCCTCACCGACCCGGCCGACCGCGCGGCGTACCTCGAGCGTGTCCGAGCCGCCGTCCCGCGAGGTCTGGTGGTCGTCGGCACGTTCGCGGAGGACGGGCCCGAGCGGTGCTCCGGGCTGCCCACCGCCCGCTACTCGCCCGCCGCGCTGCAGCAGGCGTTCGGTGAGGACTTCGAGCTCCTGCACGCCGAGCGCACCGAGCACCACACGCCCTCAGGCGCCGTCCAGCCGTTCACCTGGGGCGTGCTGCGGCTGGCCAGCTGAGCGTGCGAAGTTCTCGCGAAATGTTCACATCGGACGTTTAACGAACAGGTGTTCGGGGAATGATCCCTTCATGAACCCGTTGGCCGGCATCCCGCTCAGCACCTCCGCCGAGGTGCTCTCCTCCGCCGCGACTCTGGCCAGCGTGTCTCGGCGTGCCGACACCCTGCTCGTGGTCCGGGCCACGGAGTGGGCCGACCTGCACCCCACGCTGCCCGGCGAGGGGGGTGCTTTCGATGACGAGCACCTGCCGGGGGTGGCATGGGAGGCTCCGGCGGAGCTGGCGCTTGCTGTCGGGCTGTCCCACGACGCGGGCACCAGGCTCATCCACGAGGCGCTTGAGCTGCGCCACCGGCTGCCCCGGGTGTGGAGCAGGCTGCTGGCGGGCGAACTGCCGGCGTGGCGCGCCCGCCGGATCGCCGAGCGCACGATCGGCCGGCCCGATGACGTTGCGGCCCACATCGACGAGGCGGTCGGTCCGATCGCCCACAAGGTCGGTCCAGTGACTCTGGGCCGGCTGCTGGATGAGGCCATGCTGCGGCTGTATCCGCGCGAGCGGGAGCTCGCCCAGCTGGAGGCGCTGGAGGCGAGGCGGGTCCGGGTCTTCGAAGACGTCAGCCACGACGGCGTCGGCCTCGTCGAGATCAGGGCGGACCTGAAGGACATCATCGACTTCGACGCCACCGTGGGTCTGGTCGCGCAAGCGCTCGCGGAGCGCGGATGTGCGGAACCGCTGGACGTGCGCCGGTCGATGGCCGTCGGGGTCCTCGCGGACCCCCAGGGCGCCCTCGACCTGCTGACCGGGACGGCCCCCTCAGGGCGGCCTCGCAAGCAGATCCAGCTGTTCGTGCACCTGACCGCTGAGTCGCTGAAGGGCCTGGCCCCGGTGGGGCGCTGCGAGTGGAACGCCAGCGCCGTGCTCGAGCAGCAGGTCCGCAGCTGGTGCGGTCGCGAGGACACGCACCTGGCCGTCACGGGGATCCTCGACCTCAGCGAGCACCTCCAGGTGGACTCCTACGAGGTCCCCGAGAGGCTCGCCCAGCAGGTCGAGCAGCTGCACCACGCCTGTGCCTACCCGCACTGCACCCGGCGGGCGCGACGCTGCGACAAGGACCACCGCGTCCCCTTCCACGCCAACGGCCCGACCTGCTCGTGCAACCTCGCGCCGCTGTGTCGAAGACACCACAGGATGAAGACGTTCAAGGGGTGGCGCTACCTGCGCCTGGGCCCGGCCACCTACCTGTGGCGCTCTCCCCACGGACGGTGGTACGTCCGAGATCCGCAAGGCACGCTGGCCTTCGACGACCGCGACTGGACCGAGTGCCACCCCGAGGTTCCGCTCGCCTGCTGACCCGATGTGGGGTCCATCATCGCGGCTGCGGTAGGGTTCACTCCGCCTCGGTGGTCTTCGCCGACCACCGGGCAGCGGGCTGTGGCGCAGTTTGGTAGCGCACTTGACTGGGGGTCAAGGGGTCGCAGGTTCAAATCCTGTCAGCCCGACCGTGTGATGTCTCGAGACATCGGAATGGCCCGGACCTACAGAATGTAGGTCCGTTGGTCATTTCGGTGTGGGGCCTGGTGGTCTGCCTGTGGGCTGGTAGTCCTTGCGGGGGTCGATGGTGAGCTCGCGGAGGAGTTCGCCGGTGGCGGCGTGGACGATGCGGACGTCGAGGTCGTGGGCGGGCAGGTGACGTAGGTTCCGGCGTAGGTTCGGCCGACGCCGAGGTGGCG
>NZ_DAOMFK010000065.1:0-14755 GCF_035429765.1 Nocardioides sp. | reverse complement strand
TGGTGCTGCTCGAGGGGCTCGACCTGCCCGAGGACCGGCTGCCCGCCACCCGCGGGGAGCTGCTCGCCCGGGCCGGGCGGCCCGCCGAGGCGGTCGGTGCGCTGGACGCCGCGATCGCCCGCTGCGACAACGCCGCCGAGCTGGCCCACCTCCGGTCCCGCCGGACCGCGCTCGCCCAGGTCGTCGTACGTGCCGAGCACCCGTCTGCTCCGGACGGATGACGTCCGGCAGGGTCAGCCGCCGGCGACCGCCGGGATGACCGAGATCTGCGCCCCGTCGGGGGTGGCGGTGGTCAGGTTGTCGAGGAAGCGGACGTCGTCGTTGCCGACGTAGACGTTGACGAAGCGGCGCAGGTCCCCCGCCTCGTCCACCACCCGGCCGCGGATCCCCGGGTACGCCGCGTCGAGGTGGTCGAGCACCTCGGCCAGGGTGCCGCCCTCGGCGGTCACCTCCGAGGCGCCGCCGGTGTAGCTGCGCAAGATGGTGGGGATGCGGACGCTGACGGCCATGGTGGCTCCTTCTCCGGCGGGCGGTTCAGGCGATGCCGGTGGCGACGAACGCGGCGTACGACGGGTCGATGACGGCGGCGGGGCCGACCCGGCCGGCCACGGCGTCGAGGGTCTTCAGGCCCATGCCGGTGTTGATCACCACGGTCTCCAGCGTCGGGTCGAGCTGACCGGTCTCCACCAGCTTCCGCAGCACCCCCACGGTGGTGCCACCGGCGGTCTCGGTGAAGATCCCCTCGGTGCGGGCGAGCAGGATGATCCCCTCGCGCACCTCCTCGTCGGTGACGTCCTCCACGGCGCCGCCGGTCCGCCGGCAGACGTCGAGCACGTAGGGCCCGTCGGCGGGGTTGCCGATCGCCAGCGACTTGGCGATGGTGTCCGGCTTGACCGGACGGACGACGGGCTGCCCCTGCTTGAAGGCCGCGGAGACCGGCGAGCAGCCGGTGGCCTGCGCGCCGTACACGCGGTACTCCTTGGCCTCGACCAGGCCGAGCGAGATCAGCTCCTGGAACGCCTTGTCGACCTTGGTCAGCTGGGAGCCCGAGGCGACCGGGATGACCACCTGGTCCGGCAGCCGCCAGCCCAGCTGCTCGGCGATCTCGTAGCCCAGCGTCTTGGACCCCTCGGCGTAGAAGGGCCGGACGTTGACGTTGACGAAGGCCCAGCCGTCCTCCTCGCCGGCGATCTCGGAGGCCAGCCGGTTGACGTCGTCGTACGTGCCGTTCACCGCCACCAGCTGCTCGGTGTAGACCGCAGAGTTGACCTGCTTGGGCTGCTCGAGGTTGCTCGGAATGAGGACCACGGTCCGGATGCCGGCCCGGGCGCCGGCGGCGGCCACCGCGTTGGCCAGGTTGCCGGTGGAGGGGCAGGCGAACACCTTCGCCCCGAGCTCGCGGGCCGCCGACAGCGCGCAGGCCACCACGCGGTCCTTGAAGGAGTGGGTGGGGTTGGTGGAGTCGTCCTTGACCCAGAGCCGGTGCAGGCCCAGCTCGCGGCCGAGGTTGTCCGCGCGCAGCAGCCGGGTGAAGCCCGGCTCGGTGTTCGGGCTCTCGGTGATGTCGGCGGGGACCGGCAGCAGGGCCCGGTAGCGCCAGATGTTGCGGGGGCCGGCCTCGATCTCCTCGCGGGTGACCGCGGGGAAGGCGTAGGCGACCTCGAGCGGGCCGAAGCACTCCGGGCAGGCGTAGTGGGGCCCGAGCGGGCTGCGGTGGCCGCACTCGCGGCACGACAGCCCGGTGGCGTTGCCGAAGGCGCCCTCGCGCAGCCCTCCGGGCTCCGGAGCTCCGGAGAACAGCGACGGGTCGGCGAGGGGCGGCTCGGCCAGGGATGCGCTCACAGGAGTCCTCCTTCTCATCTGTCCCGGACGGCGGTCGCCACGGGTCGGATTTGGCACCGTTTCCACGACTGCCCGCGGGGCAGGAGGCTCGTGGCGGTTGCCGGGACGTCGACGGGCCGTTCCCTCAGTCCCTCGTGATGAGCGATGGCTAGCCTAAGTGCCGGATGGTCCCGGCGCGAAGCCGCCCATCCACCATGTGGACATCAGTCCCACTATCCGGACATGCCAGGCTGGGTCCGTGGACTTCACCTCCGAGCAGGCCCGACACAAGTACGACGCGTTCGTCGCCGCTGCGCCCGCCGCGGTGGTCGGGCTCGACATGGACGGCACCCTCTCGCCGATCGTCGACGACCCGGCCCTGGCCCACGTTCACCCCGACGCGCCCGAGGTGCTGGTCGAGGTGGCCCGGGCGGTCCGGGCCGTCGCGATCATCACCGGCCGTCCGGCGCGCCAGGCGCTCGCCCTGGGCGGCCTCGACGAGGTCGGGGAGGCGATCGCCGCCGACGGGCGCGAGCTCTACGTCTTCGGGCAGTACGGCCACGAGCGCTGGTCGTCCTCCCAGCGCCGGGTCGTCTCCCCGCGCCCGCCCGCGGGGCTGGGCCGGTTCCTGGCCGAACTGCCGGCGGTGCTGCGTCGCGCCGACGCGGCGACGGCGTACGTCGAGGAGAAGGGCCTCGGCGTCGCGGTGCACACCCGCCGGATGCCGGACCCGGCGGAGGCGCTGGACCGGATCCTGGCGCCGATGACCGAGCTGGCCACCCGGCACGGACTGCTCGTGGAGCCCGGCCGCAACGTCGTGGAGGTGCGCGCCCCCGGCGTCGACAAGGGCTGGGCGGTGCACACGCTGGCACGCGAGCAGGACGCCGGCGGGTTCCTGTTCGCCGGCGACGACCTCGGCGACGTGGAGGCCTTCGCGGCGGTCGACGAGCTCGCCGGCGGGGGGCTGGCCACGCTGCTGGTCTGCTCGGCCTCCCGGGAGCAGAGCGCGCTGCGCGAGCGCGCCGACGTCGTGGTCCCCGGGCCGGAGGGCGTGCTGGGCCTGCTGCGTCAGCTGGCCGAGGACGTCGGGCTCAGCCGGCGTCGTCGGTGAGGATCACCGTCAGCCGGTCCATCTGCATCGGGTCCACCGCCGGCTGCCGGCGGCCGATGCCGAGGTCGAGGGCGAGCAGCTTGCCGGCCTCGGCCAGGCGGGGCGGGTAGTAGACGGTCGAGGCGGGGATGGTGCCGTACCAGTTGTCCGAGCCGACCACCCGCCAGCCGGCGTTGGCGGCCCGGGTGGCCACGCGGCCGGCCAGCCCGGTGATGCCGGAGTTGTTGTAGACCTCGACGTAGACCTTCTCGCGCCGCACCGCCGGCCGGGTCGGCTCGGTGGGCCTGCTGGACGGGGGTGCCGCCGGAGACGGCTCCGCGCTCGGCCGCGCGACCACGGCGATCTCCCGCTCCTGCGCGGGCTCGTGGCCGGTGACCACGAAGGCGAGCCCCGCCATGGTCACCGCGAGGATGCTGAGCAGCACCAGCGGCGAGGGGAAGGCGACGCCGCGCTCGTCACGACGGCGCGTGGACGCCTGCGGCGCGCTCGGCACCGCTCAGACCTCGAACCCGAGCCGCCGGGCGGAGCGCTGGCGCTGCCGGGTGGCGCGCAGCCGGCGCAGCCGGCGGACCAGCAGCGGGTCCGCCTCGAGCGCCTCGGGCTTGTCGATGAGCGCGTTGAGCACCTGGTAGTACCGGGTGCTGCTCATGTCGAACATCTCCCGGATGGCGCTCTCCTTGGCACCGGCGTACTTCCACCACTGCCGCTCGAACTCGAGGATCTCGCGGTCACGGTCGCTGAGGGTCGCGTGACCTCCGGCGGCGCCGGGCAGGGCGTTCGCAGCGTCCATGTGCGGGGCTCCCGTGGTGAGGTGGGGCATGACGCGTCCCACTGTAGGCGACGAATGACAGCTGTGTCATTCGTCCCGGGCGAGTCGTGGTGAGTGAGCGCGCACCAGGTCGCGCACGGGGGGACGCCGGCGGGGCGGCGCGCGCACCGGCCACCCCGCGCCACACCCAGGACGGCCCGGCCCTGTGACCTGGCCCACACCCCCCGCGGCGTCGGCTGGTTAGGGTGGTCGCGTGCCCCCTCAGATCTCGGCCGACCTGGTGATCGTGGCCAACCGCCTGCCGGTGGACCGGATCACCGAGGACGACGGCAGCCCGGGCTGGCGGCGCTCGCCGGGCGGTCTGGTCAGCGCCCTCGAACCGGTGATGCGGGCCAACGACGGCGCCTGGATCGGGTGGCCGGGAGGCACCGACAACGACCTGGAGCCGTTCGTCGAGGACGGTCTCAGCCTGGTCCCCGTGGCGCTGGGCGCCGAGGAGGTGGAGGACTTCTACGAGGGCTTCTCCAACGGCACGCTCTGGCCGCTGTACCACGACCTGGTGGCCAAGCCGGAGTTCCACCGGGAGTGGTGGGACGCCTACGTCGCGGTGAACCGCCGCTTCGCCGAGCAGGCCGCGGCGGTGGCGGCCGAGAATGCCACGGTGTGGGTGCAGGACTACCAGCTCCAGCTGGTCCCGCAGATGCTGCGCGAGCTGCGCCCCGACCTGCGCATCGGGTTCTACCTGCACATCCCGTTCCCGCCCACCGAGCTGTTCCAGCAGCTGCCCTGGCGGCGGCAGATCCTCGCCGGGCTGCTCGGCGCCGACCTGATCGGCTTCCAGCTGCCCGGCGCCGCGGCCAACTTCGTGCGCCTGGTCCGCCAGCGGGTCGGCCACAAGACCCACCGCGACCTGATCCACCTGCCCGACGGCCGGACGGTGCGGGCCGCGGCGTTCCCGATCTCGATCGACGCCGAGGGGTTCGAGGAGCTCGCGGCCCGTCCCGGCGTCGCCGCCCGCGCCGCGGAGATCCGCGAGTCCCTCGGCAACCCCGAGACGGTCTTCCTGGGGATCGACCGGCTCGACTACACCAAGGGCATCTACGTCAGGCTGCGCGCGTTCGGCGAGCTGCTCGCCGAGGGCGAGCTCACGGTCGGCCACGCCGTCTTCGTCCAGGTCGCGACCCCCTCCAGGGAGCGCGTCGACCAGTACCGCCGGCTGCGCGACGAGATCGACCGGCTGGTCGGCCGGATCAACGGCGACTTCGGCGAGATCGGCTCCCCCGCGATCTCCTACATGCACTCCTCCTACCCGCGCGAGGAGATGGCGGCGCTGTACCGCGCGGCCGACGTGATGGTCGTCACCCCCTACCGCGACGGGATGAACCTGGTCGCCAAGGAGTACGTCGCCTGCCGGCTCTACAACGACGGCGCCCTCGTGCTCTCGGAGTTCGCGGGCGCGGCCGAGGAGCTGCGGCAGGCCTGGCTGGTCAACCCGCACGACATCAACGGCATGAAGGCGGCCCTGCTGGAGGCCAGCCGCGCGGGCCCGCGCGAGAAGAGCCGCCGGATGCGGGCGATGCGCCGCCAGGTGATGGAGCACGACGTACGCCGGTGGGCCGACACCTTCCTCAGTGAGCTCTCCTGCGTGGGCGGACGGGACCAGCCGCCGCTGCGGCGCGTGTGAGAGCGGGTACCCGGAGGATGAGACGAGCCGCGAGGCCGGATAGATTCGTTCCATGGACCTGATCCCCAAGCCCGATCAGGTGGTCTCGGCCGCGAGCAACGTGGCCCACAAGCTGCTCTACGGCGGTCTGGCCGACCTCCGCCCGATGCCACGCACCCTGGTCTCCGACGGCACCCTGCGGGAGCTCTACCACTACCGCCCCGCCGGCCGCTCCACCACCGAGGGCGACCCGGTGCTGCTGGTGACCCCCCTCGCGGCCCCCAGCCTCTGCTTCGACCTGCGCCGCGGCTGCTCCCTCGTCGAGCACCTGGTCCAGGCCGGGCGCCCCACCTACCTGGTGGAGTACGGACAGGTCTCCTTCCGCGACCGCAACCTCGGCATGGAGCACTGGATCGACGAGGTGGTGCCCACCGCGATCCGGGAGACCTCCGAGCACTGCGGCGGGCGGCCGGTGCACCTGGTCGGCTGGTCGCTGGGGGGCATCTTCGCCCTGCTCACCGCCGCCGACCAGCCCGATCTGCCGATCGCGTCGGTGACCGCGGTGGGCACCCCGTTCGACGTCAAGCAGGTCCCGCTGGTGGCCCCCCTGCGTCCCCTGCTCAACCTCACCGACGGGAGGGGCGCGATCACGCGCACCTACCAGACCCTCGGCGGTGCCCCGAAGCCGCTGGTGCGCTGGGCCTTCCAGCTCTCGTCGTTCCAGAAGCTGGTGACCAAGCCGCTGGCCATCGCGACCCGTCTCGACGACACCGACTTCCTGGCCCAGCTCGAGGCCGTGGACCGGTTCACCGACAACATGATCGCCTACCCCGGGCGCACCTTCGGCCAGCTCTACCACCGCTTCGTCAAGGGCAACCAGCTCGTGCACGGCACGTTCGCTCTCGGTGACCGGATCATCTCCATGGCCAACCTGCGGCAGCCCGTCCTGGTCTTCGCCGGAGCCACCGACGGCATCGCGCCCGTGCCGGCGGTCCGGGCGCTGCTGCCCCTGCTCTCCGGCGCGCAGGAGGTGCGGTTCGAGATCGTCCCCGGCGGCCACCTCGGCATGCTCACCGGCCGGGCCTCCCGCGGCACCACCTGGCGCGTCATGGACGAGTGGTTCGACCAGTGGCAGTCGCCGCAGGCCGCGCCGGCGACCGCCCGACGTACGCCGCGCACCACGCGCAAGACCGCCCCGAAGACCGCGGCACCGAAGGCTGCGCCGAAGAAGCCGAAACCGGCCGGGAAGTCCGCGCCGAAGAAGCCGAAGCCCTCCGGGAAGGCCGCGCCCAAGAAGCCGAAGCCGGCCGGGAAGTCCGCGCCGCAGAAGCCCACCGAGGCCGCCGAGCCGACGCGGGCGGAAGGCGCGGAGCCGGCGATCGGGGTCAACCCCCAGCGCCGCTACGGCTCGCGCGGCTCCCGGGCGCTGGCTCCCTGACCCGGCGGCCCGGGTGAGGGCACCCCGCCCGGCCGAGGTCCACGGACGGCGGTAGCCTGCGACCCATGCCAGGCACGGACGCGCTCCCGCGGAGGGTCCGCATCGGCTACGGGTCGGGCTCGGTGGCCACCGGCGCGTTCGGCACGGTCCCGGGACTGATGCTGCTGCCCTTCCTCACCGACAGCCTCGGGATCGCCGCCGTCTGGGCCGGCCTGATCGTGTTCCTGCCGAAGTTCTGGGACGTCGTGCTGAACCCGGTCGCCGGTCGGATCTCCGACCGCACCAGCGACCCGCGCGGTCCCCGCCGGCCCTGGCTGCTGCGCGCCGGGTCCCTGCTCGCGGTGGCGTTCGCGCTGATCTTCGCCACCCCCGAGATGGACAGCAAGGTCCTGGAGTCGGTGTGGGTGCTGGTGTTCTTCCTCGCCGCCGCCACGGCGTACGCCTTCTTCCAGGTCCCCTACGTCGCCATGCCGGCCGAGATCACCCGCTCCTACGACGAGCGGACCCGGTTGATGACCTGGCGGGTGGCGATCCTGGCCTTCACGATCATGCTCGCGGGCGCGACGGCGCCGATGATCCGCAACGCCGTGGGCGGCCGCGACGGCTACCGGGCGATGGGCGTGGTGATGGCGCTGATCATCTTCACCGGTGCCGTGCTCGCCTACCGGGGGACGCGCCACGCGCCGATCGGCGCCGTCGAGCCCGGGCCGGGCGGCCTGCGCGACCAGCTGCGCATCGTCGCCTCGGCCCGCGACTTCCGCTGGCTGCTCACGACGTTCGTGGTGCAGGCGCTCGGCACGGGCTGCATGCTCGCGGGCGTCGACTACGTCGCCAACGACGTGCTGGAGCAGCCGAGCGCGGGCACCATCCTGTTCGTCTGCTTCGTCGCCCCCGCCCTCCTGCTCACCCCGGTCTGGGCCCGGGTCGGCGAGCGGATCGGCAAGAAGCAGGCCTACGTCCTGGCCAGCCTCGTCTTCGCCTCCGGCGCCCTCCTGGTCTCCCTGGTCGGCACGGTGCCGATCGCGCTGGTCTACCTCGCCACCGGCCTGGTCGGGGTGGGGTACGCCGGCGGCCAGGTCTTCCCGATGGCGATGCTTCCCGACGCGGCCGCCGTGGACGCACGGCGTACCGGGACCAACCGGGCCGGGGTGTACACGGGCGTCTGGACCGCGGGCGAGACCCTCGGCCTGGCGCTCGGCCCCGGGCTGTTCGCGCTGGTGCTGGCGATGGGTGGCTACGAGTCGTCGACGACCGGTGACGTGGTCCAGCCCGACTCGGCCCTGCAGGCCATCGTGCTCGGCTTCTCGCTGCTGCCCGCCGTGCTCACCGTGACCAGCCTGCTCTGGCTGCGCCGCTACTCCCTCGACGCCGCTGCGGTGGACCGGTGAGCGCCGGTCGCCCCCCGTCCCACACAACCCCGGAGGTGCCCCATGCCCGACCCACTCACCCGGCTGCGTGAGCTGCAGGCCGGCGACCTGCCCGTCCACGGCGGCCGCACGCTGGCCTACGTCTACGACTCCGGCTCCGACGAGGTCGACCGGGTCGGCCGCGAGGCGGTGGCGGCGTACGCCGGCTCCAACGGGCTCGACCCGACCGCCTTCCCCAGCCTGCTGGTGATGGAGAACGACCTGGTCGGCTTCGCCTGCGACCTGCTGGACGCCCCGCCGGAGGCCGTCGGGACGGTCACCTCCGGCGGCACCGAGTCCTGCCTGCTGGCGGTGCAGTCCGCGCGGGACTCCCGACCCGACGTCGCCCGGCCCAGCATGGTGCTGCCCGACACGGCGCACGCGGCGTTCCGCAAGGGGGCGCACTACTTCGGCGTCGAGGCGCGCGTGGTGCCGACCGGTCCTGACTTCCGGGCCGACCCGGCCGCGATCGCCGCGGCGACCGACGACACGACGGTGCTCGTGGTGGTCTCGGCGCCGTCGTACGCCCACGGGGTGGTCGACCCGGTGACCGAGGTGGCCGCGCAGGCGGCGGCGCGGGGCGTGCGCTGCCACGTCGACGCGTGCATCGGCGGCTGGGTGCTGCCGTACGCCGCGCGGCTGGGGCGGCCGGTGCCGCCGTGGACGTTCGCCGTCGAGGGGGTCACCTCGATCTCGGTGGACACCCACAAGTACGCCTACGCCCCCAAGGGGACCTCGGTGCTGCTGCACCGGTCGCCGGCGCACCGTCGGCCGCAGTACTTCGCCTCCGCCGACTGGCCGGGCTACACGATGCTGAACTCCACGATGCAGTCCACGAAGTCCGGCGGACCGCTGGCCGGGGCGTGGGCGGTGCTGCAGACCCTCGGCGACGAGGGCTACCAGCGGCTGGCCGCCGAGACGTTCGAGGCCGTGGACCGGATCGTCGAGGGGGTGGCCGGGATCCCGGCGCTGCGCCTCGCCGTACCCCCCGACTCCACCCTGGTCGCGCTGGTCACCGACGGCTCCTGCGACGCCTTCACGGTGTGCGACGAGATGCTCACCCGCGGGTGGTACGTCCAGCCGCAGATGTCCTACGCCGGCCACCCGCCGACCGTGCACCTCTCGGTGTGCGCGGCGACGCTCACCCACGTCGGCGAGCTGCTGGTCGCGCTGCGGGAGTCGGTGGACGCCGCGGTCGCGGCCGGGCCGGTCACGGTGGACGAGGGCGTGGTGGCCTTCATCGCCGCCCTCGACCCGGCAGCGCTCAGCGACGAGGACTTCGACGGGCTGCTCGCCGCGTCGGGCCTGGTCGGGCAGTCCACCGAGGGCGGGCTGGCGCTGCCGAGCCGGATGGCCGAGATCAACGCGATGCTCGACCTCGCCTCCCCGGCGATGCGCGAGGCGCTGCTGGTGGCCTTCCTCGACCGGCTCTCCCGGCCGTCCCGGCCCGGCTCGGCCTGACCGGACGCCCGCTACCCTCCCGACCATGGGCACGCTGGCCGACCTGGTGGACAAGGGGCTGGTGGCGCCGGACTGGGCGGAGGCCCTGGCCCCGGTCGAGCCGCGGATCGCGGCGATGGGGGCGTTCCTGCGAGCCGAGCTGGCGGCCGGACGCCACTACCTGCCCGCCGGGCGCCGGATCCTGCGCGCCTTCCGGCGGCCGCTCGCCGACGTCCGGGTGCTCATCGTCGGACAGGACCCCTACCCCACCCCGGGGCACCCGGTCGGGCTGAGCTTCTCGGTCCCGCCGGACCTGCGGCCGGTCCCCGGGTCGCTGCGCAACATCTACGCCGAGCTGCAGGCCGACCTGGGCCTCGAGCCGGTCCGGCACGGCGACCTGACCGCCTGGGCGGACCGGGGCGTGATGCTGCTCAACCGGGTGCTCACCGTCCGTCCGGGCGAGGCGGCCTCGCACCGCGGGCGTGGCTGGGAGGAGGTCACCGACTGCGCCATCGGCGCGCTCGCGGCACGCGGCGGCCCGTGCGCGGCGATCCTCTGGGGGCGCGACGCGCAGACCCTCAAGCCCCTGCTGGCCCCTCTGCCGTGGGTGGAGTCGGCTCACCCCTCTCCGCTGTCGGCCAGCCGCGGCTTCTTCGGGTCGCGCCCGTTCTCGCGGGTCAACCGGCTGCTGGTGGAGCAGGGCAGCGCTCCGGTCGACTGGACGCTCCCCGCTGACCCGGCCGTCGGCGACCCGCTGGAATAAAGTTGAAGCATCAACTATTATGCCGAGTATGAACGACCGGATGCCAGCCCTCTACATCGGCCACGGCGCACCGCCCTTGCTGGACGACCCCGTGTGGTCCGGCCAGCTCGCCGGCTGGGCCCAGGACCTGCCGCGCCCCCAGGCGGTGCTGATCGTCAGCGCCCACTGGGAGTCCGCGCCCCTCTCGCTCTCGGCCCAGGGAGTGGAGCTGGTCTACGACTTCGGCGGGTTCGCGCCGAAGTACTACCGCATGCGCTACGACACCCCGGACGCCTCGGCGCTGGCGGCGCGGGTCGCGGCGCTGATGCCCGACACGGAGCCGGTGCACCAGCACGCCTCGCGCGGGCTCGACCACGGCGCCTGGGTACCGCTGACGATCATGTACCCCGCCGCCGACGTGCCGGTCGTGCAGATGTCGATGCCGACCCACGACCCGGCCCGGCTGATGGCGATCGGGGAGCGGCTGCGCCCGCTGCGTGACGAGGGCGTGCTGATCATCGGCTCGGGCTTCCTCACCCACGGGCTGCCGTTCCTCACCGAGTGGCGCATCGACGCCGCGGTGCCCGGCTGGTCGGCCGACTTCGACGCCTGGGCGGCCGAGGCGCTCGCCCGCGGTGACGTCGACGCGCTGGCGGCGTACCGCTCGAAGGCCCCCGGCCTGCCCTACGCCCACCCCACGGTCGAGCACTACACCCCGCTCTTCGTCACCCTCGGCGCGGCGACCGACCCGACCCAGCCCGGCACCCAGGTCATCGACGGCTTCTGGATGGGACTCTCCAAGAGATCACTGCAGGTCGCCTGACCCCACCCCGTTGACTCGCGCCCCGCACCCTGTTGACTCGCGCCTCCCGCCCCGTCGAGTCGCGCCTTGCACCCCGTCGAGTTGCGCCTTGCACCCTGTTGACTCGCGCCTTGCACCCCGTTGAGTCGCGCCTTGCACCCCGTTGAGTCGCGCCCTCCGTCCCGAGCGGTGCCTGGGCTACGGTGATCGGATGATCACGCACACGCAGCTGGTGGTCGACTCGGTGGACCCGCACCCGCTCGCCGACTGGTGGGCCGAGGCGCTGGGCTGGGCGGTCGAGCCCCAGGACGAAACCTTCATCCGCTCGATGGTCGAGCAGGGGCATGCGGAGGAGGCGGACACCACCACGCACCGCGGACATCTGGTGTGGAGGACCGGCGCGGCCATCCGTCCCGCCGAGGAGCTCGACGATCCACAGGGCCGGCGGATTCTTTTCCAGCAGGTGCCGGAGGCGAAGACCGTCAAGAACCGGCTGCACCTCGACCTTCGCGTGGATCCCGGTACGCCGCGCGCCGACGAGATCGCCCGCCTGGTGGCGGCAGGTGCCACAGTGCTCTACGAGGCCAGCCAGGGGCCGTACAGCTGGACCACCCTGGCCGATCCTCAGGGCAACGAGTTCTGCGTGACCGGCTGACCGCCCCTCGGCTCAGCGCAACCGTCGAACGGGATACTCGCAGCTGGGCGCCGCGATCACGTCCTGGGCGGCGACCAGGCGCAGCTCCCGCTCGCCGGACCGCCAGGTGGCCAGCAGGACCCCGTAGACCGACGAGGCGGTGCGCGCCAGGGCTTCGTCGGACCGGCCGGTCGCAGCGAGGTGCGCGGTGAACAGTGCCGCGGTCAGGTCACCCGAGCCGTTGGCGGTGATCGGCAGTCGGGGGGTGCGGACCGCCCAGGCGCCCTGACCGTCGACCGCAACCATCTCGAGCGCGTCGGCCGGCAGGCCGGGGTGGGTCACCGACGTCACCAGCACGACCGACGGCCCGGTCCGGCGCAGTCGGTCGACGGCGCCCAGCACCTGCTCAAGCGTCTCGGGGTCGGTGCCGGTGAGGTAGCCCAGCTCGAACTGGTTGGGGGTCACCACGTCCGCAGCCGGCACGACAAGGCCGCGCATCAGGTCGGGGATCTCGGGCCGGACGAAGCAGCCGGACGCCGCGTTGCCCATCACCGGGTCACAGGTGTACGTCGCCGCCGGGTTCGCCGCGCGCACCCGCGCCACGGCGTCCACGACGACCGCCGCCAGCTCGGGGTCACCCAGGTAGCCCGAGAGCACGGCGTCGCACGAGCCGAGCACGCCCCGTTCCTCGATGCCGAGGATCACCGCCGCCACGTCGGCGGCGGGGAGGAGCGGTCCGCGCCACGCGCCGTACCCGGTGTGGTTGGAGAAGTGGACGGTGAGAACCGGCCACACCTCGTGGCCCAGCCGCTGCAGGGGGAACACGGCCGCCGAGTTGCCGACGTGGCCGTAAGCGACCGAGGACTGGATGGAGAGCACGCGCATGCGGCGATCATCCCGCGCCGTCTCGGCCTGGTCATGCCGCGGTCCGGCGCCACGTCGTGAAGGCGCCACTCAACCGGGGTGAAGGCGCGACTCAACCGGGCGGAAGGCGCGACTCAACGGGGCGCGGGGCGCGACTCAACGGGGTGCGGGGCGCCAGTCAACGGAGCGGGGCGGGACGCGCGACTCAACGGGCCGACGAAGCGCAGGGCCAGGCTCTGTTCAGCCCAGGGGGATCCGGATCACCGTCGTCGAGGCGGCGGGGAACACGTAGTCGAACCCGGTGGCACCGATGTTCCAGGACCGCGTGTGGAGGGTGACGTCGGGCGGGCCACCCGGGTGGTTCCACGACGTGAACGACGGTCCGGTCACCGAGGTGATGGTGGCCGAGCCACCGGACCGACCACCCACCAGCTCGACGCGGACGCGCACGGCGGTGAGCGGGAGCCGGTTGACCACGAGAAGGTTCAGGGCGCCCTGCACCCGCGTGGCCGCCATGGTCAGAGCGCTGTAGGAGCCGGACAGGCCCGCCGGGTGCCGCGTCGGATTGCCTGTGGTGCGAGTGGCGAGCAGCGTCCCACCCGCAGAGAACATCGGCGCGAGCGCCTGCCGGGTGACGGCGTCCGCCGTGAACGTGTAGAAGGGCGCCGGGCCCAGCACGGCGCGGTCGATTCCCCAGAGGAAGTCGTCACCGGTCCCCCACCGGATCCGAAGGTTGAGCCACGCGGCCCACTGCGAGGACATGTAGACCGCGTGGCTCACCGACGTCGCCCACGAGGGGTAGGTCTCGTCATCGCCACGAATCGCAGAGAACTCCGTGAGAAGAAGCGGCCGGGCGGCCGGCCGGGTCCCGAGCAGGCGGGCGACTCCGGCGCGCCGAGCTTCTGCGGCCAGCATGAATCGGTCATGACCCTCCAAGGGGCTCGACCAGTGGGCCTTGCCTTCGGCGGGGCCGAAGGAGGTGATCGGGTGCGTGGTGAGGCAGTCGAAGGCGCGCTTCCCGACCACATCCAGGAATGCCGCCGTCCCCCAGCTGGAGCAGACCTTGATGGAGGGGTCGACGGCCTTCATGCTGCGGGCGAAGGCGAAGAAACCCTGGTGGACGCTGCGGTACGACGCCTGCACCGCGCTGCCCTCGGCCGGGATCGCGCCGTGCGTGCCATCGCCGAACGTGACGCGTCCGGAGGTGGCCTCCAGCGTGTACACGTGGTCGTCTGCGGAAGCAGCCGCGAGGTCGCCGACCCGTGTCCACTCCTGACCGTCGACCACCACCTGGGCCGATCCGCTGCGCACCGGTGGGTACAGCATCTCGAACGTCTGGGACGCACTCCCGTCGGAGCGGACCCCGTCGGGCGGGTGTGCGCAGTTCTTGCCCAGTCGCTCACCTGAGATGACGGGACTGCCACCGAACGCGTACTGGCGTACCGCGATGCGGCCGTCGGAGGAGAGCCAGTAGCGCGAGGCGCGGTGGTCCTGCTCGTTCCCGATCTCCCACCAGTGCACCCCGTACGGCTGCGGATGGCCGTTCCCGGCGCGGACGTCGGCCCAGTCCACCCCGCCACCGGGGTTGCCGGGAACGCCGGCCTGTGCGTTCATGTACTCCACCCAGTCCGCCGCGTCTCCGGGCGTCTCGGTCACGAACGGCATCATGATGAAGGGCTGGGCGTCGACCAGGTCGAGGAAGCGCATGTACTCGTCCGGGCCGAAGCGCAGCTTCTTGGTCAGGCCCGGCCCGTGCGGCGCGTTCCCGTCCACCTGGCAGCCTCGATCCGGGCCGATCGCGCGCTTCCAGTCGTAGAGGTTCCCCACCGACCCGCCCGGGAACCGCATGGACTGGATCCCCGCCTTCACGGCCCCGTCCACGGCGGCCGGCTGGGGCTGGTCGGCGTCGGGGTCCCACAGCCCGTAGCCGTTGCGCCGGTAGTGGTGGTTGACGCCCAGCAGCGTCGTCGGCGCCTTGCCCCGGTCGCTGTGCACCTGGACCACGATGGTGGCCTTCGGTCGCCCCCGCGCGGAACCGGTCGAGCCCGCCGGTTGACCTGTCGAA
>NZ_DAOMFK010000064.1:0-14803 GCF_035429765.1 Nocardioides sp. | reverse complement strand
TGTTCACCCGGGCCGTGGCGCACTGGGTGGCCGGCGGGCAGAGCGGGTACGCCGAGACCTACCTCGCCTTCGCCGACCGGGTCCTCGGCGCGCTCGGCCGGGCGGCCGAGCGCGCCGGACCGGGTGGGACCGTGCTGGTCTGCTCCTCCGGCGGACCGATCGCCGCGGCCCTGGCGGCCCTGCTTGAGCCCGACGCCGACCCGGTGTCGCGGGCGGGGGTGTGGCAGCGGCTGAACACGGTGGTCGTCAACGCGTCGTACTCACGGGTCATCGTGGGCGCCTCCGGACCGCGGCTGCTCACCTTCAACGAGCACCCGCACCTGGGCCCCGACCTCCTCACCTACCGCTGACCCGTCGCTGTTTGACGGCCGAGCTCACCGGTCGACGTAGATCGAGAGACGCGAGCCCCCCGGGGCGGCCGCGGCTCAACGCCCGCGTCAGAGGAGCCGTCGGTAGACCGGCAGCGGCGCGTACCGCAGCGCGAGCGACATCGGCGCCCACGGCAGGCGGGGGACGACGGCGGACGCCTTCTCCTTCTCGATCGCCTCGACGATCGCCCGCACGCCCTCCTCGGTGTCCACCATGAACCGGGTGCGGACGCCCGCGTTCATCTCCGAGGCGATGTAGCCCGGGTACACGACGGTGACCTTGATCGGGCTTCCGGCCAGCTCGACGCGCAGCCCCTCGGCGAGGTGGGCGACCCCGGCCTTCGTCGCGGCGTACGTCGCCATCGAGCGTGGCATGCCGCGCACCGCCGACACCGAGGACACCATCACCAGGTGGCCCGCGTTCTGGGCCCGAAAGACCTCCATGGCCGCCTCGGTCTGCGCCAGCGCCCCGACGAAGTTGGTCAGCGCGGTCTCCCGGTTCGCCCAGTGCTTCCCGGCGCCGAGGGGGGCACCCTTGCCCGACCCGGCGTTCACCACGACCCGGTCCAGGGAGCCGAGCGCGCCCGCGAGCTCGCCGAACACCTCGAAGACCTGCTCGTGGTCGGTGACGTCGAGCGCCCGTGCCTCCACCCGCCGGCCCGGGTCCCGGGTGAGGATCTCCGCGCGCACCTCCTCGAGCCGCTCGGTGCGCCGGGCGCACAGCGCCAGGTCGTGCCCGCGAGCCGCGAACTGCCGCGCCATCTCGGCGCCCAGCCCGCTGCTCGCGCCGGTGATCAGGATGTTCTTCCGCACGCGCCCATCCTTCCCTACGACCGACGGGTTAGAGTCCCCGACCATGTCGTCCTCCCACTCCCCGGCCACCCGGGTCTGCCTCATCGGTGCCGGAGCATCAGGCATCATCGCCGCCCAGGTGCTGGCCAGCAAGGGCATCGCCTTCGACTGCTTCGAGCTGGGCTCCGAGGTCGGCGGCAACTGGCGCTACGACAACGACAACGGGCTCAGCTCTGCCTACCGGTCGCTGCACATCAACACCTCACGCGCGGCGATGCAGTACGCCGTGTACCCGATGCCCACGACGCTCCCGGAGTACCCCAGCCACTGGCAGATCGCGGCGTACTTCGACGACTTCGTCGACCACTTCGGCCTCCGGGAGAAGATCACCTTCCGCACCGAGGTGACCCGGGTGGAGGCGACCGGGGTGGCGGCGTGCGGCACGGAGGCGGGGCGGTACGCCGTGACCATCCGTCCGCGCGACGACGGGGCGGAGGAGACCCGCCGCTACGACCACGTCCTGGTCGCCAACGGCCACCACTGGGACCCGCGCTGGCCGGAGCCGCCGTTCCCCGGCAGCGACACCTTCCCCGGGACCCAGCTGCACGCGCACCACTACCGCACCCCCGACGTGCTGACCGGCAAGCGAGTGGTGGTCCTGGGGATCGGCAACTCCGCCACCGACATCGCCGTGGAGTCCTCCCGGGTCGCCAGGGAGACCTACCTGGCCATGCGCCGCGGGGCGCACATCCTGCCGAAGTACCTCTTCGGCATCCCCACCGACCACCTCACCAGCTCACCCCTCGCGCGCGGCCCGCTGCCGGTGCAGAAGCTGGGGATGCGCGCGATCCTGCGCCTGGCTCGGGGCAAGGTCACCGACTACGGCCTGCCGAAGCCCGACCACCAGGTGCTGGAGGCGCACCCGACGATCAGCGACGACCTGCTCACCCGGCTGGGGCACGGCGACATCGTCGTGAAGCCGAACATCGCCCGCTTCGACGGCTCGGTCGTGGAGTTCACCGACGGCTCGCGGGTGGAGGCCGACGTGGTGGTCTACTGCACCGGCTACAAGGTGAGCTTCCCGTTCCTGGCCGAGACCCTGGTCACCGCCGAGGACAACCACGTCGACCTGTACCACCGGGTGGTCTCGCCCGACCACCCCGGGCTCTACTTCATCGGGCTGGTACAGCCGCTGGGGGCCGTGATGCCGCTGGCCGAGGAGCAGTCCCACTGGGTGGCCGAGCTGATCGCCGGCGAGGTGGTGCTGCCGAGCGTCCCCCGGATGCGCGCCCAGATCGCGTCGTACGACGAGGCGCTGCGCAAGCGGTACGTCGCCTCCAAGCGCCACACCATCCAGGTCGACGTGCACTCCTACACCAAGGAGCTGCGCACGGAGCGGCGTACCCAGCGGGTCTGAGGCTCAGGCCGGCGGCTGGTTGATGACGATCGTGCTGAGGATCTTGTCGGTG
Source organism: Nocardioides sp. (assembly GCF_035429765.1). GTDB lineage: Bacteria > Actinomycetota > Actinomycetes > Propionibacteriales > Nocardioidaceae > Nocardioides. The sequence goes on along the minus strand of NZ_DAOMFK010000064.1, from coordinate 12,174 downwards.
AGCGTCTGCCGCTTCGGCTGGTCCCAGAGCGGCCACAGGTAGTCGATGTAGCAGGCCTGGTTGATGATGCTGTGGAGGAAGTAGCGGGCCACGCAGCTGCCGACCCCGCTGGGCTGCCCGTCCTGCTCGCGCAGCGTGCGGATCCCGACCTTGCGCTTGCCGAAGGTGTAGCCGGTGCGTCCCTGGTCGAGCATGTAGTTGATGACCAGGCGCCAGATCAGCAGGACCGTGGCCACCACCGAGAGCACGATGCCCAGGGCGATCAGCCAGCCGCCGCCGTCGGCCCCCGCGCCGAGGAGGAACAGGAGCCAGGAGGCGAGGCCGACGACCAGGCCGGGCCAGAGGTACACCCAGTCCCACACCGTGGCGATGGCCCGTTGCACCCACGAGGCGTAGGCGCCGTACACCGGTTGCGCGTAGGGGTTCGGTGGGGTGGGTCCGGGGGGCGGTGCTGGCGGCGGGGTCTGGTAGGACATCGGCTTCCTCGTGGTCGGGGTCGGCGCCCTCACCCTAGCGGCCGGTGCCCCGCCCGCCGGGGACCCCGGCCAGCACCGCCCGGGGCGATTAGTTGTGCACAACTAGATTGTGTCATACTGATCGACGTGGAACCCGACCTCACCCTGGAGCACCAGCTGTGCTTCGCGCTGTACGCCGCGTCGCGAGCGGTGACCAGCACCTACCGGCCGGCGCTGGAGCCGCTCGGGCTGACCTACCCGCAGTACCTCGTGCTGCTCGTGCTGTGGGAGAGCGACGGCAGCACCGTGAGCGACCTGGGCCGCCGGCTGCACCTGGACTCCGGGACGCTGTCCCCGCTGCTGCGGCGGATGGAGTCCGGCGGCCTGCTCGAGCGGCACCGGGACTCCCCGGACGGCCGCCTGGTCACCGTGCACCTCACCGACGCCGGCCGCGCCCTGCGCGACCACGCCGAGGAGGTCCAGCGCTGCCTCTGGTCGCTGTCCACCCTGTCCCCGGCGGAGGCCCTCAGCCTCCGCGACCTGGCCCGCCGGCTCGTCGCCGAGCCGGCTCCGACCCCCTGAGAGGAACCACCATGCCCACCACGACCACCACCCTCCACGACTTCACCGTCGCCACCTCCGGGGGTGCCCCCAAGAGCCTGGGCGACTTCGCCGGGCAGGTCGTCCTCGTCGTGAACACCGCCAGCAAGTGCGGACTGACCCCGCAGTTCGAGGGGTTGCAGCGCCTCTACGACCAGTACGCCGAGCAGGGGCTGGTCGTCCTCGGCTTCCCCTGCAACCAGTTCGCCAACCAGGAGCCGGGCACGGCCGCGGAGGCCGAGGAGTTCTGCTCGCTCAACTACGGCGTCACGTTCCCGATGTTCGCCAAGGTCGACGTCAACGGCTCCGACGCCGACCCGCTGTTCGTGTGGCTGCGCTCCCAGCAGGGTGGGCTGCTGTCCGACGCGATCAAGTGGAACTTCACCAAGTTCCTCGTCGGCCGCGACGGTCGCGTGATCGCGCGCTACTCACCCACCACCGAGCCGGAGAAGCTCGCGAAGGACGTCGAGGCGGCGCTGGCCGGCTGAGCGCCGGCCCGCCCCCGACGACCGGACCTCCATGGACACCGCGTTCCTCCGCGCCCGGCCGTCGCCCGTCGGCGCGGCGCGGACGGCGCTCCGGCTGCTGCTCGGGGCGTTCCTCGCCCTGGCCGGGGTCGCCCACCTGAGCGTGGCGCGCACCGACTTCCTGGCCCAGGTGCCGGCATGGCTGCCGCTGGACCCCGACCTGGTCGTGGTGGTGTCCGGCCTCGTCGAGGTCGCGCTCGGCGTCGCGCTGGTGGCCCTGCCCCGGTGGCGGGTGCCGCTCGGCTGGCTGGCCGCGGCGTTCTTCGTGGCGGTCTTCCCCGGCAACCTCGCGCAGTACACCGAAGGGGTCGACGGCTTCGGCCTCGACACCGACCGGGCCCGGTTGGTCCGGCTGTTCTTCCAGCCGGTGCTGGTGGCGTGGGCGCTGTGGTCCACGGGCGCCTGGCGGGCGTGGCGCAGGAGCAGTCCTCGCCCGCGGTGACGGGCGGCGGTCAGGGGGCCGGCTGGTACACGCAGGCGGAGTCCTCGGCCAGCGGGTCCCCGGTGTCGGCGTACGCGCGGGCCCGGGAGCCGCCGCACAGGTCGGCGTACTCGCAGCGGCCGCACCGGCCACCGAACTCAGCGGCCCTGATCCGTCGCAGGACCGGGTGGTCGCGGTAGATCTCGGCCAGCGGCCGGTCCCGGACCGACCCGAGCCCCAGCGGCAGGAAGCCCGCCGGGTAGACCTGTCCGTCGTGCGCCACGAACACGATGCCCTTGCCGTCGCGGGTGGCGGCCGTGTGCGCGGTGGACCGGGGCTGGGGCGGCCCGAGCCGCTCCTCCAGACGGGCGCGCAGTGCGGCGTACGGCTCGCCGGGAGGTACGGCGCCCCCGGCCCGCCGCTGCACCACCACCCGCCGGAAGAACGGTGCCTCCACCGTGCGCACCGTGAACCCGTAGTGCGAGGCGTCGTAGAGGAAGTGGCACACATGCTCGTGCTCCAGCGGCGTGATCGCGCCGGTCGCCTGGCCGCGCCCCACGTGCACCAGGAAGAACACCTCCCAGATGTCGACCCCGGTGTCGGCCATGATCGCCGCGACGTCGGCCAGCTCCTCGAGGTTGCGGCGCATGACGGTGGTGTTGATCTGGACCCGCAGCCCCGCGCCGACCAGCGACCGGATCGCCGGGATCGTCTGGTCGAAGTGGCCCGGGATGCCCCGAACACCGTCGTGGGTGGCCGGTGTCGCACCGTCCAGGCTCAGGGAGACCGCCTTCACGCCCGCGTCGACCATCCGCCGGATCGCCTCCGGGGTCAGCATGGGCGTGACCGAGGGCGACATCGCGACCGGTACGCCGCGGCTCTCGGCGTGCGCGACGAGCTCGAAGACGTCCGGGCGCAGCAGGCAGTCGCCGCCGGTGAGGACCAGGATGGGGTGGGGCCGGCCGAAGCCGGCGACCTGGTCGATCAGGTCGCGCCCCTCCGCGCCGGACAGCTCGCCCGGCAGCGCGTCGGGGGTGGCCGAGGCGCGGCAGTGCCGGCAGGCGAGCTGGCAGGCCCGGGTCACCTCCCAGAACACCAGCATCGGCCGCTGCCCGAAGTCGACGGTGCGGGGCAGCGTGACCCCGGCGGGGTGACTCATGCGGGGACTCCTTCGCTGAGGCGGGCGGCGGTGGCCGAGGCCTGGGCGACGCAGCCGGCCAGACCGACCCCGCGGTACGCCGCGCCGGTGAGCGCGAGCCCGGGCAGCTCGGCGAGGGCGGCGTCGATGCGGGCCAGCCGGGCGGCGTGCCCCACGACGTACTGCGGCATCGCCTGCGGCCAGCGCTGCACCAGCTGCTCCAGTGGGGGCTCGGTGATCCCGAGCACCTCGCGCAGCTCGCCCCGGACGGCCTCGACGAGCTGGTCGTCGGTCATGCTGAGCCAGCGGGTGTCTCCGGACCGGCCGACCATGGACTTGACGAGCAGCACGTCGTGGCCGGCGAGGTGCGGCCACTTCTGCGTGAGCCAGGTGCAGCCCACGATGAGCCGGCCCTCGACCGGCGGCACCAGGAAACCGGTGCCCGGCGGCAGGTGCGCCGCCACGTCGGCCGGGAACGCCAGGGTCGCGTTGGCCACGTCGACGTAGGGGATCGCGCGCAGCTCGGCCGCCAAGGCGGGGGCCAGGTCGGCCAGCAGGTCGGCGGCGGCGTACGCCGGGGTGGCGAGCACGACCTGTCCGGTCTCGTGCGCACCGCCGTCGGTCACGACGCGCAAGCCGCTTCCGGTGCGCTCGACGCGGCGCGCGTGGACCCCGGTCTCGACCGTGCTGGGCAGGCCGTCGCGGAGGGCGGTGGTGAGCCGGCCCATGCCGCCCGCGAGCGAGACGAGTGGGGCGGTCGGGCGGCCGGTCGGTCGCGGTGCGGCCCGACGGCGGCGGCGCATGGTGAGGTAGACGCTGCGGCCCGACCGGGCCAGTGCGGCGATCTCGGGCACGGTGCTGGTGGCGCTGAGCCGGGCCGGGTCGCCCGCGTGCACCCCACCCAGCAGCGGTGTGACGAGGCGGTCGTAGACCCCCCGGCCGAAGCGGGGGCGCACCAGCTCCGCCACCGAGGGGTCCTCCGGGAGGCGGGTCGCCGGGAGTGCCAGGTCGAGGCCGGCGCGCAGGGTGTCGCGGGGGGAGAGCAGGCCCGAGCGCAGCAGCGGCACCAGCCGCTCGGGAAGGCCGAACGCCATGCCCGGGGGCAGCGGGCGCAGCCGCCCGCGCGACCAGACGTAGGCGCCGCCACCCAGCGGCTCGACGACCGCGTCGGCCAGGCCGAGGTCCTCGATCAGCTGCCGCAGCTCGGGCGCCCGCGAGAGGAACGCGTCGGGGCCGGTGTCGACCGGGTGCCCGGCCAGCGGCGTCGTACGCACCTTGCCGCCCGGCGCCTCGTCGGCCTCGAGGACCCGGAGCGTCGCCTCAGGGCCGAGAGCGCGGCGCAGGAAGTACGCCGTGGCGAGGCCGCTCACGCCACCGCCCACGACGACGACGTCGGCCCGCTCGACCCGCTGCTCGGCCATGCCCCCAGTCTGTCCCTGGGCCCGCGCTCGCCACGAATCCGGTCCCGCTCTCCGCAGGGTGGCGCTCGTCACCCCGGGCCGTCCCCGCTGGCGGCCGAGGCGGTGCGCACACTGCGACTACTGGTGCGTACGACGCACCTGGCGCGTCGTACGCACCAGTAGACCGAGCTCGGGGGCGAGCCACCCCGCTCCAAGAAAAAAGCAGTCTTGACTGTTTGTAAGTGAGCAGGCAGGCTGTCCCGGTGCAACGGACCACCCCGGTGAGCGCGGCGACCCCGGTGAGCGCGGCGACGCCGGCGACCCCGGTGAGCCCGGCGATGCCGGCGGCCGCCGTGGCACGCGTGCCCCAGGAGGAGCGCACGCGGGTGATGCGGGCCCGGCTCCTGGAGGCCACCGTGGACTGCCTGGTCGAGCACGGCTTCGGCGCGACCACCACGACGCTGGTGTCGGAGCGGGCGGGGGTCTCCCGGGGTGCGCAGCTGCACCACTTCCCCACCAAGAACGACCTGGTCGTGGCCGCCGTCGAGCACCTCACCGAGGTCCGCGGAGCCGAGCTGACCGCCCGCGCCGCCGCGCTGCCGTCCGGGCCGCACCGGACCCGGTCGGTCCTGCAGATGCTCGGCGACCACTTCACCTCCCCCGTGTTCACCGCGGCCCTCGAGCTGTGGGTCGCGGCGCGCACGGATGCCACGTTGCTGGCCGCCGTGGCCCCTCTGGAGCAGCGGGTCGGCCGGGAGACCCACCGGCTGACCGTGGACCTGCTCGGCGCCGACGAGTCCACGCCGGGGGTCCGCGAGCTGGTCCAGGCCACACTCGACCTGGTCCGCGGGCTCGGCCTGGCCAGCACGATCACCGACGACACCCGGCGCCGCGCCCGGATCCTCGACCGCTGGGCCCTCGTGCTCGACCAGACCCTGGAGGCCACCTCGTGAACGACGTGCTCGCCGCAGTCCTCGCCGACCTCGCCGCCGAGGGCGACGCACTGGAAGCCGCCGTCGCCGGGCTCGACGCGGGCCAGTGGCGGCTGCCCACCCCGGCCGAGGGCTGGGACGTGGCCACCCAGGTCGCCCACCTGGCCTGGACCGACGAGGCCGCACTGAAGGCGGCGACCGACAAGGCAGCCTGGGACGCGCTGGTCCTGGAGGCGATCGCCGACCCCGAGGGAGTGGTCGACAAGGCCGCCCTGACGGGGGGTGCGGTCCCGCCGGAGGAGCTGCTCGCGCGGTGGCGTACGGCGCGTACGGCGCTCGCCGGTGCTCTGCGCGACCACCCCGACGACGAGAAGATGCCGTGGTTCGGCCCGCCCATGTCGGCGACGTCGATGGCCACCGCCCGGTTCATGGAGACCTGGGCGCACGGCCTGGACGTGTACGACGCGCTCGGGGTGGCCCACGAGCCGACCGACCGGATCCGGCACGTGGCGCACCTCGGCGTCCGCACCCGTGGCTTCGCCTTCTCCGTGCACGGTGAGCAGGCACCCGCCGAGGAGTTCCGCGTCGAGCTCGACGCGCCCTCGGGCGAGCGGTGGGTGTGGGGCCCGGAGGACGCCGCGCAGCGGGTGAGCGGGCCGGCGTACGACTTCTGCCTCCTGGTCACCCAGCGCGTCCACCGCGCCGACACGGCACTGGTCGCGGAGGGGCCGGACGCCGCGCGCTGGCTGGAGATCGCCCAGTGCTTCGCCGGCCTCGCCGGGAAGGGGAGGTCCGCCCGTGGCTGACCAGCGCGTCCTGCGGATCGGCAACTGCTCCGGGTTCTACGGCGACCGGCTCTCCGCGATGCGCGAGCTGCTCGAGGGCGGCCCGGTCGACGTCATCACCGGGGACTACCTCGCCGAGCTCACCATGCTGATCCTGGGCAAGGACACGATGAAGGACCCGACCCTGGGCTACGCCCGGACCTTCGTGACCCAGGTCGAGCAGTCCCTGGGGCTCGCCCTCGAGCGCGGGGTCAAGATCGTCGCCAACGCCGGTGGGCTCAACCCGGCAGGGCTCGCCACACGGCTGCGGGAGGTCGCCGCCGGTCTCGGGCTCAGCCCACGGATCGCCCATGTCGAGGGCGACGACCTGCGCGCACTCGGCTTTCCCGGCGCCCTCACCGCCAACGCCTACCTGGGCGGCTTCGGCATCGCCTCGGCCCTGGCGGCCGGCGCCGACATCGTGGTCACCGGCCGGGTCACCGACGCCTCGCTGGTGGTCGGGCCCGCCGTCGCCCACTTCGGCTGGCAGCCGACGGCGTACGACGAGCTCGCCGGCGCCGTCGTCGCCGGCCACGTCATCGAGTGCGGCGCGCAGGCCACCGGCGGCAACTTCTCGGGGTTCCTCGCGCTGCCGCGGACCGGCCGGCCGCTGGGGTTCCCCGTCGCCGAGGTCGCCGCCGACGGCTCGTGCGTGATCACCAAGCACGACGGCACCGGCGGCGCGGTCACCGTCGACACCGTGACCGCGCAGCTCTTCTACGAGATCGCCTCACCGCGCTACCTCGGCCCCGACGTCACGACCCGCCTGGACACCGTCGAGGTCACCCAGGCAGGCCCGGACCGGGTCGCGGTCGCCGGCGTCCGTGGCGAGCCGCCGCCCGAGCGGCTCAAGGTGTGTGTCAACGAGCTCGGTGGGTTCCGCAACAGCGCCGAGTTCGTGCTCACCGGCCTGGACGTCCCGGCCAAGGCCGCGTGGGTGCGCGAGCAGCTCGCGCCCGCGCTCACCGCCGCGTCGGTCACCTGGACGCTCACCGACACCGCGCGTCCGGGAGCCGACACCGAGGAGGCCGCCTCGGCACGGCTGCGGTGCACGGTGATGGACCCCTCCCCCGAGAAGGTCGGCCGCGCCTTCACCGGCCCTGCCGTCGAGCTCGCGCTGGCCTCCTACCCGGGGTTCACGATGACCGCCCCACCCGCGCCCGGCACGCCGTACGGCGTCTACCGCGCCGAGTACGTCGACCGCTCGGCGGTCACCCACACGGTCGTGCACCCCGACGGCCGGCACGAGGTCATCCCCAACCCGCCGGCAGCGGAGGCGCACGGCGAGGGAGGTCCCGGCCTCGGTGGCTTGGCTTGGTCCGCCCGGAGCGAGGCACGAGCGGAGGGGGTGGATCCGGCGGTGGGACCTCCCTCGCCGGGAGTGGCCGGGGCCACCGTCACGGTGCCGCTCGGGACGTTCGTGCACGCCCGCTCCGGCGACAAGGGCGGCGACGCGAACCTCGGTCTGTGGGTAGGCCACGACGACCCGGACCGCAGGCCCGCCCGGGTGGCCTGGCTGCTCGGCGTGGTGACGCCCGAGTGGGTGCGCGAGCTGCTCCCCGAGGCGGCCGGGCTGGACGTCGAGGTGCACCCGCTGCCCAACCTGGGCGGCGTCAACGTGGTCCTGCACGGGCTGCTGGGTCTGGGGGTGGCGGCCTCCACCCGTTTCGACCCGCAGGCCAAGGGCCTGGGCGAGTGGGCCCGGTCCCGGACGGTCGAGATCCCCGAGGAGCTGCTGTGAGCACGCTGACCCCCGAGCACAAGGCGCTCCAGGAGACCGCGCGGGAGCTGGTCCGCCGCGAGGTCGCGCCGTACCTCCAGGAGTGGGAGGACGCCGGGGAGGTGCCCCGGTCGCTCCACCGGGTCGCGGCCGAGCACGGACTCCTGGGGGTCTCCTTCCCCGAGGAGGTCGGCGGTGCCGGCGGCGACCTGCTCGACTCGGTGCTGCTGCAGGAGGCCTGCTTCGAGGCGGGCGCCTCCAGCGGCCTGATGGCCGCCCTGTTCACCGGCGGGATCGCCCTGCCCCACATGGCGGCGCACGGGACACCGGAGCAGGTCGAGCGCTTCGTCCGGCCCACGCTGGCGGGCGAGACGATCGGCGCGCTGGCCGTGACCGAGCCCGAGGGCGGCTCGGACGTGGCCGGCATCCGCACCAGCGCCGTCCGCGACGGCGACCACTTCGTGGTGAACGGGTCCAAGACCTTCATCACGTCCGGGGTCCGGGCGGACTTCGTGACCACCGCGGTGCGCAGCGGCGGACCGGGCCACGAGGGCATCTCGCTGCTCGTGGTGGAGAAGGGCACCCCGGGGTTCACCGTCACGCGGTCGCTGCGCAAGATGGGCTGGCACTGCTCCGACACCGCGGAGCTGTCCTACGTCGACGTGCGGGTGCCGGTGGGCAACCTGGTCGGCCCGGAGAACGCCGGGTTCTACCTGATCGCCGAGCAGTTCGTGATCGAGCGGATCGCGCTGGCGGTGCACGGCTACGGCATCGCGGCGCGCGCGCTGGCGCTGACCGCGGCGCACTGCCGCACCCGCGACACGTTCGGGGCGCCCCTGCTCAGCCGGCAGGTGGTGCGGCACAAGCTGGTGGAGATGCGCCGGCAGGTCGAGGTCGCCCGCGCCTACACCCACGCGGTCGTCGCGCGGCACCTGGCCGGCGAGAGCGTCATCGCGGAGGCCTGTCTGGCCAAGCAGACCGCCGTGGACTGCGCGGTGGACGTCTGCGACGCCGCCGTCCAGCTGCACGGCGGCACGGGGTACATGCACGGGATCGAGGTCGAGCGGCACTACCGCGACGCCCGGATCCTGCCGATCGGAGGAGGAGCAACCGAGGTGCTGACCGACCTGGCCGCGCGACTGCTGGGGTACGCCTCATGAGCGCCGACGCCACCACCGCCCCCGTCACCGAGCCGCCCGGCCGCCGGGAGGCGATGCTCGCCAAGCTCGCCGACCTCGCGGCCGAGCAGGCCAAGGCCGTCGCCGGAGGCGGGGAGAAGTACGTCGCCCGCCACCACGCCCGCGGCAAGCTGCTGGCCCGGGAGCGGATCGAGCTGCTGATCGACGAGGGCTCGGCCTTCCTCGAGCTCTCGCCGCTGGCCGGGTGGGGCTCGGACTTCTCCGTCGGTGCCTCGCTGGTCACCGGCATCGGCGTGATCGAGGGCGTGGAGTGCCTGATCACCGCCAACGACCCGACGGTGAAGGGAGGCGCGAGCAACCCGTGGACCCTGAAGAAGGGGTTCCGGGCCGCGCAGATCGCCGAGGAGAACAACCTGCCGACCGTGTCCCTGGTGGAGTCCGGCGGCGCCGACCTGCCCACCCAGAAGGAGATCTTCATCCCGGGCGGGCGCGCCTTCCGCGACCTGACGAGGGCGAGCAAGCGCCGCCAGCCGACCATCGCGCTGGTCTTCGGCAACTCCACCGCCGGCGGGGCCTACGTGCCGGGCATGAGCGACTACACGGTGATGGTCAAGGAGCAGGCCAAGGTCTTCCTCGGCGGTCCGCCGCTGGTGAAGATGGCCACCGGCGAGGAGTCCGACGACGAGTCGCTCGGCGGCGCCGAGATGCACGCCCGGATCTCCGGGCTGGCCGACTACCTGGCCGAGGACGAGCGGGACGCGATCCGGATCGGCCGCCGGATCGTGGCCCGGCTCAACTGGCGCAAGGCGCGCCCGGAGCCGGCCTCCGCGTGGGCCGAGCCCGACGCCGACCCCGAGGGGCTGCTGGACCTGATCCCCACCGACCTGAAGGAGCCCTTCGACCCCCGCGAGGTCATCCTGCGGGTCTGCGACGGTACCGGCCCCGGCAACGCCCGCCCCTTCGACGAGTTCAAGCCGCTCTACGGGACCTCGCTGGTCACCGGCTGGGCCCGGATCCACGGCCGCCCGGTCGGCATCCTCGCCAACGCCCAGGGGGTGCTGTTCTCCGAGGAGTCCCAGAAGGCCACGCAGTTCATCCAGCTGGCCAACCAGGTCGACGTACCCCTGCTGTTCCTGCACAACACCACCGGCTACATGGTCGGCAAGGAGTACGAGCAGGGCGGCATCATCAAGCACGGGGCGCAGATGATCAACGCGGTCTCGAACTCCACCGTGCCGCACCTCTCGGTGATCCTCGGCGCCTCGTACGGCGCGGGGAACTACGGCATGAACGGCCGTGCCTACGACCCCCGGTTCCTGTTCACCTGGCCCTCGGCGAAGTCGGCGGTGATGGGGCCGGCCCAGCTCGCCGGGGTGCTCTCGATCGTGGCCCGCGCCGCCGCCGAGTCCCGCGGGCAGGAGTACGACGAGGAGGCCGACGCCGGCATGCGGGCCTTCATCGAGGCCTCGGTGGAGGAACAGTCGCTGCCGTTCTTCCTCTCCGGGATGCTCTACGACGACGGGGTGATCGACCCGCGCGACACCCGCACCGTCCTGGGCATCTGCCTCTCCGTCATCGACAACGCGCCCTTCGCCGGAGCAACCGGCTACGGCGTCTTCAGGATGTGAGCACGATGACGATCAACCGACTCCTGGTCGCCAACCGGGGCGAGATCGCCCGCCGCGTGTTCGCGACCTGCCGCCGGCTCGGGATCGAGACCGTGGCGGTGCACTCGGACGCCGACGCCGGGCTGCCGTTCGTCCGCGAGGCCGACCGCGCGGTCCGGCTCCCCGGCGACGCCCCGGCCGACACCTACCTCCGCACGGACCTGATCCTCGCGGCCGCCGCGGCGGCCGGTGCCGACGCGATCCACCCCGGCTACGGGTTCCTCTCCGAGAACGCCGACTTCGCCCGCGCCGTGCAGGCAGCCGGACTGGTCTGGGTCGGTCCCCGGCCGGAGTCGATCGAGCAGATGGGCTCGAAGGTCGAGGCGAAGAAGCTGATGGAGCAGGCCGGCGTCCCCGTCCTCACCAACCTCGCCGCCGACACCGCCACCGAGGCCGACCTGCCGCTGCTGGTCAAGGCGTCGGCGGGCGGCGGCGGACGGGGGATGCGGGTGGTGCGGGCGCTGGGCGACCTGCCCGGCGAGATCGCCGCCGCCCGGGCCGAGGCGGCCTCGGCGTTCGGCGACGGCACCGTCTTCGTGGAGCCCTACGTGGAGCACGGCCGCCACGTCGAGGTGCAGATCTGGGGCGACTTCCACGGGCGCAGCATCTCCGTGCTGGGCGCGCGCGACTGCTCGCTGCAGCGCCGCCACCAGAAGGTCGTCGAGGAGGCCCCGCCACCGGGGCTGTCGGAGGAGACCCTGGCCGCCATGTACGACGCGGCGCGCGCCGCCGGTCACGCGATCTCCTACGTCGGCGCCGGCACCGTGGAGTTCCTCGTCGATGCCCGGGACACCAGCCGGTTCTGGTTCCTGGAGATGAACACCCGCCTGCAGGTCGAGCACCCGGTGACCGAGGCGGTCACCGGCGAGGACCTGGTGGAGCTCCAGATCATCGCGGCGGAGGACCCGGCCGTCCACGGGGTGAGCGAGATCGGACGCAGCGGCCACGCGATCGAGGTCCGTCTCTACGCCGAGGACCCGGCCGCCGACTGGCAGCCGCAGAGCGGCACGCTGACGAGGTTCGACATCCCCGGGGTGACCGCACGCTTCGACCGGCTGGCCGAGCACGGCCTGCGGGTCGACGCGGGTTTCGAGGCGGGGAGCCAGGTGTCCACCCACTACGACGCGATGCTTGCCAAGGTGGTCGCCTGGGCCCCCGACCGGGCCTCCGCCGCCCGGCGGCTGGCCACCGCGCTGGCGACCGCCCGGCTGCACGGCCTGACCACCAACCGCGACCTGCTGGTGCGGGTGCTGCGCTCGCCGGAGTTCCTGTCCGGGCAGGTCAGCACCGACTTCTTCGAGCGCACCGGGCTGCCGGCCGCGCCCGAGGCCCCCGAGGCCGAGCGGATGGC
>NZ_DAOMFK010000063.1:0-15017 GCF_035429765.1 Nocardioides sp. | reverse complement strand
CGCGCGGCCGGCGGCAGGCCCCCGAGACCGGCCGGTGGCTCGCGCAGGGCGTGGGGCCCATCGACCGCGCGGTGGTCTCTCCGGCCGCCCGGGCCCGCGGCACCTGGGATCTGGTCGCCGCCGAGCTGCCCGTGCCGCCGGAGGTCAGCGTCGACGAGCGGGCGTACGCCGCCACCGGCGCGGAGCTGCTGCGGGTGCTCTCGGAGCTGCCCGAGCAGACGCGCACGGTGGTGCTCGTGGGCCACAACCCGGGGCTGGAGGAGCTGGCCGAGCAGCTCACCGGGGAGTGGGTGCGGCTGCCCACCTCGGCGGTCGCGGTGGTGGCGGTGCCGGGCCCGTGGGCCGACCTGCCCACCACGGGCGCGACCCTGCAGGCCGCAGGCAGGCCCCCGGCGGGGCCCGTTTCTGGCACTCCGCAGGGGTGAGTGCTAACGTCTGACCTGGCACTCTCGCTCGGAGGGTGCCAGCGCGTGCGATGAAGTGCGACCCCCGCGACGGCGTACCTCATGCCGCAGGCTCACCACGTCCGGGAGACCCCCTCGTGGGGCTCCCCCCGTCAGACAACCGCAGAAAGTGGAGGTCGATCCAGCGTGTCGATCAACATCAAGCCCCTCGAGGACCGCCTCGTCGTCAAGCCCCTCGACGCCGAGCAGACCACGGCCTCCGGCCTGGTCATCCCGGACACCGCCAAGGAGAAGCCGCAGGAGGGCGAGGTCCTGGCGATCGGTCCCGGCCGCATCGACGACAAGGGCAACCGGGTGCCGCTCGACGTGGCCGTCGGTGACAAGGTCATCTACAGCAAGTACGGCGGCACCGAGGTGAAGTACGCCGGTGAGGAGTACCTCATCCTCTCCGCCCGCGACGTCCTCGCCGTCGTTTCCTGACCACAGCCATGGGATAGTCCGCCGCGACGCTCAGCTCTGCTGCCGCGGAGGTGAGCCGGTCGCGGCGGACTTCCTGATTTGAGAAAAGGAGCATCGACCCGATGCCGAAGATCCTGGAGTTCGACGAGGGCGCCCGCCGGGCGCTGGAGCGGGGCGTGGACGCCCTCGCCGACACCGTCAAGGTGACCCTCGGTCCCAAGGGCCGCTACGTCGTGCTCGACAAGAAGTGGGGCGCGCCGACCATCACCAACGACGGCGTCACCGTCGCTCGTGAGATCGAGCTGGACGACCCGTTCGAGAACCTGGGCGCCCAGCTGACCAAGGAGGTCGCCACCAAGACCAACGACGTCGCCGGCGACGGGACCACCACAGCCACCGTGCTCGCCCAGGCCATGGTCCACGAGGGCCTGCGGGCGGTCGCCGCGGGCATCAACCCGATGGGCATCAAGCGCGGCATGGACGCCGCCGCGGAGGCCGTCTCCGACGCGCTGCGCGAGTCGGCCCGCGAGGTCGAGACGCGGGAGGACATGGCCTCGGTGGCGACGATCTCCTCGCGCGACAGCCTCATCGGCGAGCTGCTCGCCGAGGCCTTCGACAAGGTCGGCAAGGACGGGGTGATCACCGTCGAGGAGTCCAACACCATGGGCACCGAGCTGGAGTTCACCGAGGGCATGCAGTTCGACAAGGGCTACATCTCGGCGTACTTCGTCACCGACCCGGAGTCCATGGAGGCGGTGCTCGAGGACCCCTACGTGCTGCTGCACCAGGGCAAGATCTCCTCGATCGCCGAGCTGCTGCCGCTGCTGGAGAAGGTCATCGCGGCCGGCAAGTCGCTGTTCATCCTCGCCGAGGACGTCGAGGGCGAGGCCCTGTCCACCCTGGTGGTCAACAAGATCCGGGGCACCTTCAACGCGGTCGCGGTCAAGAGCCCGGCCTTCGGCGACCGGCGCAAGGCGATGATGCAGGACATCGCGGTGCTCACCGGCGGCCAGGTCGTCGCCCCCGAGGTCGGGCTCAAGCTCGACCAGGTGGGCCTGGAGGTCCTCGGCACCGCCCGGCGCATCGTGGTGACCAAGGACAACACCACGATCGTCGACGGCGGGGGTGAGCACTCCGAGGTCCAGGCCCGGGTGCACCAGATCAAGACCGAGATCGAGAACACCGACTCCGACTGGGACCGCGAGAAACTCCAGGAGCGGCTCGCCAAGCTGGCCGGCGGGGTGTGCGTGATCAAGGTCGGCGCGGCCACGGAGGTCGAGCTGAAGGAGAAGAAGCACCGCATCGAGGACGCCGTCTCCGCGACCCGCGCGGCCATCGAGGAGGGCATCGTCGCCGGCGGCGGCTCCGCGCTCATCCACGCCGCCTCGGTGCTCGAGGGCGACCTCGGCCTCACCGGCGACGAGGCGCAGGGGGTCCGCATCGTCCGCAAGTCGCTGGACGAGCCGCTGCGGTGGATCGCCGAGAACGGTGGCGAGAACGGCTACGTGATCGTCACCAAGGTGCGGGAGGCCGGTCGGGGCACGGGCTACAACGCGGCCACCCACGAGTACGGCGACCTGGTCGCCCAGGGCGTGCTGGACCCGGTGAAGGTCACCCGCTCCGCGCTGGTCAACGCCAGCTCGATCGCGGGCATGCTGCTCACCACCGAGACCCTGGTGGTCGACAAGCCCGAGGACGAGGACGAGGCGGCTGCCGCCGGCCACGGCCACGGGCACGGCCACGGGCACTGACCCGTCGCTGCCTTCCCGCCGACCCGTCACATCTGGCCGCCAGACGTGACGGGTCGGCGGTTTCCCGGCGGGTGCGCCGGTCGCCGCGCCGTTAGGATGGTGCCCCGCCGACACGAAAGGCCCTGGCTCGCCCGATGACGCAGCAGCGACCCGACGAGGTGCCCGACAAGTTCGCCGCCCTCGGCCTCACCTACGACGACGTCCTGCTGCTGCCGGGGGCCTCCGACCTGGCGCCGGACGAGATCGACACCACCGGCCGGCTCACCCGGGAGATCTCCCTGAAGATCCCGCTGGTGAGCGCGGCGATGGACACCGTCACCGAGTCGCGGATGGCGATCGCGATGGCCCGCCAGGGCGGGCTCGGCGTGCTGCACCGCAACCTGTCCATCGACGACCAGGCCTACCAGGTCGACCTGGTCAAGCGGACGCAGACGGGCATCATCTCCAACCCCGTCACGATCGGCCCCGACGCGACGCTGGAGGACCTGGACCGGATCTGCGGGGAGTACCGCGTCTCGGGGCTGCCCGTGGTCGACACCGACCAGCGCCTGCTCGGCATCATCACCAACCGGGACCTCAGGTTCACCCCGGTCGCCGAGTGGGGCAGCACCAAGGTCGTGGAGATGATGACCCCGATGCCGCTGGTCACCGGCCCGGTGGGCATCTCGCGTGAGGACGCCACCCTGCTGCTGCGGCGGCACAAGAAGGAGCGGCTTCCGCTCATCGACGACGAGGGACGGCTCGGCGGGCTGATCACCGTGAAGGACTTCGTGAAGTCCGAGCAGTTCCCGCACGCGTCCAAGGACGCCGACGGACGGCTGATGGTCGGGGCGGCGATCGGCTACTTCGGCGACGCCTGGGAGCGCGCCACCCGGCTGGTCGAGGCGGGCGCCGACGTGCTCGTGGCCGACACCGCCCACGGGCACGTGCGGATGCTGCTGGACATGGTGCGCCGGCTGAAGACCGACCCCGCCACCCGCCACGTCCAGGTCATCGGAGGGAACGTCGCGACCCGGGACGGGGCCCAGGCTTTCGTCGACGCCGGAGCGGACGCGGTCAAGGTCGGGGTCGGCCCGGGCTCGATCTGCACCACCCGGGTGGTGACCGGCGTCGGGGCGCCCCAGGTGACCGCGGTGCACGACGCGTGGCAGGCGTGCCGGCCGGCCGGCGTACCTGTGATCGCCGACGGTGGCCTGCAGTACTCCGGGGACATCGCCAAGGCGATCGTGGCGGGCGCCGAGGCGGTCATGGTCGGCTCGCTCCTCGCCGGCTGCGAGGAGTCCCCCGGCGAGCTGGTGCTGGTCAACGGCAAGCAGTACAAGGCCTACCGCGGGATGGGGTCGCTGGGGGCGATGTCCAGCCGGGGCAAGAAGTCCTACTCCAAGGACCGCTACTTCCAGGCCGAGGTCACCGACGACGACCTGATCGTCCCGGAGGGGATCGAGGGTCGGGTGGCCTACCGCGGCCCGCTCGCCGCGGTCGCCCACCAGCTGGTCGGTGGGCTGACCCAGTCGATGTTCTACGTCGGCGCGCGCACCATCCCCGAGCTGCAGGCCAAGGGCAGGTTCGTGCGGATCACGGCCGCCTCGCTCAAGGAGAGCCACCCCCACGACGTGCAGATGACCGTCGAGCCGCCCAACTACGCGGGCCGCTAGGCCGCGCCGCCCGACCAGGGAAACGGAACCGACATGACCGAGATCGAGATCGGCCGGGCCAAGCGCGCCCGGCGGGCCTACTCCTTCGACGACATCGCCATCGTCCCCAGCCGGCGCACGCGCGACCCGGAGGAGGTCAGCCTCGCCTGGCAGATCGACGCCTACCGGTTCGAGCTCCCGGTCGTGGCCGCGCCGATGGACTCGGTGATGTCCCCGGAGACCGCGATCGCGCTGGGACGCTTCGGCGGGCTGGGCGTGCTCAACCTCGAAGGGCTGTGGACCCGGTACGACGACCCGACGTCGCTGCTGGAGGAGGTCGCCGGCCTGCAGGGGGAGCAGGCCACCCGGCGGATGCAGGAGATCTACCGGGAGCCGGTCCGGGCCGACCTGATCGCCCGGCGGCTCGGGGAGGTGCGCGACGCGGGGGTGACCGTCGCCGGGTCGCTGTCCCCCCAGCGCACCAAGCAGTTCGCGGCGACCGTGGTCGACGCCGGCGTCGACATGTTCGTGATCCGCGGGACCACGGTCTCGGCCGAGCACGTCTCCTCCCAGGCCGAGCCGCTCAACCTCAAGGAGTTCATCTACGAGCTCGACGTGCCGGTGATCGTCGGCGGCTGCGCCACCTACCAGGCGGCCCTGCACCTGATGCGCACCGGCGCGGCGGGGGTGCTGGTCGGGTTCGGCGGGGGCGCGGCCCACACCACCCGGACCGTCCTGGGGGTGGCCGTCCCGATGGCCTCGGCGGTGGCCGACGTGGCGGCCGCCCGCCGCGACTACCTCGACGAGTCCGGCGGCCGCTACGTGCACGTGATCGCCGACGGCTCGATCGGCCGCTCGGGCGACATCGCCAAGGCGATCGCCTGCGGCGCCGACGCGGTGATGGTCGGCTCGCCGCTGGCCCGGGCCAGCGACGCGCCCGGCCGGGGGTTCCACTGGGGCGGCGAGGCGCACCACCCGCAGCTGCCGCGGGGGGAGCGCGTGGAGTTCGAGACCGTGGGCACCCTGGAGGAGATCCTGTTCGGCCCCTCCCGCGTCGCCGACGGGACGATGAACCTGATCGGGGCGCTACGGCGCGCGCTGGCCACCACCGGCTACACCGAGCTCAAGGAGTTCCAGCGGGTCGAGGTGGTCGTCGTCTAGCGGCGCCCGCGGTCAGGACACCTGGTCGGCCAGCCAGTCGCCCAGCAGGGCGAGGGTGTCGGGCATGAAGTCCTCCGGCTCCTCCCGCACCGCTACGAGCAGCGCCGCCGGCTCCATCCACTCCCCGTGGACCACCTCCTCGGGCTGCCAGCGGATCAGCCCGTCCCAGGTGACGGTGAAGCAGAAGGCGTGCACCCTGGTGTGCCCGTCGGCGTAGTCACCGGCGCCCAGGTCGACCAGGGCCACGCCGCTGACCCCGAGCTCCTCGGCCAGCTCCCGCCGGGCGGCGTCGGCCGGGTCCTCGCCGGCGGCGACCACCCCGCCAGCGGCGAAGTCCCGCCGCCCGGGGTACAGGTCCTTGGTGGCGCTGCGGCGGTGCACGTAGACCCGGCCGGCCGGGTCACGCACCACGACCGCCGTCGCGGCGTGGCGCAGGTTCTCCGCCCGCATGCGCGAGCGGGGGGCGCTGCCGCAGGGCAGCCCGTGCTCGTCGTACAGCGCCACCTGCTCCTCCACGACCCCATCATGCCCCCGCGCCGGCGAGCGCCCGGGTGGTCGGGGTTGAGCGCGGTCACACGGCGCAGCCCTGCCGAAGGACACCGCGGCGCGACACAATGGGGGCATGACGCAGACCAGTGCCCTCAGCCCCACCGCTCGTGCCGAGTCCCTGGCCGCGTTGCGAGCGACCACCGAGCCCGGAGCCGAGCTGGACGTCCTGGTGGTCGGCGGCGGGATCACCGGCGCCGGGGTGGCGCTGGACGCCGTGACCCGCGGTCTGACCACCGCCCTGCTCGAGCAGCGCGACCTCTCCTCGGGCACCAGCTCGCGCAGCAGCAAGCTCGTCCACGGCGGCCTGCGCTACCTGGAGATGTTCGACTTCGGCCTGGTCCGCGAGGCGCTGGAGGAGCGGGGGCTGCACCTGAACCGGCTGGCGCCGCACCTGGTGACGCCGATCGCCTTCCTCTACCCGCTGCACAAGACGTGGGAGCGGCCGTACGTCGGAGCCGGGCTGATGCTCTACGACGGCATGGCGATGGCCGGGAAGTACTCGATGGGCGTCCCACGGCACCGGCACCTGTTCCGGCGGCAGCTGGCCCGGATCGCGCCGGACCTGAAGTTCGAGGAGATGGCCGGGGCGATCCGCTACTACGACTGCCAGGTCGACGACGCGCGCTGGGTGATGACCATCGCCCGGACCGCCGCCTCGCACGGGGCCCACATCGCCACCCGCACCCAGGTGGTGGGGTTCCTCCGCGAGGGGGAGCGGGTGGTCGGCGTCCAGGCCCTCGACCTGGAGTCCGGGGCCGAGCTCGAGGTGCGGGCGCGGGTGGTGGTCAACGCCGCCGGCGTGTGGACCGACGAGATCCAGGAGATGGTGGGCGGTCGCGGAGCGCTCCACGTGCAGGCGTCCAAGGGCATCCACCTCGTCGTGCCGCGCGACCGGATCCGTTCCGAGGCCGGTTTCATCTCCAAGACCGAGAAGTCCGTGCTCTTCGTGATCCCGTGGGGCCGGCACTGGATCATCGGCACCACGGACACCCCCTGGGACCTCGACAAGGCGCACCCGGCGGCGAGCCGGGCCGACATCGACTACCTGCTCAACCACGTGAACACGATCCTGCGCGACCCGCTCGACCACGAGGACGTGGAGGGCGTGTACGCCGGACTGCGACCACTGCTCGTCGGCGAGGCCGACTCGACCTCGAAGATGTCGCGCGAGCACACCGTGGTCACCCCCGTCCCAGGGCTGATCATGATCGCCGGGGGCAAGCTCACGACGTACCGGATCATGGCCAGGGACGCGGTCGACGCGGCGGTGCCGACGCTGGAGCACCTCACCGGCTCCCGGGTCCGCGACAGCATCACCGACCGGGTGCCGCTGGCCGGTGCGCAGGGCTACGAGGCGCGCACCAACCAGCGGGTCATGCTGGCTCGCCGCTCGGGGGTGCCGGTCGGTCTCATCGACCACCTGCTGGCTCGCTACGGCGGGCTGGTGGACGAGGTGCTGGACCTGATCGCCGGTCGGCCCGAGCTCGCCGAGCCGCTGGCCGGCGCGGAGGACTACCTGGCGGCCGAGGTCGTCTACGCCGTCTCCCACGAGGGCGCCCGGCACCTCGACGACGTGCTCACCCGGCGGACCCGCATCTCCATCGAGACCTTCGACCGGGGGGTCCGGGCCGCGGCCCCGGCCGCCCGGCTGATGGCCGGCGAGCTCGGGTGGGACGAGGACCGCACGGCCGACGAGGTCGACCACTACCTGCGGCGGGTCGAGGCGGAACGGCAGAGCCAGCTGAAGATGACCGACCAGGAGGCCGACGAGGCTCGGGTCAGCGCGCCCGAGATGGTGTGACACGGGTCACCCGGCCCGGCGCTGCGACCTTGGTTACCCAGGGGTAGCAGGCCGCCCAGCGGTCACCTACCCTGGGTGACATGGCCCACACCCCCACCTCGTCGGGTGGTCCGCTGCTCCACGGACCCAGCGACCCCGAGCACGACCCCACCGCCTCCTACGCCCTCGAGCCCGGGTACGTCGACGCCCTCACCAAGCGCATCGTGTCCACCTCCGGCGAGACCGCCGAGGTGCACTCGCCGCTCAACGGCCAGCCGCTGGCGCACATCCCGCAGTCCTCCGACGCCGACGTCGCCGAGGCCTTCGCCCGTGCCCGGGTGGCGCAGGAGGCCTGGGCACGCACCCCGCTCGACGAGCGCGCGGCGGCGCTGCTGCGGCTGCACGACCTCATCCTCGACCGCCAGTCCGAGATCATCGACCTCATCGTGTGGGAGTCGGGCAAGGCCCGCAAGCACGCCTTCGACGAGCCCATGCACGTCGCGCTCACCGCCCGCTACTACGCACGCAACGCGCGCAAGCACCTGCACACCCGGCGCCACGTCGGCGTGGTGCCGGTGCTCACCCGGGTGGAGGTCAACCGGCTGCCCAAGGGGGTCGTCGGGATCATCTCGCCCTGGAACTACCCCTTCACGATGGCGCTGTGCGACGGGCTCCCCGCGCTGCTGGCCGGCAACGCGGTGGTGGCCAAGCCGGACCAGCAGTCGATGCTGTCCGCGCTGCTCGGCGTCGAGCTGCTCGCCGAGGCGGGCTTCCCGCAGGACCTCTGGCAGGTCGTCGCCGGCCCCGGCCGACGGATCGGCCCGCAGCTGGTCGGCAGCTCGGACTACGTGTGCTTCACCGGCTCGACGGCCACCGGCAAGGTGATCGCCCGGGGCTGCGCCGACCGGCTCATCGGGTGCTCCCTGGAGCTCGGCGGGAAGAACCCGATCCTGATCCTGCGCGACGCCGACCTGGAGAAGGCCGCCGAGGGCGCGGTGCGCGCCTGCTTCTCCAACGCCGGCCAGCTGTGCGTGTCGACCGAGCGGATGTTCGTCGCCGACCAGATCTACGACCGGTTCATGGAGCGGTTCGTGGCCCGCACCCAGTCGATGTCACTGGGCGCCAGCATGGACTGGGGCGTCGACATGGGCACGCTGATCTCGCAGGCCCAGCTCGACGGGGTCACGGCGCACGTCGACGAGGCCGTCGCCAAGGGCGCCCGGGTGCTCGCCGGCGGCCGGGCGCGTCCCGACCTCGCGCCGTACTTCTTCGAGCCCACCATCCTCGAGGGGGTCAACCCCGAGATGGCCTGCTTCGCCGACGAGACCTTCGGACCGGTGGTGTCGGTGTACCGCTTCCACGACGAGACCGAGGCCGTGGCCCGGGCGAACGAGGGGCAGTACGGCCTGAACGCCGCGGTCTACAGCAAGGACGGCGCGCGGGCGCGCGCCCTCGCGGCGCAGATCAAGTGCGGCACGGTCAACATCAACGAGGCGTTCGGGGCGACCTTCGCCAGCATCGACTCGCCGATGGGCGGGATGCGGGACTCCGGCCTGGGCCGGCGGCAGGGTACCGACGGCATCTACCGCTACACCGAGCCGCAGTCGGTCGCCACGCAGCGGGCGATCCGGTTCGCGCCGATGTTCGGGATGTCCGACGAGCACTACTCGAAGGTGATGACCGCGAACCTGCGGATCATGAAGAAGCTGGGGAGGGCCTGATGGACTTCGACGTCCTGGTCGTCGGATCGGGGTTCGGCGGGTCGGTCACCGCGCTGCGGCTGACCGAGAAGGGGTACCGGGTCGGGGTGATCGAAGCGGGAGCCCGCTTCGCCGACGAGGACCTCCCGGTCACCTCGTTCGAGACCAAGAAGTACCTGTTCCGGCCCGAGGTCGGCCTCTACGGCATCCAGCGCATCGACGCGCTCAAGGACTGCCTGATCCTCTCCGGGGCCGGCGTCGGGGGCGGCTCGCTGGTGTACGCCAACACCCTGTACGAGCCGCTGCCGGCCTTCTACTGCGACCCGCAGTGGAAGGACATCACCGACTGGCGCGCCGAGCTGGCGCCGTACTACGACCAGGCCAAGCGGATGCTCGGCGTGGTCGAGAACCCGCTGCACACGCCCGCCGACGAGGTGATGAAGCAGGTCGCCGAGGACATGGGCGTGGGCGACACGTTCCACCCGACCCCGGTCGGGGTGTTCTTCGGTGGGCCGGGGCAGCCCTCCCACCGGGTGGTCCCCGACCCGTACTTCGGCGGCGAGGGCCCCGACCGCAACCCGTGCAAGAACTGCGGGGAGTGCATGACCGGCTGCCGGCACAACGCCAAGAACACGCTGGTGAAGAACTACCTCTACCTCGCCGAGAAGAACGGCGCCACGGTCCTGCCGCTCACCACGGTGACCCGGGTGACTCCGCGCGCGGCCGGGGGGTACGACGTCCACGTGCGGTTCACCAAGGCCCGGCCGCGCCGTGCGGCCACCCGGGTGCTGACTGCCGACCAGGTGGTCTTCGCCGCCTCCGCGCTGGGGACCCAGCGGCTGCTGCACCGGATGAAGGACGAGGGCTACCTCCCCGACCTCTCGCAGCGACTGGGGCACCTCGCCCGGACGAACTCCGAGTCGATCCTGGGTGCGATCGCCCCGGACACCGCGGTGGACTACAGCAAGGGCGTCGCGATCACCTCGTCGTTCCACCCCGACGAGCACACCCACATCGAGCCCTGCCGCTACGGCAAGGGCAGCAACGTGATGTCGCTGCTGCAGACGGTGCTCACCGACGGGCACGGGCCCGACCCGCGCTGGAAGACCTGGCTGAAGGAGCTGTGGCGGCACAAGCTCGCGGTGCTCGACCTCTACGACATGAAGCACTGGTCGGAGCGCACCGTCATCGCGCTGGTGATGCAGAGCCGGGACAACTCGATCACCACCTACACCAAGTACTCCAGGATGTTGCGCCGGCGGGTGCTGACCTCGCGTCAGGGCCACGGCGAGCCGAACCCCACCTGGATCCCGATCGCGAACGTCGCGGTGCGCAAGATGGCCGACATCCTCGGCGGCATGCCGGGCGGGTCGATCGGGGAGCCGTTCGGGATGCCGCTCACCGCGCACTTCATCGGGGGCTGCGCCATCGGCGCCGACCAGGACTCCGGCGTGATCGACGCCTACCACCGGGTCTACAACTACCCCGGGCTGCACATCGTCGACGGGTCGGCGATCTCGGCCAACCTCGGGGTGAACCCGTCGCTGACGATCACCGCCCAGGCCGAGCGGGCGATGTCGTTCTGGCCGAACAAGGACGAGGTCGACCCGAGGCCGACGCAGGGCACGGCGTACCAGCGGGTGTCGCCGGTCGCACCGAAGTCGCCGGCCGTGCCGGACGCGGCTCCCGGGGCCCTGCGGCTGCCGATCGTCGGCGTCTCCTAGTCCGGCCGGTCGGCCAGGGGGTACCACAGGTCGTCGACGGCGTAGCGCCGCCCGACGGAGAGGTCGTACTGCACCAGTCGCAGGTCGCGCACCAGCGCGGCCTGCGGCGCGGTGAGCTCGTCGTACCCCACCTCGCGCCCGTCCGGACGCACGACGCCGTCGCCCCGCAGCGCCCCGACCTCGTCGGCCACCCTGCGCAGCAGCTCGTAGTACGGCGGCAGCGAGACCCCGGCACGCTCCATGGCCAGCGGCAGGAACGCCGTGGGGGCGGTGACGCCGAGGTGCCGCGCGGGTCCGCGCTCGGTGGACCAGATGAAGAACGGGGTCTCGAGCATCGCCAGCCCCGGGTTGGCTGCCTGCACCCGGTCGCTGAAGATGCCGGGGAAGTGGTCGCCGAAGAAGACGACCACGGTCGGCTCCCCGGTGTCCTCGAGCTCCTCGAGCAGGCCGGGGAGCGCGGCGTCGGTGTGGCTCAGCCCTCGTGCCCACGCCCCGACCTCGTCGGCCTGCGCTCCGCCCACGCCGGTGACCCCGACCGGGTCGGGGTAGGAGCCGCCCATCGGCACGTGGTTCTGCATGGTGACCAGGTGCACCAGGAGCGGGTCGCGGCTGGCCTCCACCTGGTGGACCACCTCGTGGTAGGCCGACCGGTCGGAGATGAAGGGACTGTCGGCGATCCGGGTCACCTGCTCCAGCCCGGTGTCGTGCACGAAGTCGTCGAAGCCGAAGACCCGGTACACCTCGGGCCGGTGGTACATCTGGGTCGAGTACGGGTGGATCGCGACGGTCCGGTACCCCTGTGACGCGAGCCAGCCCACCGCCGTGGGGTAGTCCGGCAGGCCGGGCAGGAACTGCTGGTAGGGCGTGGTGATCTGCGGCTCGAACAGACCCAGCGACTGGCCGGAGAGGACCTGGAACTCCATCGCGGAGGTCCCTGTGCCGTAGAAGGAGGCCAGGGCCGTCCCGCCCCAGCTCCGTGCGCTCTCGGCCCGGGTGCGGGGGATCGGGTCCTCCGCCAGGGAGATCCCGGCGAGCTGCTGCGGGTCGGCGAACGACTCGCTGAGCACGATCACGACGTTCGGGTCGGGTCGGCCGGCCGGCGACGCGCCGGGGGTCGTCCGGTAGCGGTCCGCGATGCGGGCCATCGTCTCCGGGTCGTAGCCCTCGGGCTGCGCCATCACCACCGACGGCAGGTTGTACAGCGCCCCGCCGACGAACCCGTTGAACTGGTAGTTCTGGAGCTGGTCCCACGGCGCCCAGGTCACGTCGGTGCTCTCGTACGCCGCCCGCCAGACGTTCCCAGGGTGGTTGAAGGACCCCGCCTGGAGCAGCAGCGCGCCGCAGCCCAGCACCAGGAGCACGCGCAGCCCGGTCCACCACCGCCAGCCCCGCGACCCGCGGCGGAGGGGGGCGTAGCGGCGGCCGAGGCGGCGGCCGAGCAGCAGCACCCCCGCGGTGAGCAGGGCGATCGCAGCGGCACCGAGGGCCACCGTCCGGGGGGAGACCATCGAGACCAGGAAGCCCGGCGTGCGGAGGTACTCCACGTCGGCGGGGACCAGCGGCTCGGCCAGGAACGAGAGCTTGGCGAGGTTCGCCGCGCCGAGGACCGCCACGACCGCCAGGCTGATCGCGAAGGCGAACCGGAGGCGCCCGGTGAGGCCGAGCAGGAAGAGCACCACGCACCACACGAAGAGGATCCCCACGGTGATGGCCGGGGTCCACGTGGAGGGGTGGCCGACGCGGAGCGATCCCTCGAGGACGAGGTCGCACAACCCGGCCCACAGCAGCGTCCAGCCGGCCACGAGGCCCGCCGGCATCGGCCCGACCGGCGCGGCGGTGGCCCGGTCCGGTGCTGTCACTCCGCGAGGGTAGTCCGACACCGGGCCCGTCGGGGCGGGAATCGGGGCTTCGCACGGGACGGCCGGTGGCGGTGGCTGGAGGGCGGCTCGCGGCCGGTTAGACTCGCGGCCTGCCGACAGAGAGGCCCGTGGTGACAGAACACGACCTGGTGCTGGTGGTCGACTTCGGGGCGCAGTACGCCCAGCTCATCGCCCGCCGGATCCGTGAGGCCCGGGTCTACTCCGAGATCGTGCCGCACACGGTGCCGGTGTCCGAGATGCTCGCCCGGCGGCCCCGGGCGATCGTGCTGTCCGGCGGCCCCTCCTCGGTGTACGAGGCCGGCGCCCCCCGGATCGACCCGTCGCTGTTCTCCGCGGGGGTGCCGGTGTTCGGGATGTGCTACGGCTTCCAGCTGATGGCCCAGGCCCTCGGTGGGGAGGTGGCCCGTACCGGGGCACGTGAGTACGGCCGGACGCCGGTCACCGTGACCGCTCCCGGCGTGCTGCTGTCCGACGTACCGGCCAGCCACCACGTGTGGATGTCGCACGGCGACTCGGTGGCGGCCGCCCCCGCCGGGTTCACCGTGCTGGCCTCGACCGGCTCCACGCCGGTGGCGGCCTTCGAGGATCTCGACCGGCGGCTGGCCGGCGTGCAGTGGCACCCCGAGGTGCTGCACACCGAGCACGGGCAGCGGGTGCTGGAGCACTTCGTGCACGACATCGCCGGCTGCCGGCAGACCTGGACCATGGTCAACATCGTCGAGGAGCAGGTGGCCCGGGTCCGTGACCAGATCGGAGAGGACGGCCGGGCGATCTGCGGGCTGTCCGGAGGCGTGGACTCGGCGGTGGCGGCCGCGATCGTGCAGCGCGCCATCGGTGACCGGCTGGACTGCGTCTTCGTCGACCACGGTCTGCTGCGCCAGGGCGAGGCCGAGCAGGTCGAGCGCGACTTCGTGGCGGCGACCGGTGTCCGGCTCCACGTCGTGGACGCCCAGAAGCGGTTCCTCGACGCACTGGCCGGGGTGAGCGACCCCGAGCAGAAGCGCAAGACCATCGGCCGGGAGTTCATCCGGGTGTTCGAGGCCGCCGAGGCCCAGGTGCTGGGCGACGCGGCCGCCACCGGGGACAAGGTGGCGTTCCTCGTGCAAGGGACCCTCTACCCGGACGTGGTGGAGTCCGGCGGCGGTGCGGGCGCCTCGACCATCAAGTCCCACCACAACGTCGGCGGCCTGCCCGAGGACCTTGAGTTCGAGCTGGTGGAGCCGCTGCGCACGCTGTTCAAGGACGAGGTCCGGCTGGTCGGCGAGCAGCTCGGCCTCCCGGCCGAGATCGTCTGGCGACAGCCGTTCCCCGGCCCGGGCCTGGGTATCCGGATCATCGGTGAGGTCACCGCCGAGCGGCTGGAGACGCTGCGCGCCGCCGACGCGATCGCGCGCGAGGAGCTCACCCGGGCGGGCCTGGACCGCGACATCTGGCAGATGCCGGTGGTGCTGCTTGCCGACGTCCGGTCGGTCGGGGTCCAAGGAGACGGCCGGACCTACGGCCACCCCGTGGTGATCCGGCCGGTCACCTCCGAGGACGCGATGACCGCCGACTGGGCGCGGCTGCCCTACGACCTGATCGAGCGGGTCTCGACCCGGATCACCAACGAGGTGGCCGAGGTCAACCGGGTCGTGCTGGACGTGACGTCCAAGCCGCCGGGCACCATCGAGTGGGAGTGACCCGTCGCAGTCTGCGACGGGTCAGCGGAGACCATGGAGATCTTGGGCATCCCGCCGGGCCCGCGGGTGGGCGCGGCGTACCGCTTCCTGCTCGACCTGCGCCTGGACCGGGGCCCGATGTCAGCCGAGGAGGCCACTGAGGCCCTGGTCGCCTGGAACGCCTCCCACCCCGGTTGAGTCGCGCCTTCGGTGCGGTTGACTCGCGCCTTGGGTGCGGTTGACTCGCGCCTTGCATCCGCTCCACTTGCGTGCCGCGACCGCTGACACGCCGGTCTGCGGGAGTCGAGCGTCCCGAC
>NZ_DAOMFK010000062.1:10226-15229 GCF_035429765.1 Nocardioides sp. | reverse complement strand
GGCCCGGCTGTGCCGGGTGGCTGCCCGGGTCCGCGACGCCGGGCTCGTGGACGCGGGACGTCCGGGGGTGGTCACCTACTCGCCCAAGGTGTTCGTCCCCGTCACCCGCCTGTGCCGGGACCGCTGCCACTACTGCACGTTCGTCTCCGTGCCGAACCGGCTCGAGGCGGCCGGGCTGTCGCCGTACCTCTCCCCCGACGAGATCGTGGACCTGGCCCGGCGCGGCGCCGAGCACGGCTGCCTGGAGGCGCTGTTCACGCTCGGCGACCGGCCCGAGGACCGGTGGCCGCAGGCGCGCGAGTGGCTCGCCGAGCAGGGCTACGACTCCACCCTGGGCTACGTGCGGGCGATGGCCGTGCGCGTGCTGGAGGAGACCGGGCTGCTGCCGCACCTGAACCCCGGGGTGATGACCTGGGAGGAGCTCGCGCGGCTCAAGCCGGTCGCCCCGTCGATGGGCATGATGCTCGAGACCACGTCCAGCCGGCTGTTCACCGAGCCCGGGGCGGCCCACCACGGCTCACCGGACAAGGACCCCGCCGTGCGGCTGCGGGTCCTCGACGACGCGGGCCGGCTGGCGGTCCCGTTCACCACGGGGCTCCTGGTCGGCATCGGCGAGACCCTGGCCGAGCGGGCCGAGACGGTCTTCGCGCTGCGCGCCACCGCCCGGCGGTACGGCGCGGTGCAGGAGGTGATCGTCCAGAACTTCCGGGCCAAGCCGAGCACGCCGATGCGCCACGCCGACGACCTGGACCTGACCGAGCACCTCGCGGCGGTCGCGGTCACCCGCATCGTGCTGGGGCCCCGGGTGCGGGTGCAGGCCCCGCCCAACCTGGTCGCGCTCGAGGAGTGCCGGCTGCTGCTGGACGCCGGGGTGGACGACTGGGGCGGCGTCTCGCCGCTCACCCCGGACCACGTGAACCCGGAGCGGCCGTGGCCGGAGATCGAGGCGCTGCGCGAGGTCACGGCCCAGGCGGGGTTCGCGCTGCGCCCCCGGCTGGCGGTGCACCCGGAGTACGTCCGCGCCGGGGAGCCGTGGCTGGACCCCCGGGTCCAGGGCCACGTGGCCGCCCTGGCCGGGCCGGACGGCCTCGCGCGCCCCGGCGTACGTCCCGCCGGCCGGCCGTGGCAGGAGCCGGACGGCGGCCTGCCCTCGGGGCGCACGGACCTGCACACCGAGGTCGACACCACCGGCCGTCGCACCGACCGCCGCTCCGACTTCGACACCGTCTACGGCGACTGGGACGCCCTGCGCGAGGCGGTCCGCCGCGAAGATCATCATGTCGGGGGCACAAATGATGAGTTACGCGGCGGACTGTCTGCGCTGCGCGCCGCGGAGACCGACCCGACCTCGCTCACCGACGACCAGGCGCTGACCCTGATGACGGCCGAGGGGGGCCTGCTGCGGGAGGTGTGCCGGCTGGCCGACCAGCTGCGCCAGCAGACCGTCGGTGACGAGGTCACCTACGTGGTGAACCGGAACATCAACTTCACCAACGTGTGCTACGTCGGCTGCCGCTTCTGCGCCTTCGCCCAGCGCCGTACCGACGCCGACGCGTTCTCGCTCTCGCTCGACCAGGTCGCCGACCGCGCCGAGGAGGCCTGGCGGCTCGGCGCGACCGAGGTCTGCATGCAGGGCGGCATCGACCCGCAGCTGCCCACGACGGCGTACGTCGACCTGGTGCGGGCGGTGAAGGACCGGGTGCCGGACATGCACGTCCACGCCTTCTCCCCGATGGAGGTCGTCAACGGCGCCACCCGAGCCGGGCTGAGCCTGGAGGAGTTCCTGCTGCAGCTGCGGGAGGCGGGCCTCGGCAGCATCCCCGGCACGGCCGCGGAGATCCTCGACGACGACGTCCGCTGGGTGCTCACCAAGGGCAAGCTGCCCACCCGCACGTGGGTGGAGGTGGTGACCACCGCGCACCGGCTGGGGCTGCCCTCGAGCGCCACCATGATGTACGGCCACGTCGACCACCCCCGGCACTGGGTGGCGCACCTGCGGCTGCTGCGTCGCGTGCAGGAGGAGACCGGCGGGTTCACCGAGTTCGTCCCTCTGCCGTTCGTGCACCACTCGGCGCCGCTGTACCTGGCCGGCGTGGCCAGGCCGGGCCCCACCCTGCGCGACAACCTCGCGGTCCACGCGATGGCGCGGATCCTGCTGCACGGCGCGGTCGACCACGTGCAGACCTCGTGGGTGAAGCTGGGCGTGGACGGCACCCGGCTGATGCTGCAGGCGGGTGCGGACGACCTCGGCGGCACCCTGATGGAGGAGACCATCTCCCGGATGGCCGGGTCCGAGCACGGCTCGGCGAAGACCGTCGCCGAGCTCGTCGAGATCGGGTCCGGCATCGGCCGGCCGGTGCGGCAGCGCACCACGACGTACGCCGCGCCCGCGCTCAGATGATGCCGAGCTGCTCGCACCTGGGCAGGACCTTGCCGCGGCAGATCACGGCGGGCCGGTAGATCCCGTCGCGCACCACGGTGTCGGTGAGGTTGGCCAGGGTCACCACGACCGGCTCGAAGACGAAGCCCGGCACTCCCTCGACCTCGGTCGCACCCTTGACGGTGCCCCCCGTCGCCACGGTCACCGCGATGTCCGCCGCCTGCTGCGCCTCCCGCGGGAAGGCCTTGTAGACGGTGAGGGCCTGCTCACCCAGCACGATGCG
Organism: Nocardioides sp.; assembly: GCF_035429765.1. GTDB lineage: Bacteria > Actinomycetota > Actinomycetes > Propionibacteriales > Nocardioidaceae > Nocardioides. The sequence continues at coordinate 12,566 of NZ_DAOMFK010000062.1, read as the reverse complement.
GCGCAGCGCCTCGAGGTCGGCGTCCTGGCCGGTGACCAACGGCCAGAGCACCGACGGTACCCGGGCGTCGGCCAGGGCCCGCACCACCCCACCGGCCTGGAGGTCGTTGGCGGCCAGCACCGCGTCGATGGTGCGGGCGGGGTGCGTGGCCAGCTGCGCGGAGACCCACTCGGCGGCCTCGGTGTCCGACCAGGTCTGCGGGTCCAGCTCGGCGAGGATGGTCAGGTCGGTGCGGGCGAGGACCCGGTGCACGGCGCTCTTGAGGGCCACCCCGTTGGCGTCGGTCTGGGCGCCGTTGACGACGAGCACCGACCCGGTCCCGCCCAGCTGGCGGGCCACCGCGTGCGCCATCTGGCTGCCGACCGCGTCGGCGTCGAAGGAGACGTACCAGTCCGCCCCGGCGACGAACCGGTCGTAGGCCACGACGGGCACCGCTCCGGCGCGGTTCACCAGCTCCTCACCGGTGTCGGCGGAGACCGCGTTGAGCACCACCACGTCCGCACCGGCGGCCAGCACCTCGTCCAGCTGCGCCGACTGCCGGTCCGGGTCGCCCTGGGCGTTCCTGGTGAGGTAGACGCAGTCCGGGCAGGTCTCCTCCACCCGCTGCTGGAAGGCCGGCTCGTCGAACTGCGTCCACCGCGGCGAGGTGTCGCTGGCGAGGAGGAACGCGACCACGGCGCGGTCCGGCTCGTCCCGGCAGGCGGCGAGCAGGCCGCCGAGGAGGGTCACGGCGAGCACGACCCCCAGCACCCGACGCATGCACCCGAGCCTACCTACCCGCCCGCCGGCGCCGGACCCGCCCGGTCACCGGAGAGTCAGCGGCGCGCGCAGGCGTCCAGGAAGCCGGCGAACAGCCGGCGCCGGTCCTCCTCGGGTCCGTCGTCGTCCTCCGGGTGCCACTGCACGCCCACCAGCCAGCGGGTCGGGTCCTCGAAGCCCTCGACGATGCCGTCGTGGGCCCGGGCGGTGACCACGAGGCCCTCGCCCAGCTCGTCGACCGCCTGGTGGTGGCCCGACCGGCCGACGACCAGGTCGGCGCCGAGCAGCCGGTGCAGCCGCGTGCCTGCGGCGAGGGTGATCTCCTCGTCGAGGAACATCGGCTCCCCGGGCCCGCCACGGTGCAGCCCGTAGTCGTCGATGTCGGGGATGATCGTGCCGCCGTAGGCCACGTTGACCAGCTGCGCCCCACGGCAGATGCCCAGGACCGGCAGGTCCGCTGCGAGGGCCGCGCGCACAGCGGCGATCCCGTCCCGGTCGGCGCGCAGGTCCACGCCGTAGGAGTTGGGCACCTCCTCGTGGGCCGAGCCGTAGAGCCTGCCGTCGACGTCGCCGCCGCCCAGCAGGAGCAGCCCGTCGCAGTGGGCGACGGCGGCCGGGTCCGGCAGGGCGGTGCTGGTGTCGAAGAGCTCGTACGCCGCGCCGAGGTCGAGCAGGGTCTCGAGCGCGACCCGGGTGAACCGGGTGACCAGCTCGGCGGTGTGCTCGGTCATGTCGGGGAAGTTGAGCGAGACCAGCACGGCCACCCGGGCGACGGGGTCCGCCGGGGTGGGGCGGGTGGGCAGGACCTCGGCGAGGAGCACCTCGGCGGGGGCCTCCCCGGGTGCGGGGGCGGCCACGCTCAGCCCTCGTCGAAGGGGTAGTCCAGCGTCGGCAGCCAGGTCTCCCAGGCGCCACGCAGCCGACCGTCGGCGATCACCCGGGCCAGGGCGCCGTCCAGCTCGGCGAGCACCTCGGGCCGGTCCTTGGGCACCGAGATCCCCCACCGGTTGCCGGTCCTGGCCACGAACGCCAGCTCGTAGTCGGGGTGGGTGGCGCCCAGCGGGACGAAGACGACGTCGTCGTCCACGACCGCGTCGACCTCCCCGGCCTTCAGCGCGGCCAGCATGTCGGCGTACACGTCCTCCGAGGAGGCCCCGAACGGCACGAGCACCGCGCCCTCGAAGGTCTCGGCGAGGGCCATGTTCGTGCTGTTCTCGATCGCGGCGACCCGCTTGCCCGCGAGGTCGGCGGCCGTGTGGATCGGCTCCCCGCGCCGGACCAGCACGCCCTCGTGGAAGACCGCGTAGGGCCGGGTGAAGTCCATGACCTCCCGACGGCTCGGGGTGATCCCCTGGCCGCACAGCACCGCGTCGGCGTCGCCGCGCTGGGCGGCCGGCACCATGTCGGTCCACGGGACCCGCACCCACTCCAGCTCCCGGCCGAGCTCGTCGGCCAGCAGCTGGGCGACCGCAGGCTCGTAGCCCTGCCGGCCCGACTCCGGCGTCCACAGCGAGAACAGCGGCGGGGCGTCGGAGTCCAGGCAGGAGAAGCGGAGGGTACGCGCGGCACTCACGGGGCCCG
>NZ_DAOMFK010000062.1:0-10126 GCF_035429765.1 Nocardioides sp. | reverse complement strand
GCGCTCACGGGGTGTCGTCCCAGTACATCTGGCGCTCCCAGTCGGTGACGTGACCGCAGAAGCGGGCCCACTCGTCGGCGTGGAAGTCGATGAGCAGCTGGGACAGCTCGGGGCCGAACGCGCTCTTGATCACCTGGTCGCTGTCGAAGGCCGCGATGGCCTCGCCCAGGGTGAGCGGCAGCCTCGGGAAGCGCGCGTCCTGCTCGCCCTCGTAGGAGGAGCCCACGGTCGGCGCTCCGGGGTCGATGGCGTTCTTCAGCCCGTCCTCGCACGCGGCGATCATCAGCGTGTGCGAGAGGTAGGGGTTGACTGCGGCGTCGGGGAGCTTGTACTCCAGGCGGCCGTTGGCCGAGAGCCGGACCGTGCAGGTCTTGTTGTCCAGGCCCCAGTTGATCTTGGAGGGGGCGAACTGGCCGGCGTCCCAGTACCTCTTGTAGGAGTTCACGGTCGAGCCGTTGACGAGCATGGCGCCGGCGGAGTGGGCGAGCAGGCCGCCCAGCGCGTGCCGGCCCTCCTCGGAGAGGTGCAGCTCGGTCACCCCCGGGTTCTCCAGCACGTTGACGCCGTCGCGCCACAGGCTGAAGTTGTGGTGGCAGCCGTTGCCCATCTGCCCCGTGGTCGGCTTGGGCATGAAGGACGCCTGGATGCCGAGCTCGCGGGCGACCTGCTTGCAGATCTGCCGGTAGGTGACCAGCCGGTCGGCGGTGAGGTCTGCGTGGTCGTACATGAAGTTCAGCTCGACCTGGAACTCGTCCTCGTAGTCGCCCTCGATCATGTCCAGGCCCAGCGCCTGGGCGTAGGCGATGACCTTCTTGACGATCGGCCGGTTCCGCTCGAGGTGCTCGATGTGGTACGCCGGGCTGGACTCGGGGCGGAAGTGCGCCTCGAGGCCCTCCCCCTCCCAGGTCATCTCCGGCTCACAGCCGGTGCGCATCTCCAGACCGGTGCGGGCGGTGAAGTCCGCGTGCACCCGCTTGAGCAGGCCGCGTGAGTCGCAGGAGTACGCCGCACCGGCGTTCTCGCTCAGGTGGTCCGGCTCGTACAGCCGGCAGAACACCCGCGCGAAGCTGGTGTCCCAGGGCAGCACGGCGAACGTGTCGAGGTCGGGGATCGCGGTGTACTCGGCCGCGTTGACGCCGCCCCCGAGCAGCACGCCGTCACGCGTGGTCTGGAGGTTGGCGACGGCGGTGCGGTGCTGCTGCACGCCCTTGACGGCCGTCCGCTCGAGGTGCCGGGCCGGCATCACCTTCCCGACGACGCGGCCGGTGACGGTGATCCCCTGGTAGTAGATGTACTCGATGCCGCGGTCCTTGACCGCCTCGAGGGCGGCCGCCAGGTGCGGGCTGTGGGCGTTCGCTTCGCGGTGCTGGTCCAGAGCACTGGTCATGTGGTCCTCACTGGGTGGGGTGGGCCGGCCTGGGCCGGGGGCGGAGGGTGCAGGGCGGGTCAGGCGGTCGGCACCACGGCCGTGAACGCCTCGCGCAGCTGCCGTTGGCGGGCCGGCGGCAGGTTGAGCGCAATGGTGCCGACGTGCTGCCCGTCCCGGTGGTGGGTGGTGAGCACGCCCGCGGTGAGGTGGTCGAGGTCTCCCTCCTCGAGCCGGATCTCCGGCCCCAGGGCGGGTGACCCGAAGCTCTGGAAGCGCAGGTCGAGCTGGTCGCTCCAGAAGGAGGGGATGGGCGCGAACGGGGTGGGATCGGGCTCGTCCCCGCGCAGCCGGGCGGCCAGGGTGGCGGCCGCCCGCTTGGCGGTGTCGGTCGGGATCGACCAGTGCTCCACACGGCGGGGTACGTCGTCGAAGAGCGGGTTGGGGAACCGGGCGACGTCGCCCACGGCGACGGCGTTCGAGACTCCGACGACGGCGAGCCGGTTGTCGGTGAGCACACCGTCGGTGAGGTCGGGTCCGGGGTTGCCGGCCAGGAACTCGGTGTTGCAGACCGAGCCGACCGCCTCGACGACCAGGTCGGCGGGCAGGTGGGTGCCGTCGTCGAGGGTGACGCCGGTGACCCGGTCCGTCCCGGTGAACGCACTGACCCCGGGGCCGATCACGAACGCGATGCCGGCCGCCTCGTGGTGCTGCTGCACGGCCACGGCGAGCTCCGGGCCGATCACCCGGTTCATCGGGGCTCCGGTGGGCTCGACCACGGTGACCCGGTGACCGAGCGTGGTCAGCGTGCAGGCGGCCTCGCAGCCGATGAAGCCGGCGCCGACGACGACGACCCGGCTGCCCGGCGCGAGGTCCGCACGCAGGTCGAGGCAGTCCTCGACGGTCCGCAGGACGTGTCGGCCGGCGACCGGGCCCGGACAGCCCAGCCGCCGTGGTCGCAGGCCGGTGGCCACGACCAGGCCGTCGAAGCTCTCTCCCGAGCCGTCGCCGAGCGTCAGCTTCCCGGTGGCGAGGTCGGCCGCGGTCACCTCCGCCCCGAGCCGGAAGTCGACGTCCTCGACGACGGCCCGCCGGCGGAAGGCGAGCCGGGCCACCATCGCCTCGGCGTCGGCGAGGTCCGGGTCGGCCAGCACCTCCTTCGACAGCGGGGGCCGGTTGTAGGGCAGGTGCGCCTCGGCGGAGTAGACGGTGAGCGGACCGGTGTGGCCGGCGATCCGCAGCTGCTCGGCGGCGCGCAGCCCGGCGAGGGAGCCGCCGACGACGGCGACCGCGGACCCGCTCACCTCAGTCCTCGATCAGGATGGCCTGGACGGGGCACACGTCGGCGGCCTCCTCGACGTTGAGCCGCTCGGACTCGTCGGGGGTGCCGTCGTACTCCAGGTGACCCTCGTCGTTGATCCGGAACACCAGCGGGGCGGCGATGGCGCACTGGCCGTGGTCCTGGCACAGGCCCATGTCAACGGTGACCTTCATGGTTCTCCTCGGTAGAGATCGGTGGGGTGGGTCTCGGGCGCCCCGGCTCAGCTGCCGGGGGTGAAGCCGATCGGCAGCCGGACCGGGCCGGTGTTGCCGGAGTCGGGCAGCCAGGTGGCGCCCTCCAGGGGGTGCGGGTCGCGCAGCCGGCGGGCCAGCAGCGGCAGGGCCTCGCTCATGTCGGAGCGGGCGACGAAGTGGCCGAGGCAGTGGTGGGCGCCGCCACCGAAGCCGAAGTGGGGCTTGCGTCCCTCGGCGGTGATGTCGAACCCGGGCTCGAAGACCCGCGGGTCGGTGCCGGCCGACTCGCTGTAGAGGTGGACCGTGGTGCCGGCCCTGAGCTCGACCCCGTCGTACTCGAAGTCCTCGAGCACCTCGCGGGTCACCCACCGCACGGTCGGGTTGACCCGCATCACCTCCTCCACGGCGGCCTTGCCGAGCTCGGGCCGCTCGGCGAGCAGCGCCCACTGGTCGGGGTGCCGCATGAAGGTCTGCATGGCCAGGCCGAGCTGGTTGCGCGTGGTGTCGTACCCGCCGAAGACGAGCAGCACCAGACCGTCGCGCAGCTCGTCGTGGCTCAGCGAGCCGTCGCCGGTCTTGGAGGCGTTGACCAGCGCGGTGACGAAGTCGTCCTTGGGGTGGGCCTGCCGGTCGGCGATCAGCTCGTCGGCGTAGTCGTAGAGCCGGGCCAGCGCCCCCTCGATGCGGGGCAGCTCCTCCTTGAGGGTCACCCCCATCGCCAGCCCGATGGTCGCCGCCTCGCGGGCGATGATCGGCCACTCCTCCTCGCGCAGGCCGAGCATGATCGCGATCACGCGTGCGGCGTACGGGTCGGCGAACTCGGAGACGAACTCGCAGCTGTCGGGGTGCTTGAAGCCGTCGATCAGCTCACCGGCCAGCGCCTGGAACCGGGGCACCAGCCCGCCGATCAGCTTCGGGGAGAACGCCGGGTTCATCAGCCGGCGCAGCCGGTGGTGCTCCTCGCCTTCCTTGTTCAGGATCCAGCTGGCGAACCAGTCGGCGAACGGGCCTTCGGTGACCCCGTTGTGCGCCGGCCAGGCCACGCTGCCCTGGCGCAGCTTGGGGTGCTTGAGCAGCCGGCTCATCTGCTCGTAGCGCAGCACGGCGATGCCGTACGGCGTGGTCGCGTACCAGCTGGCCTCCCGGGCGGCGTGCACCTCCTCGGAGGTGATCGAGAAGCCGGGGTCCGTCACGTTCAGCGTGGGAGGGGTGACCGACGTCGTCATGGGGCAACCTCTGCGGGAAGGGGATGGGCTGGTGGCCAATACTCCAAAACTAGAGGTTTCTTGTCAAGGGTCTTGTCAGTACGCGACGGCGACGTCGGTGAGGACCACCTGCCACCCCGGACCCTCGGGGACCTCGACCACCTCGGTCGTCCCGAGCTCGCCGGGCCTCGGGGGCCCGCCCAGGCGGGACCCCACCACCCAGCGGGGCGTGTTGGAGGCCAGCACGCGGCGCTCCCCGCCGACCACGAGCGCCTCGAGCGGGCTGGTGCGCAGCACGGCGATCAACCGCCGCTCCAGCTGCGCCATCTCGATGTCGGCGCCGGCCACCCCCAGGAAGGAGCCGTCCAGGACGACCGGGACGCTCGCGGTGACCACGTAGAGCCCCGACCCCGCGTAGTCGACGTACGGCCCGAAGGCGGCCCGGCCACCGTGGTCCCGGGCGACCTGGAACCACTCCATCTGCAGGTAGTCGTAGACGTCCACGCTGGTGGTCTCCAGGTTCAGCCGCAGCCGGGCCAGGTCCTCACCCGAGCGCTGCCACCACAGGAGGTACCGCTCCAGGCCGCCGATGACGCCCGGCGCGGCGACGAAGCCCATCCCGGCAAGGGACGGGTGAGCCGCGAGCCGGGGTGCGATCGCCTTCTCCAGGGGGGCCAGGCTCCGCTCGGTGCACGGCCCGTCCCCGGCCGCCCGGCGGCAGGAGAGCACCTCTGACGCGAGGGCCTCCAGCGTGTCGTAGATCGGGGTGACCAGCGCCGCCACGCCCGCGGCGAGGTCGGTCGCAGCGGGACCGGGCTCGGGTTCAGGCACGGGTGTCTCCTTGGGCCTCGTCGCTGAGCAGCAGGTTCAGGGTCACCAGCCGGTGGAGGTCGGAGCCCACGTGCTCCTCGGCCAGGTCGCGTGCGCGATCGGGGTCCTCGGCCGCCACGGCGACCGCGAGTGCGTGGTGCGCAGCCACCTGGGCGCCGACGTCGACCGGCGGCCCCAGGGGCAGCCACAGCAGGCCCGAGACCTCCGCCTGCAGCGCCACCTCGCGCCGGGTCAGCCGCTCGGAGTGGGCAGCGATGGCCAGCTCGATGTGGAACCGGGTGTCGGCGCGGATCTGCTCACCCAGCGTCGTGGCGCTCCCCAGCTGCTCGGTGAGCGCGAAGAGACGGCGTACGTTCACCGCCGAGGCCCGCTCGGCGGCCAGCCGGGCCGCCTGCCCCGCGACCGCGACGTGCTCGTCGACCAGGTCCCGAAGCTCCGAGACGGTCATCGCCGCCAGGGTGGCCCGCAGGTACTCGACCGGGGGTCCGGCAGGCCGCTTGACGAACGAGCCACCCTTCCGTCCGCGCCGCGTCTCGACCAGTCCCCGGGCGCGGAGCTCGGCGAGGGCCTCGCGGACCGTCATCGGCGCGATCCCGAACTGGCGGGCCAGCTCGACCTCCACCGGCAGCTGCTCGCCGTCGTGGAGCAGCCCGAGGTGGATCGCCTCGGTGATCCGCTGCACCACGTCGTCCGCGCGGCCGCCGGAGCTGACCTCGCCGATGAGGGGGGACAGCGAGGACATCGGGGTCATCACCTCCCAGTCGGCGGCCGGCACGGAACCACGAGCTGGCAGAAATTGTGGCAGAGACTGTTGCCAATTAACACATAGAATTGTAGTTTTTCGCCCAACGAGGCCGGACCAGTCGGGTCCGCGTCCGCCTGCCCCCCATCCTGACCGGGAGCCACCTGATGTCCACATCCCACCGGCACGACGCCGACGGCTACTACGAGTACCACGACCACGAGGACGCCGCCCACCTCAACGCGCTCGGCTACAAGTCCGAGTTCAAGCGCGACATGAGCCCCTGGGCGAACTTCTCCCTCGGGTTCACCTACCTCTCCCCGGTGGTCGGCGTGTACACGCTGTTCGCCTACGCCCTCGCCACCGGCGGCCCGCCGATGATCTGGAGCTTCGTGATCGTCGGCGTCGGCCAGTTCCTGGTGGCCCTGGTCTTCAGCGAGGTCGTCGCCCAGTACCCCGTCGCCGGCGGGGTGTACCCCTGGGCCCGGCGACTGTGGGGCCGCAAGTACGCCTGGATGACCGGCTGGATCTACATGGTGGCACTGCTGGTCACCATCGCCTCGGTGACCTACGGCGGCGGCTTCTACATCGCCCCGTTCCTGGGCATCGAGGCGAGCACCACGAACGTGATCTACGGGGCGATCGGGCTCCTCGTGCTGGCCACGATCATCAACTTCATGGGCACCAAGGTGCTCGCCCAGGCCGCGATCATCGGGTTCACCGCGGAGATCATCGGCGCCCTCGCCGTCGGTGGCTGGCTGCTCCTCGCCCACCGCGAGCACAACCTGGGCGTCCTCTTCGACACCTTCGGCACCCAGGGTGACGGCAGCTACCTGCCGGCGTTCGCGGCGGCGGCCCTGATCGGCATCTACCAGTACTACGGCTTCGAGGCTTGCGGCGACGTGGCCGAGGAGGTGCCCGACCCGGGCCGGCTGATCCCCAAGGCCATGCGTCGCACCATCTACATCGGCGGGGCCGCGGCCACCTTCGTCTGCCTGGCGCTGATCCTGGCCGTCACCGACATCCCCGCGGTCATCTCCGGGGAGGACGCGGACCCGGTGAGCACCCTGCTAGACGAGGCCTTCGGCGCCACCGGCGCGAAGATCGTGCTCGGCATCGTGCTGATCTCGTTCGTGTCCTGCGCGATGAGCCTGCAGGCGGCCGCCAGCCGGCTGGCCTACTCCTACGGCCGTGACGACATGATCATGGGCAGCTCGCTGCTCAAGCGGTTCTCACAGACGCGGCACGTCCCGCCGTACGCGCTGCTGATCGCCGCCGTCGTCCCCGCGTTGATCGTGGCGGGGTCCTACTACTCCACCGACGCCATCGCGAAGATCATCAGCTTCGCCGCCCTGGGCATCTACATGGCCTTCCAGATGGTCGTCCTCGCCGCGCTGCGGGCCCGGCTGAAGGGCTGGGAGCCGAGCGGGAAGTACCGCCTCGGCACGTGGGGTCTGCCCGTGAACATCGCCGCGCTGGCCTACGGGGTGCTCGCGATGGTGAACATGGCCTGGCCGCGCACGCCGGACGTCGCGTGGTACGACAACTGGATCGTGCTGCTCTCCGCCGTGATCGTGGTGGGCATCGGCCTGGTGTACATGGCCGTGCACCCCGCGGCCGACCGCAGCGAGGCGCCGTACGACGACGCGATCCCGAAGAAGGTCACCACCTAGCGAGGCGTGACTCCCTCGCCCACGGGGCGGGATCCCTCCGGGGGTCCCGCCCCGTTCGCTGACCCGTCGCAAATGGCAGCCGACCCGTCACATTTGGGGCGCGACCCGTCGCATATTGCCGGACCGGCGTGCGTGGCACCCCGCGCAGCATCAGACGGACGGAGCCGACGTCGGCTCCGTCCGTCTGACGGTGCGCCCCCCGCGGGCGCGTTCGTACCGGGTCAGCGGAAGGCGGCGAGCCCGGTGAGCGCCTGGCCGACGACCAGGGTGTGCATCTCGACCGTGCCCTCGTAGGTGAGCACCGACTCGAGGTTGTTGGCGTGCCGGATGACCGGGTACTCCAGCGAGATCCCGTTGGCGCCCAGGATCGTGCGCGAGGTGCGGCAGATCTCGATGGCCTCCCGGACGTTGTTGAGCTTGCCCAGGCTGACGTGCTCGGGGCGCAGCCGGCCGGCGTCCTTCTGCCGGCCCAGGTGCAGGGCGAGCAGCTCGCCCTTGACCAGCTCCAGCGTCATGTCGGCCAGCTTGGCCTGGGTGAGCTGGAAGCCGGCGATCGGCTTGCCGAACTGCACCCGGTCGCCGGCGTAGGAGAGCGCGGCGTACAGGGAGGACCGCGCGGCGCCCATCGCCCCCCAGACGATGCCGTAGCGCGCCTCGTTGAGGCAGGACAGCGGGCCCTTCAGCCCGCGGACCTCCGGGAAGGCGGCCGAGGCCGGCAGCCGCACCCCCTCGAGCACCAGCTCGCTGGTGACCGAGGCCCGCAGCGACAGCTTGTGCTTGATCTCGGGCGCCGAGAAGCCCGGTACGTCGGTAGGCACCACGAAGCCGCGGATGCCCTCGTCGGTCTGGGCCCAGACGACGGCGACGTCGGCGATGGACCCGTTGGTGATCCACATCTTGCGGCCGTCCAGGACCCAGTCGTCGCCGTCCCGACGGGCCCGGGTGCGCATGCCGCCCGGGTCCGAGCCGTGGTCGGGCTCGGTCAGCCCGAAGCAGCCGATCGCCTCCCCCGTGGCCATCCGCGGCAGCCACTCCTGCTTGTGCTCCTCGCTGCCCCACCGCCAGATCGCGAACATCGCCAGCGAGCCCTGCACGGAGACCATCGAGCGGATCCCGGAGTCGCACGCCTCCAGCTCCAGGCAGGCCAGCCCGTAGTCGACCGCCGTCATCCCCGCGCAGCCGTAGCCCTCCAGGTGCATGCCGAGCAGACCCATCTCGCCGAAGCTCTTCATCAGGGCGCGCGGGTCGTCGATGGTGCCGCGCTCGAACCAGTCCGCGACGTACGGCTCGGCCACCTGGCCCACCAGCTGGCGGACCGAGGCACGGACGTCCTTCTCGTCCTGGCTGAGCTGGTCGTCGATCCCGGCGGGGTCGTCGACGTCGAACGGGGGCGGCTTGGGGTGGCTGCTCACGGCTTCTCCTTCAGGTGGGCGCGGATCTCGGTGCTGTGCTCCCCCAGGTCGGGGGGCGGAGTGGGTGCCGGCAACCGGCTGCGGGACCAGGTGACCGGGTGGCGGACCTGGTCGGGGTGCCCGCCGCCGACGGCGACCGTCGGGGCCAGGCCCAGCTCCTGGGCGAAGTCGAGCGCGGCGCCGATGTCGTTGACGGCGCCGGCCGCGACCCCGACGGCGTTCAGCCTCTCCACCCAGGTGGCGGCGTCCTCGGTGACCAGGACCTCCTCCAGGGCGGCGACCAGCTCACGGCGGTGCGTGACCCGGTCGGGGTTGGTCACGAGCCGGACGCCCGGGTCCGGGTCCGCTGCGCCGGGGTCGGGGCCGGCGGCGAGCTCCGGGCGGCCCAGCACCTCGGCGATCCGGGCGAACTGCCCGTCGTTGCCGCAGGCGAGCGCGAGCAGCCCGTCGCGGCAGTGCAGCGTCTCGTACGGCGCGATGGAGGGGTGCTGGTTGCCCATCCGTCCCGGGCTGCGCCCGGTGCTGAGGTACGCCGAGGCCTGGTTGACCAGCGACCCGAGCAGGCTCGAGAGCAGGTTCACCTCGATCCGCTGGCCCTCACCGCTCAGCTCGCGCTCGCGCAGGGCCGCGAGGATCCCGATCACGGCGTCCTTGCCGGTGAGCACGTCTACCAGCGCGACCCCGACCTTGGTCGGGTCGCCGTCGGGCGCCCCGGTGATGCTCATCAGCCCGCCGAGCGCCTGCACCACGAAGTCGTAGCCCGGCAGCGCCGCCCCCGCCCCGCTCCCGAAGCCGGTCACCGAGCAGTACACCAGCCGCGGGTTGAGCTCGCGCAGCTCGGCGTACCCCAGCCCCAGCCGGTCGAGGGTGCCGGTGAGGAAGTTCTCGACCAGGACGTCGGCCCGCGTCGCGAGCTCACGGGCGACCGCGAGGTCCTCCGGGTCACGCAGGTCCAGGGCGATGCTGCGCTTGGACCGGTTCACGCACTCGAAGTACGACGAGGCGTGCTCGGTCCAGGGCGGCCCCCACTGGCGGGTGTCGTCCCCGGTGCCCGGCCGCTCGACCTTCACCACCTCGGCGCCCAGGTCGGCCAGCGTCATCGTCGCCAGCGGCCCCGCGAGCACCCGGCTGAAGTCGGCGACGAGGACCCCGTCCAGCGGCGCGGTCACCCGAGCACCCCGTCGACGCGGCGAGGCAGGCCCCACGGGTTGTCCTCGCGCAGCGCGGGCGGCAGCGCGGCGTCGGGCACGTTCTGCCAGGCGACCGGGCGGGTGAACCGGTCCAGCGCCGCCGCGCCCACGGAGGTCGCCGAGGGGACGGCGCGGCCCCGCGTGCTCGGGCTCCTCGGGATGCCCGGTGGAGACCTTCGCGGAGCACTGATC
>NZ_DAOMFK010000061.1:11659-15236 GCF_035429765.1 Nocardioides sp. | reverse complement strand
TCGTGGTCGACCCGCGCAAGGCGGGCCTCGCCGCCAAGGCCGACCACTGGCTGCGGGTCCGGCCCGGGACCGATGCCGCGCTGGCCCTGTCCCTGATGCACGTGATGATCGAGAACGGCTGGTACGACGCGGAGTTCGTCCGGGACTGGACCAACGCCGCCGAGGTCGTCGACGGGGCGACGGTGTGGGACCTCCTCGCGGCACGCTGCGCGGACTTCGCCCCGGACACCGCCGAGGCGATCACCGGCGTCCCCGCCGCCGAAATCGTCGCGACTGCCCGGACGATCTGGGAGGCCCGGCCGCTCGCGTTCTACACGTGGAGCGGGCTGGAGCAGCACAGCGGCACCACCCAGACCATCCGCGCGATCGACGTCCTCTACGCCCTGACCGGCTGCCTGGACGTGCCGGGAGGGAACGTGCTGTTCGAAGCGGTGCCGGCCAACCCCGTGGACGGACGCGAGCTCCTCTCGGACGCACCACCCCCCGCGGTCGGCTCCGACCGCCGCCCGCTCGGGCCGGCCCGCTTCGGGTTCGTCACCGGCGAGGACCTCTACACCGCCGCGCTCGACGGCCAGATCACCACCCTGGTGGGCTTCGGCGGCAACCTGGTGATGGCGCACGCGGACAGCCTCCGCGGCCGCGAGGCCCTGCGCAGCCTGGACTTCTTCGTCCAGGCCGACCTCTTCATGACCCCGACCGCCGAGCTGGCGGACATCGTGCTGCCGGTGACGACACCCTTCGAGTCCGAGGCGCTGAAGATCGGGTTCGAGTACAGCCAGGAGGCCCAGTCGCTGGTCCAGCTCAGGCAGCCTCTGGTGGCGGCCCGCGGCGAGGCCCGCTCGGACCTGCGGATCGTGTTCGACCTCGCGACCCGGCTCGGCCTCGGCGGGCACTTCTGGGACGGCGACGTCGACGCGGCGTACCGCCACCAGCTGGCACCCAGCGGGATCACCCTGGACGAGCTGCGCGCGCACCCCGAGGGGGTGCGGGTGCCGCTGACGACCCGCTACCGCAAGTACGCCGACTCCGGGTTCCGGACCCCCTCGCAGAAGGTGGAGCTCTACTCCGCCACCCTCGCCGCGAACGGCTACGACCCGCTGCCCGCCTTCGAGGAACCGGCGATCAGCCCTCGGTCCCGCCCCGACCTCGCCGAGCGGTACCCGCTCGTCCTGAGCTGTGCCAAGTCGCTGTTCTTCTGCGAGACCCAGCACCGGCAGGTGGCGGCCCTTCGCAAGAGCGCACCCGATCCCCAGGTCGAGCTGCACCCCGCCACGGCCGAGGCGCGCGGCATCGCCGCAGGGGACTGGGTCTCCCTCGACACCCCGCGGGGCAGCGTGCGGGCCCGCGCGAAGCTCAACGCCAGCCTGGACCCGCAGGTCGTCCTCGCCCAGCACGGCTGGTGGGCGTCGTGCGAGGAGCTGGGACTGCCGGGCTACCCGCCGTACGGCCCGGACAGTGCCAACCTCAACCTCGTGCTGCCCCAGACCCCGAGCGATCCGATCAGTGGCAGCTCGCCGCTGCGCGCCGGCGTCTGCGACGTGTCACGGACACCTGCCGCACCCGAGTGAGGACCCTGCGGTCAGGACCGGATCGGCCCGGATGGCGCGGACCAGGGATTCGCGGCCGCTGACGCACGTGTCGTCGTCGTCGACGTCGGAGGCGACGAACCAGGCGCGGTCTGCCGGCCACAGCAGGTGCGCCGGGGGCAGCCACCGGTCCCTCGACCTTCCCGTTGCCGGGTCGACGGCGCCCCAGCTGCCGACGTCGTCCACCGGGCCCCGGAACAGGCGGTACTCGCGGACGGGGTGGCCCGTCTCGTCCCTCAGCGTGACCGTCGGGCCGGTGAGCACGCTGTCCGGGAGGCCCGGCTCGACGCCGGCTGCGATTCCGGTGGCGCCGAGCCACAGGGCGTGGAGGCAGTCCTCGGGGGTGGTGGTGGCCGCTCGGAGGAGAGGGATGAGCCGGGAGCAGAGGCCGCGCTCGGCGATGTCGTCCTCCGGCAACGGCACCACCCGGACCTCGGCCTGGTGGCCGCGCGGCCCGCAGGTCACCAGCTCCTGCCAGGTGACCGGCGCGTGGAGGACCCAGTCCGCGTGGCTCGTGTCCGGCTCGAAGCGAAGCATGCCGGCCACGGTAGGGCAGACGCCTATCCGCCGGGCGTCACGGGGGCGCTGCCGCGGGGCCGGGCGCCCTTGACGAGGAGCCAGAGACCGAGGCCGACCTCGGCGATGAACCCGACTGCCCATGCGGGGTAGCTGATCGCGGGGTGTCCCGGGGCGAGCAGCACCTGGAGGAACCACACGAGCACGCCCACTCCGTCGAGGAGGAGGAGCCATCCGAGGAAGCGTGGCAGGAAGCCGGACCGCAGCACGAGCACGCCCAGGGGGAAGAGCCAGGCGGAGAAGAACAGCTGCGCGGTGACGAAGCCCGTCTGGTACGTCGTGACCGACAGCTGGGCCAGCCCCTCGAGCTGCGGCCCCGTTAGGCTCCCCACGTCTCCCGATCCGTCGCCCTGCGCGAGGACTCCGAGTAGAGGCAGGTAGCTGGCGCACTGCACGGCCACCCCGACGGCGTTGAGGACCAGGAGGAGGAGAGCCAGCGGCTGGTCGATCGGGCGGAGCAGCGCGTAGAGCGCCCAGGCGGTGAGGACGAACAGGAGACCGGAGCCGAGTGCCGCCACCAGCCCGAGCCGGAACATCGCCTCGTCCCCGGTGATCGCTGCCTGCAGCGTCTCGGTGTCGCTGAGGCCGATGTGGCCGAGCCGGCTCGCGAGGACGTTGAGGAGGACGTAGGTGAGGTACAGGCCACCCGCCCAGCGGGCGATGCCGGTCGACGGGCGCGGCTCTGCGGTGACAGCCGTCATACCTCTGCCTCCTGCCTCCCTTGCGGGTGGTGATCGTCGTGCGGGTGCGCGCGGGCGCGGACGACCAGGGCGGTGGCGATCGCGAGGGCGAGGACGCGGAGCGCGTTGAACGCCGTGGCCACGACCAGCCAGTGACCCGGGTCGGCCACGTCGGCGCGCAGCTTCGAGGGCACCTCGACGAGCACGGTGAGGAGGGCGAGAACGCCGGTGCCGAGCACCAGCCCCTTCGTCAGCACGTCACGCCCCGGGACCTTGCCGGGGTGACGCAGCAGCGGGTACGCCACCGCGCTCGCGACGAGGAGTCCGCCTACGGCGGCCTCCACCAGCATCTGCCGGTACGGGATCGACATCGCGGACCGGTAGTCAGCCGCGATCGGGGTGAGCGAGATGAGGAGGTTCACCAGCCAGAACGTGACCGCACCCGCGAGCGTGGGGAGCCACCAGTCCCGCCGCCGCCCGGCCACGATTCACCGTACCGCCGCCGGAGGCCGGTATCGCCCGGCTGTCAGCACCCTCACACCGGGTCCTCTCGCCCCGCTCGGAGCCGCCTCGGGGATCTTCCTCATCATGGTCGAGCCGCAGGTCTCCAGCAGCCGGTTCAGCTACCCGTTGACCGCGACCGCCTTCATCTGGATCCAGGTGTGGTTCTGCGTCCAGCACCTCGGCCTGCTCGCCGGGCAGGTGGCGCTGCAGTCCTCGGGCGCCGCCGGTCCT
>NZ_DAOMFK010000061.1:9255-11559 GCF_035429765.1 Nocardioides sp. | reverse complement strand
CCTCGCCCTGGTCCCGGTCGAGATCGTCTTCTGGATCGGCTTCGCCCTTCCGGCGGGACTCATCCTGGGGCCGGCACGGGTCGGGCTTGTTCTTCTCGCGCTGGTCTGAGGCACGCCGCGGTCCGACCGCCTCCTGCGGCCCTCCACGCGACGGGCGGTCCCGGCTGGTGCGGCACTCGTCACCGCGTCGCGTGCCAGCCGGCGTACAGGGCCGTCAGGGCCGAGTCGATGTGCTCGCGGGCGTCGCCGGGCACGGAGGCGGGGATCTGCTCCAGTGCTGCGAGCCGGGAGATCCCGTAGACCACCCCCCACGCGACGGCGCAGCGTCGCAGCACGTCGGCCTCGGTGACCTCCGGGGGCTGGCACGCCTCGACGGTGTCGTGGAGGAGGTTCCAGTACCGGATCGCGGCGGCCTGCAGCCACGGATGCTCGCTCTTGTCGATGCGCAGCACGTGGTCGAGGTCGTGGACGTGCGGATCGTGCTCCACCCAGTCCGTGTAGGCCTCGGCCAGAGCCCGCAGTCGTGCGATCGGTGACTCACCCGCCGCGGCCACCCTGGCCTCCGCCGCCGCCGCCGCCCGGTCGAGGCCCACGCCGGCGACGGCGGCGAGGAAGCGCCGCTTGGAGCCGAAGTGCACGTAGGGGGCCTGGTGGCTCACTCCGGCCTGCTCGGCGACGCGACGCAGGCTGAGCTGCTCGACGGGCCCCTCGCGCAGCATCTCGAGCGTGGTCTCGACCAGGCGCATGCCCAGCGGAGCCACCGCCGCGCCGGCCTGCTCGACATTGACAGTGTCAACCACGTCCGGCAGTCTACGGACATTGACAGTGTCAACCAAGGAGGTGACGCGCATGTCCGAGCGGAGCTTCATCGACACCGTGGTGGGTCGTCTTGCGGTCCGGGTCGAAGGGCAGGGTGCGCCCGCGGTGCTGTGGCACAGCCTGTTCGTCGACGAGCGCAGCTGGCGGCGCGTCACGGCGGAGCTGGCCGAGGTCCGGCGGCTGGTCACGATCACCGGCCCCGGTCACGGTGAGAGCTCCGACCCCGGCGGTCGCTACGACCTGCGCCAGTGTGCCCGGGCCGCTGCTGAGGTGCTCGACGCGCTCGGGGTCGCCGAGCCGGTGGACTGGGTCGGCAACGCGTGGGGCGGCCACGTCGGCATCCGGTTCGCGACGGCGTACCCCCGGCGGACCAGGTCGCTGGTCACCCTCGGCACTCCCGTCCAGCCACTCAGTGCCGCCGAGCGTGCCCGGACCCACGCCCTCCTCCTCGCCCACCGGGTGCTCGGGCCGGCCGGCTTCATCCTCGACGGGGTGGTCGAGACGATGCTCGCGCCGGCAACCCGGGCGAGTGATCCCGAGGCCGTCGCGCTCGTCCGCACCTCCGTTACCGCCGCTGACCGGCGTCTCCTGCGCAATGCCGTGGTGTCCATCTCGCTGCACCGCGAGGACCTCGGCGCCCTCCTGCCGGGAGTCGCCGTCCCCACCCTGATGATCACGGGGGAGCAGCACGGTGGGTGGACACCGGCCCAGGCCGCAGCTGCGGCCACGAGGCTCCCCGACGGTCGCGTGGCCGTGGTCCCCGACGCGGCCTACCTGGTCCCTCTCGAGCAGCCGGGCGCAGTGGTCGAGCTGGTACGCAGGTTCTGGACGTCGGCCGTGACAGAGGCGCCGGGAGGCCGGCGATGAGCGGCCAGCGCAGTGCGGCGCTCGCCGGAGTCCTCTACGTCGCCCTGGACGTCGTGGTCGGCGTGACGGCCGGAGCACCGCCTCCCCCCTCGGCACCCGAGAGCGAGATCCTCGCCTACCTCACCGGTCATCGGGCCGGACTCGCCGCCGGGCTGTGGCTGTTCGGCCTGGCCTCGATCCTGCTGCTGTGGTGGTTCGGCTCGCTGTGGGCACGCATGGTCCGCGCCGAGTCAGGTGCCGCCCGCCTCGCGGTGGTGTCGCTGGCCGGCCTGCTCCTCGGTGGAACCATGTCCTTCGCCTCGGCGGTCGTGCTCGCCTCCCTCGCGCTCACCGAGCGCCCCGAGGCGGTCGTCGCCTTTTACACGCTCGGCGCCGTGTTCCTCTCCACGGCCGGTTTCGGACTCGGCGCGCACCTGGTCGCCACGAACATCCTCGCCGTACGACACGCCATGCTCCCCGCGTGGCTGGTGGTCACCGGGCTGCTGTCCGCGGTTGCGTTCGTGGTCTCCGCTGTGCTGGGCGCGGTCTCCAACGACGCCACCTCCAACACCGTGAGCCTCGTGGGCTTCGTGCTGTGGCTGGCCTGGATCCTCGGCGTCAGTCAGCAGATGTGGACCG
>NZ_DAOMFK010000061.1:0-9155 GCF_035429765.1 Nocardioides sp. | reverse complement strand
GGCGAAGTCAGCGGCTCCGTCGTGGGGGCAGGCTCGACTCACCGGTCGGCGTGAGCCCGTAGGCACCGAGCATCACCCGGGAGCGGGTGCCCGCCTCGTCGAGACGAGAGCGCTGCAGCTCGTAGTGGGCGATCTGCCAGTGTCGGAACAGATCCCGAAGCCCGGCCATGACGAGGTCCTTTCACCTGTGTTGCCTTCTTGCTGCGCCCAGCATAGCCCAGGATTGGACGATCGTCCAAAGTATGATGGGGCGCGATGAACGCGTCTCACCCACCCGCCGACAGCTCCACCGGAGCCCCGTCCACAGGCGCGGAGCCGTGGTGGAAGTCCGCCGTGGTCTACCAGGTCTACCCACGCAGCTTCGCCGACTCGGACGGCGACGGCGTCGGTGACCTGCGCGGGATCATCGAGCACCTGGACCACCTCAGCGGTCTCGGCGTGGACGTCGTCTGGCTCTGCCCGGTGTACCGGTCCCCGCAGGACGACAACGGCTACGACATCAGCGACTACCAGGACGTCGACCCCCTCTTCGGCACCCTCGACGACCTCGACGCGCTGCTCGAGGCCGTCCACCGCCGGGGCATGAAGCTGATCATGGACCTGGTCGTGAACCACACCTCCGACGAGCACCCCTGGTTCGTGGAGTCCAGGAGCGGCCCGGCGGCCGCGACCGCCGACTGGTACATCTGGCGGGACCCCCGCCCCGGCACCGTTCCCGGCACGCCGGGCAGCGAGCCCAACAACTGGGGCTCGTTCTTCGGTGGGCCGGCGTGGCAGTGGGTGCCCGAGCGCGGCCAGTACTACCTCCACCTGTTCTCCACCAAGCAGCCCGACCTCAACTGGGAGAACGCCCGGATGCGCGCGGCCGTCTTCGCGATGATGACCTGGTGGCTCGACCGCGGCGTCGACGGGTTCCGCATGGACGTCATCAACTTCATCTCCAAGGGCCCCGACCTCCCCGACGGCCCCCTCACCGCGAGCGGGTTCGGGGACGGGACGCCGTTCTTCGGCTACGGCCCCCGGGTGCACGAGTACCTGGCCGAGATGAGGCGCGAGGTCTTCGACCCTCGCGAGGGGGCGTTCCTCGCGGTCGGCGAGATGCCGGGTGTGACGCCGGACCAGGCCCGGCGGTTCACCGACGCCGAGAGCGGGCAGCTCAGCATGGTGTTCCAGTTCGAGCACGTCGATCTCGACCACGAGAGTGGCCACAAGTGGACGCCGCGGCGCGCCACCGTCGCCGACCTCAAGCAGTCCCTGGGCCGTTGGCAGACCGCGCTGGAGCGAACCGGCTGGAACAGCCTGTACTGGAACAACCACGACCAGCCGCGCGTGGTCTCCCGCTTCGGCAACGACACCACGTTCTGGTACGAGTCCGCGACCGCGCTCGCCACGGTGCTCCACCTCCACCGCGGGACGCCGTACGTCTACCAGGGCGAGGAGCTCGGCATGACCAACGTGCCGTTCACCGACCTCAGCCAGTTCCGCGACATCGAGTCGCTCAGCTACTACCGCCACGCTGTGGAGGACCTCGGCCTGTCCCCTGACGTGGTGCTCGAGACCCTGCGACGCACGAGCAGGGACAACGCGCGGACGCCGGTGCAGTGGACCGCAGGACCGGGCGCCGGCTTCACCACCGGGGAGCCCTGGATCGAGGTGAACCCCAACCACGTCTGGCTCAACGCCGACGCCCAGCGCTCCGACCCCCGCTCCGTGTACTCCTACTACCGGCAGCTCATCGCCCTCCGGCACTCGGAGCCGGCGGTCGTCCACGGGGCGTTCACCATGCTCCATCCCGAGCACCCGGTCCTCTACGCGTTCCTCCGCACCAGCCGGCACGCGACGCTGTACGTCGTCGCCAACCTCTCCGACGCCCCGCTGCACGACGACGACCTCGCCGACGGGCTGGCCACCGCCGCTGCCGGCTCCGAGCTTCTGCTGCGCAACTACGTCGGCGAGCCGACCTCCCACCTCGCGCCGTGGGAGGCTCGGATCTACCGCACCCGGCCGGTCGGATGACCGCTGCCTGCGGGCAACGCACGCGTGAGGTTGCCCGGACGACGCCGGCCTGACACCCTCGAAGGAGCGACCACGAAGGGACGAGCGATGGTCACGAGCGGGGAGCTCCGCGCCGGTGGTGCGCTGGTCGGGGACACGCTGGGCCAGTGCGTGCGGGTGGTGCGGGACGTGCACCAGGCGGTCGCCGGCCGGGTGTTCGGCTCGGTCACGCACGCCGCGGCACCGGTCCAGCTCCTGCACGACGCCATCGCCGGCACGGCGTACGGCACGACGCAGGTGGCCCACGTCGTGCTCCCGAGAATCGGGGCCGCGGCAGCCGCACCGTTCGCTCCCGCCGACGCCCCCTCGCTGTCGGCCAGGCCGGCCGGCCGACTCGCGCTGGGGGCGATCAACGGGCTGTGGGGGGACCGCCTGGAGCGCAGGTACCCGGCCCTGGCGCTGCCGATGGCGCTGCGGGCCGAGGGGTCCGACGTACCACTGTCCGCCGAGGGTGTCGCACGGGTCTACCCCGACGCCACCGGCAGCCTCGCGGTGTTCGTCCACGGCCTGTGCGAGAGCGAGGAGTCCTGGTCGCTGGCGGCCGAGAGCCGGCACGGTGACCGACGGATCACCTACGGGTCCCTGCTCCGCGAGGACCTCGGGTTCACCCCCCTCTACGTGCGCTACAACACCGGTCGGTGCATCGCCGACAACGCCCGTGGCCTCGCCGAGCTCCTGGAGCAGCTCGTCGCGGTGTGGCCCGTGCCCGTCGAGGAGATCGTGCTGGTCGGACACTCGATGGGCGGGCTGGTCATCCGCGGCGCCTGCCACACCGCTGACGAGGCCGGGTGGTCGTGGACGGCGTCCGTGCGCCACGTCTTCTGCCTGGGTACGCCGCACCTCGGCGCCCGCCTCGAGCGCGGCGTGGCGGCTGCGGCCTCGGCGCTGGACCGTCTCCCCGAGACCCGCCCGGCCGCGCGCTGGCTCGACGCCCGGAGCGCCGGCGTGAAGGACCTGCGGCACGGTGCCTGCGTGGACGACGACGCCCACGGGCACGACGCCGCAGGGCTCGTGCGGATGCGTCGTGCCGAGGTCCCCTTCCTCGAGCACGCGTCGTACTACTTCGTGGCGGCCACGCTCGTCCGCGACTCCGAGCACCCCGCCGCGGACTGGGTCGGGGACCTCCTGGTGCACCTCGCGAGCGCCTCGGGGAGTGGCGAGGACCGCCACCTGCCGTTCCCGGTCGAGAACGGCGCCCACTTCGGCGGCATGCACCACTTCGACCTGCTGAACCACCCCGCGGTGTACGAGCAGCTCAAGCGCTGGATCGCCCGCGACCGCCTCCCGCGGTGACTGCGCGGTGAGGGGTCGGATCGGTGTCGGCGAGGCGCCGGCCGGACGTCTGTCGATTGGACCCAAACGACAGAGAAGCTGGCGGAATCCATGCCGTTTCGGTCCAATCGAGGCGCTCCCCACGACGCAGGGTCTGCGATCCGCCGGGACCCGCTTTCCTCCCGGGCGGCCACGGAGCAGGATGACCGGGAGGAGGTGCTGCCGATGCGGCGCGGCGTGACTGTCGGTGCGAGTACGGCGATCGCGGCCTACGCCGCGCTGCAGGTGCTGGGACGGGTGGCGGGATCGACCGCGGCGGAGCGCCGCGCGGTGATGCCCGGCGACGACCTGGTCGACGACCCGCAGATGGTGACCAACCACGCGACCACGATCCAGGCTCCCCCCGAGGTCGTCTGGCCCTGGCTGACCCAGCTCGGGTGGCACCTCGCTGGCTGGTACACGCCGAGGTGGGTGGACCGGCTGCTCTTCCCGGACAACTGGCCGAGCCTCGACCGCCTGGACCCGGTGCTGCTGCGTGACCTCGAGGAGGGCGACGTCATCCCGGACGGTCCGCCGGGCACCGCGGAGTACGTCGTCAGCCGGGTCGAGCCCCCGCGTCTGCTCGTGCTGCGCTCGACCAGCCACATCCCTCCGGGCTGGGCGGAGAAGTACGGCGCCCGGATCACCTGGACCTGGACCATCAGCCTGACGCCGACCCCCGACGGGTCCACCCGGGCGCACCTGCGAGTGCGCGGTCGGATGGCTCCGTGGTGGTTCGCCGCCTTCTACGTCGCGACGATCGTTCCCGGCCGACTACGTCATGGCCCCCGGGATGCTGCGCGGGCTCCGGCAGCGCGCCGAGGCCGACCCGGCGCCCGCGGTGTCCGGCCGGGCGGCGTACTCGGCACGCCCCGGCTAGCGACCCGACGCTAGGCCCGCAGGACCCGGTCCATCGGTCTGCCCTTGGCGAGCTCGTCGACGAGCTTGTCCAGGTAGCGGATCTGCTGCATCAGCGGATCGTCGACGTCCTCGACGCGCACCCCGCACACGACGCCGGTGATCGACGAGGCCTTGGGGTTGAGCCGCGCCGCTGCGAAGAAGTCCTCGAAGGTCGTTCCCGTGTCCAGGTGGCTCCTCAACGCGTCCTCGTCGAAGCCGGTCAGCCACCGGATCACCTCGTCGAGCTCGGCCTGCGTGCGGCCCTTCCGCTCCACCTTCGCCAGGTAGAGGGGGTACACGGAGGCGACGCTGGTGGTGAAGATCCTGCTCATCCGCCTGAGTGTAAGGAGTTGCCGTTCCCGGGAGTCCAGGCTGCAATGGGCGGATGCGCGTGCGGGGGAGCGACACCTGATGAGGCCTGGCGGTGACCGTCCGGACTACCCGACGTGGGTGCGCTCGCGCCGGATCCTGGTGTTCTGGGCCGTGGTCGGCGGGATCCTGGGCCTCAGCCTGGTGGTCGCGCTCCGCTGGCTCCCGGGTCTGGCGCTCGTCCTGCTCGCGATCCCGTTCCTCTACATCGCCGTCGTCATCACCTGGACGTCCTACCGCCTCGGTCCCCGGGGAGGGGACTACCAGAGCCGGATCCACCAGCTCGTGGTCGACTCCGTCGGCGGCGGGGGACGACTCCTCGACGTGGGGTGCGGCAGTGGGCAGCTGCTGATCCGGGCCGCACGGTCGGCGCCGGGGGAGTACGTCGGCCTCGACTCCTGGGGCCCGAGCTGGGAGTACTCCGTCGAGCAGGCGCGGCGCAACGCGCGGCTGGAGGGCGTGCAGCGTCTCCGGCTGGTGCGGGGGAGTGCGTCCCGGCTCCCCTTCGCCGAGGCCCGCTTCCGGCGGGTGGTCAGCTGCCTGACCTTCCACGAGGTCCGCGACACCGCGGACCGTACCGACACCGTGGTCGAGGCGCTTCGCGTGCTCGAGCCCGGCGGCAGGTTCGCCTTCCTCGACCTCTTCGACGGCCCGGAGTTCCCGGGCGGACGAGCCGGCGTCCTCCGGGCGGTCGCCGAGCACGGCGGCGAGGTGCACGCGGCCCGGCGGCTCTCCGAGGTCCTCGACCTGCCGTTCCCGCTGACCCTGGGGAAGGTGCTGGGCCACGCCGTCCTCGTCAGCGGGGTCAAGGCGGGTGCGGCGGCGTTCGGCTCGCAGTGGTGGGAGCAGCACTACCAGGAGCACGGCACGGGGCGGCACGTGCCGAGCCCGCACCTGGTGGCCGAGGTCGGCGGGCTGCCGGTCGGCGCCGCGCTGGACGCCGGCTGCGGCCCGGGAGCAGATGCCGTCTGGCTCGCCGAGCAGGGCTGGCAGGTCACCGCGGTCGACGTCTCACCGACCGTGCTGCGCCGCGCGGAGGAGTACGCCGCCGCGCAGGCGCCCGCGGCCGCGGCCCGCATCCGGTGGCTGGTCGCCGACCTGACGGAGTGGAAGCCTCCCCAGCGCTACGACCTGGTGGTCAGCCAGTACGTCCACCCCGCCGTACCCTTCGGCGACTTCGTGGCGCGGCTGGCGGAGGCCGTCGCGCCCGGCGGCACCCTGTTCCTGGCCGGGCACGACCGGGCCGACACCCACTCCGCGGCACACGCTCCCCAGGAGGCCGCCCTCGGGCCCGAGTCGGTGGTGTCGGCGCTGAGCCCGGGGGCGTGGGAGGTCGACGTCGCCGAGACCCGGACCCGCCGGGCCGGGCACGGCGGGGAGGAGACCATGCACGACGTCGTCGTCCGGGCCCACCGCACGGCGTCCGACTGACCGGGAGTGCGGCTACTGGTGAGTACGACGCGCCAGGCACGACGTACTCACCAGTAGCCGACCCCTGGCGGCCGAGCCGTCGACAGATCGGCCAGTCGCAGGGGTCGCCAGGGGTCGGTGCTCGGCCCTAGGGTGCCAGGACAGACCCTGGCCATCGGGGCTGGGGACGGAGGTGGTCCTCATGGTGCCCATGCGTCCGACCCGCCGGCTCGCCGCGCTCTCCGCCGCGGCCCTGGCCGCGGCCCTGGTCCCGGTGGTCGGTGGTGCGACCAGCGCCAGCGCGGCACCCACCGAGCTGTTCGTGAGTGAGTACGTCGAGGGGTCCAGCAACAACAAGGCCCTCGAGATCTACAACGGGACCGCTGGTCCGGTCGACCTGGCCGCCGGCGGCTACAACGTGCAGATGTTCTTCAACGGGAATGCCACGGCCGGCCTGACGATCAACCTGACCGGCACCGTCGCCAGCGGTGACGTCTTCGTGCTCGCCCAGGCCTCCGCCTCCGCGACGATCCTGGCCACCGCCGACCAGACCAACGGCGCCGGCTGGTTCAACGGCGACGACGCGGTGGTGCTCCGCAAGGGGACGACCGCGATCGACGTGATCGGCCAGATCGGGGTGGACCCCGGCACCGAGTGGGGCACCGGGCTGACCTCGACCGCGGACAACACCCTGCGCCGCAAGGAGGCGGTCACTGCCGGTGACCCCGACGGGTCAAATGCCTTCGACCCCGCCGGCGAGTGGGACGGCTACGCCGTGGACACCTTCGACGGGCTAGGCAGCCACCTAGGCGGCGTCGTACCCCCTCCGCCGCTGCCGACCTCGCCGGTCTGCGGCGACGAGTTCGCGCCGATCCCGTCCATCCAGGGCAGCGGGTCCGCCGCCACGATCACCCAGCCCGTGGCCACCGAGGGGGTAGTGGTCGGCGACTACGAGGGCCCGTCCCCGGCCCTGCGCGGCTTCTACCTGCAGGACCCCGCCGGTGACGGCGACCCGGCGACCTCCGACGCGATCTTCGTGTTCAACGCCAACAGCAACAGCGTGAGCCTGGGTGACCGGGTCCGGGTGGTGGGGACCCCGGGCGAGTTCCAGGACCAGACCCAGCTCTCCAGCACCACCTCGCTCGCGATCTGTGCGACCGGCGCCACGGTGGCCCCGACCGACGTGAGCTTCCCGGTGGCGAGTGCCACCGCGCTCGAGCGGGTCGAGGGCATGCTCGTGCGGGTGCCGCAGACGATGACCGTCACCGAGCACTTCCAGCTCGGCCGGTTCGGCCAGGTCGTCGTCTCCTCCGGAGGCCGGCTGCAGCAGCCGACCAACGTCGTCGAGCCCGGGGCCGCGGCGCTGGCGCTCCAGGCGGCCAACAACCTGCGACGGCTGATCGTCGACGACGCCTCCCAGGGGCAGAACCCCGACCCGATCGTGTTCGGCCGCGGCGGTGCACCCCTGTCGGCGGCCAACACGCTGCGCGGCGGCGACACCCTCACCGGAGCCGTCGGCGTGATGACCTACACCTGGGCGGGCAACGCCGCGAGCGGCAACGCCTTCCGGCTCCGCCCGGTCGGCGCGCTGGGCGGCTCGGCCACCTTCGAGGCCGCCAACCCGCGACCCTCGGGCGCCCCCGAGGTGGGCGGACGCATGCAGGTGGCCGGGATGAACCTGCTCAACTACTTCAACACCTGGGACGGGCTGCCCGACACCGTGGACAACTGCCGGCTCGGCGTCTCCGGCGGTCCGACCGACTGCCGCGGCGCGGACACCCAGGTCGAGTTCGAGCGCCAGGCGGCCAAGACCGTCGCCGCGATCACCACGATGGGCGCCGAGGTCGTCGGCGTCGTCGAGATCGAGAACGACGGGTACGCCGCGGACAGCGCCCTGGCCGACCTGGTCGGCCGGCTCAACGCCGCCCAGGGCGCGGGGACGTGGGCCTACCTCGACGTCGACGCCGCCACCCAGCAGGTGGACGCACTGGGGCACGACGCGATCAAGGTCGGCCTCGTCTACCAGCCCGCCGCGGTGACGCCGGTGGGCCGGACCGCCGTGCTGAACTCGACCTCGTTCGTCACCGGTGGGGACAGTGCCGACCGCAACCGGCCGGCGCTGGCCCAGGCCTTCCGGGAGAACGCTTCGGGCGGCGTGTTCACCGCCGTGGTCAACCACCTCAAGAGCAAGGGCAGCGCCTGCGACACCCCCGACGCCGGCGACGGGCAGGGGAGCTGCAACCAGGTCCGGGTCAACGCCGCCACCGAGCTCGCTGACTGGCTGGGGACCGACCCGACCGGCACCGGCGACACCGACCGGCTGATCCTCGGCGACCTCAACTCCTACGCCAAGGAGGACCCGATCGGGGTGCTCGAGGACGCCGGCTACACCAACCTGGTCGCCGACCGCCTCGGCGCGGCGGCGTACTCCTACGCCTTCGACGGGCAGTGGGGCTACCTCGACCACGCCCTGGGGTCGGCCTCGATCGGGGCCCAGGTGGCCGGCGTAGCGGAGTGGCACGTCAACGCCGACGAGCCGAGCGTGCTGGACTACAACACCGACTTCAAGACGCCCGGGCTGGTCGCCTCGCTCTACGCCCCGGACCAGTTCCGCATCTCCGACCACGACCCCGTGGTCGTCGGGCTCGACCTGACCGACGACGCGGCCGGGTTCCTCACCGGAGGCGGCTGGATCCCGGCGGGGAGCGGCGGCAAGGGCGCCTTCGAGCTCGACGTGGACTACCAGCCCGGGGCCGCCACGCCGACGGGCTACGTCAGGTTCTCGCTGAACAAGGCGCCGTTCGCCCTCGAGAGCACCGCCCTGGACTGGATGGTCCTCGCCGGCGGCACCGCTCGGGTCGGCGGGACCGCGACGGTCAACGGTGCGGCCGGCTACCGGTTCGAGGTGACGGCCACCGACGGAGGCAAGAAGAACGACACCTTCCGCGTCGTCGTGCGCGGCCCGGGCGGGCAGACCGTCTACGACAGCGGGACCGGCCCGGTCCAGGGCCAGGTGAAGATCCACCCCGGGTCCTGACCAGAGCGCGGAAGATCCCAGTCACCTGGTGGCTGTTGCGAAATCGCCGGGTGGGGTGCGTGACTGGGGCGGG
>NZ_DAOMFK010000060.1:0-15282 GCF_035429765.1 Nocardioides sp. | reverse complement strand
GACTTCCCGACGTTGAACCATGTGGTGGCGTGGGTGCGGGAGCGGACCGGTGCCCCGGCGCCGGCTGCGGCTGCTCCTGCTGCTGCCGCACCGGCTGCGGCACCCGCGGCGCCGGCTCCGGTGGAGCCGGCCGCGCCGCCGGTGGATCCGGTGCTGGTGACGGTGACGCGGGTGGTCGCGGAGATGACGGGGTACCCGGCGGAGCTGTTGGACCCGGACCTGGATCTGGAGGCGGATCTGGGGGTGGACACGGTCAAGCAGGCCGAGGTGTTCGCGGCGGTGCGGGCCGAGTACGACCTGGAGCGGGATGAGAACCTGCAGCTGCGGGACTTCCCGACGTTGAACCATGTGGTGGCGTGGGTGCGGGAGCGGACCGGTGCCCAGGAGGGCACGGCGGAGTCGGTCACGACCACGACGGCCCCGGGCGCCGCCCCGGTCCCCGCCGCGGTCGTCCGGGGCGATCTGGCGGCGATCGACGCGCTGCCTCGTCGCCTGCCGGTTCCCTCGCTGCGGCCCGGTGCGGCGGACTGCGCCGAGACCGGCATCGACCTGCAGGGGGCCAGGGTCCTGGTCGCCCTGGACGAGGGCGGCGCCGGAGCAGAGCTCCTCGAGAGGCTCGCCGAACAGGGCGCCACCGGGCTCTCCGTGCCCCCCGACGTCACGATGGAGGACCTGTCGCAGCGGCTGGACGACTGGCTCGCGGAGGGACCGGTGCACGGCGTCTACTGGCTGCCCGCGCTCGACGACGTCCAGCCGGAGAGCCTCGAGGAGTGGCAGACGGCCCTCGCGCGACGGGTGAAGAACCTCTACACCACGATGCGCCGGCTCTGGGACAGCGACGCCTTCCTGGTCGCCGCCACCAGGCTGGGCGGCTACCACGGGTACGACGCGGGCGGCGCGACCTCCCCGCTGGGCGGGGCGGTCACCGGGTTCGCCAAGTCCTACCGCAAGGAGCGCCCCGAGGCCCTGGTGAAGGCGGTCGACGTCACCGACGACGCCGGTCCCGGCGCGGTGGCGGAGGCACTGGTCGAGGAGACCCTGCGCGACCCCGGGTGCGTCGAGATCGGCCGCGCCCAGGGCCTGCGCTTCGGCGTGGCCTTCGTCGAGGAGCCGTTCCCACCCCTGGGTGAGGACGGCGACCCGGCCGGCTCGGGCGGCCTGACCCTGGACGCCAGCACGGTCGCCGTGGTCACGGGCGCGGCCGGCAGCATCGTCTCGGCGATCACCGCCGACCTCGCGCTGGCCAGCGGCGGGACGTTCCACCTGCTCGACCTGACCCCGGAGCCGGACCCCGGCGACCCCGACCTGGCCGCCTTCGCCGCGGACCGGGACGGTCTGAAGGCCGCGCTCGCCGCACGGCTCAAGGACCGTGGTGAGCGCCCGACGCCGGTGGCCATCGAGCACGAGCTGGCCCGGATCGAGCGGCTGGCCGCCGCCCAGGCGGCCATCGACGCCGTGCACGCCGCGGGCGGTACGGCGCACTACCACTGCGTCGACCTGAGGGACCCCGACGCGGTGGCGCAGGCCCTGGCCGAGGTCGGTGACCGGGTCGACGTGCTGCTGCACGCCGCCGGGCTCGAGATCAGCCGGAACCTCCCCGACAAGGAGCCCGGAGAGTTCGACCTCGTGCTCGGAGTGAAGGCGGACGGCTGGTTCAACGTGTGGCGCGCCCTGCGCGAGCGCGAGGTCGGGGCCGTCGTGGTGTTCAGCTCGGTCGCCGGCCGGTTCGGCAACAACGGCCAGACCGACTACTCCGCCGCCAACGACCTGTTGTGCAAGACGATGTCCTCGCTGCGGCGTACCCGCCCGGACACGCGGGCACTGGCGCTCGACTGGACGGCCTGGGGCGGCATCGGCATGGCCACCCGCGGGTCGATCCCGAAGATCATGGAGATGGCCGGGGTCCAGATGCTGCCACCCGAAGCGGGAGTCGCCTGGATCCGGCGCGAGCTCGCGAGCAGCGGCTACTCCGGGGAGGTCATCGTCGCCGGCGAGCTCGGCCTGATGGCGGCGGAGCCGGCCCCGGGCGGCGGGTTGGCTCCGCACGCCACCGGCGGCAGCGGGCCGATGGCGGGCTCGGTCCGGCTCAGCACCCACGACGGTGTGGTCCTCGAGGCCGTGCTGGACCCGACCCGGCAGCCGTTCCTCGACCACCACCGCATCGACGGCACCGCGGTGCTGCCGGGGGTGATGGGGATGGAGGCCTTCGTCGAGGCCGCGACGGTCCTGTGCCCACCGGGCTTCACCGCGACCTCGGTCGAGCAGGTCTCCTTCGCCACACCGGTGAAGTTCTACCGCGACGAGCCGAGGACCCTGCGGGTCACCGCGGTGACGCTCCCTGACGGCTCGGGGGACCTGGTGGCCCGGTGCGTGCTCAGCGCCGAGCGGACGGTGCCCGGCCGCGAGGCTCCGCTGCGCCAGGTGCACTTCACCGGGCGGGTGCGGCTCTCGGCCAGCACTCCAGAGCCGGAGCAGGTCGAGGTGGCCACCATGCCGCAGGGCGAGACCCTCGCCCCCGAGCAGGTGTACTCGTTCTACTTCCACGGACCGGCCTACCAGGTGGTGGACTCGGCCTGGCGCTCGGGCGACGGCTGTGCGGCCCGGCTCACCGACCCGCTCCCGGCTGACCGTGAGCCGCCGGACGCCCCGCTCGCCACGGCACCGCGCCTGGTCGAGCTGTGCTTCCAGGCCGCGGGGCTGTGGGAGGCAGGGCGCGACGGTCAGCTCGCCCTGCCGATGGCGCTCGACCGTGTGTCCGTGCCGACGGCCGTGCCGGAGGGACCGCTGGTCGCGGTGACCCGTCCCGGCGAGCACGGCGGTTTCGACTGCCTGGTCGTGGACGACGACGGCCGGGTGGTGGTCCGGGCGGACGGCTACCGCACCGTGCCGGTGCCGATGCCGATCCCCGAGGACGTGGCCGGCGCCCTGCGCGCGACGTTCGCGGACTGACCCGGAGGAGGAACGCCATGACGGGACCCGTGCGATGACCGGCACCACCAGGCTCGCGGTCCTCGAGACCGGCGAGCCCGCCGTCCGGGTCCTCGCGGCCGTCGGCAACCAGCGCCGCTGGACACCGACCACCGTGACGACGGTCCTGGTGCACACCGGTGACAGCCAGCCGTGGTACGCCCGTGAGGCGGACGAGACCCTGGCCGTGCAGATCTCCGACCCTGCCGACCTCGCCGACCGTCTGCGCGCCGCCGGCATCGACATGGTGTGGCCGGGGGCCTGGGGTGACCAGTCCCAGCTGGACGTCGTGGCGGCCTGCGAGGCCGCCGGACTCGCCGTCGTCGGCCCCGACAGCGTCACCCTGGCCCGGCTGCACGACCCGGCCGCGCTGGCCGCGGTGGGCCGCGAGGCCGGCGCCGAGGTGGTCCCGGAGGGCGTGGACACGGCTGAGCTCCGCATGGTGGAGGCCGACGTCCTCACCGACGGGGCGGGCACCACCTGGTCGCTCGGCCTGCGGGAGACCACGGTGGTGTGCCCGCGGGGCCAGCTGATGCTGGCCGAGTCGCCGGTCCCCTTCCTGTCGGGCGACACCGAGAAGGTGCTGAGCAAGGTCGCCTCCTCGCTCACCGCCGCGGTGGGCTACGCCGGCGCCGCCGTCGTCCGGTTCCTGGTGAGCCGGGACGGTGAGCGGTGGTGGCTGGAGTCGGTCGACACGCTGGCCCGTCCGGAGCACGCCCTCACCGAGGAGTCGACCGGGGCCAGCTTCGTCGGGCTGCGGCTGCGCATCGCCCTGGGCGGTCGGCTCGACCCCGAGCCCCCCCGTGCGGACGGGTGGGCGGTGGAGGTCCGTCTGCTCGCCCATGACCCGGAGCGCGGGCACGCCCCCTCCTCGGGTGCGGTGCGGATGCTCAGCCTGCCGGTCGGCACCGGCGTGCGCGTCGACGCGAGCCTGCGGGAGGGCGACGTGGTCGACGGCGGAGTGGATCCGGTGCTGGGCACGATGAGCGCCTGGGGCCGGCACCGCACGGAGGCCTTCCGGCGGCTGCGGCGCGCCGTCGAGCGCACCACGGTCGTGCTGGCCTCGGGGATGAGCAACCGGGCCGCGCTTCTCGCCCTGCTGGACAGGCCCGAGCTCGAGGACGGCCCGGTCGGGCGGGGCTGGTACGCCGGGCTGGACGCCGCCGGAGACCTCGCTCCTGACCCGGACCCCGTGGCCCTGCTGGCGGCGGCCGTCGAGGCCTACGAGGCCGACCTGGCGCAGGTGCAGGCGGCGTTCCTCGCCAGCGCCCGTCGCGGCCGCCCGGAGAACCCCGAGGCCGTGGGTGCCCGGGTCCATCTCGAGTACGGCGGGACCGGCCACCGGCTGCGGGTCGACCGCACCGGCCCGCACAGCTACCGCGTCCGTGACGGTGCCGTCGTCGACCTGACCGTGGAGCGCCTGGGCGACTTCGAGCGGAGGCTGGTCTGCGCCGGGCGCAAGCACCGCGTGGTGGCGACCGCCCAGGACGCGGCCTTCCGGCTCGAGGTCGACGGGGTCGCCCACGTGGTCACCCGGGTCGACGGGGCCCCGGTCCGGGCTCCGTGGCCGGCACTCGTCTCGACGGTGCTGGTCGAGCCGGGCGACCGGGTCGCCGAGGGCGCGCCCGTGGCCGTCCTGGAGTCGATGAAGATGGTCTCCACCGTGACGGCGCCCTTCTCCGGGACGGTGCTGTCGGTCGACGTGGTGGCCAACGCGCAGGTGGAGCGCGGCGTACCCCTGCTGCACCTGACCGAGCCCGGGACGGGCGCGCGACCGACCGGGGCGCACGGGCCCGTCGTGGACCTGTCGGCCCTGGCCGAAGAGTCGCCCTCCACCGCGCGGGCCGGGCTGACGGAGGTGTTCGCCCAGGCCAGGCACTACCTCCTCGGCTACGACCAGGATCCTGCCGAGACCCGGGCCCTGGTCCAGTCCCAGATGGCGCTGAGCGACCAGTACCCCGCCGACGACCCCGAGCTGCTGGCCCTGGAGGACGGGTTCCTCGACCTCTGCACCGAGATCGGGTCGTTGTACCGCCCGCGCACCGAGACCGACCCCGGGTACGCGCTCACCGAGACCATGCAGAACACCCAGGAGTACTTCCTGTCGTTCCTGCAGTGGCTCGACGCCGACCGGGCGGGGCTGCCCGAGCGGTACCGGGCCCGCCTGGAGCAGGCGCTGCGGCGCTACGGCGTGACCTCGCTGGAGCGAAGCGACGCGCTCGAGCAGGCGATGCTGTGGATGTTCCGCTCGTTCTCGCGGGTGCCCGAGGCCGTGCCGTACGTCCTGGTGATCCTGCAGCGCCGGCTCGCGCACGTCGCCCAGCTCGCCGCAGTCGCCGACCGGGAGACCCGGCAGCGGCTGGAGCGGCTGGCCGCCGCGGCCGAGGGCCGCCAGCAGGTGGTGGCCGACCTGGCCCGCGACGTCCTCTTCCACTGCTTCGACGAGCCCGTCCTCAACGCGGTGACCACCGAGGTCACCCGCGAGATGGACGAGCACGTCACCGCGCTCGCCGCCGACCCGCACCGCTCCGACCGGGCCGACCGGATGGACCGGCTGGTCTGGTGCCCCCAGCCGCTGCGCGGGCTGCTGCTGGGCGCCTGGCGGGAGGCCCCCGCCGCCACCACGGAGAGCACCCTCGACGGGTACCGCTACGCCCTGCTGGAGGTCTACGCCCGGCGCTTCTACCGGATCCGGGAGCTGCACGGTCTGGACCACGCCACCCACCGGGGCGTCCCCCTGGTCTTCGCCAACTACGAGCACGAGGGCCGCGCGGTCCACCTGGTCGTCGGCTACGCCCCGCTGCCGGACCTGCCGACGGTGGCCGCCGCGGTCGCCGAGCACCTCGCCGTCGTGGACCCGCAGCGGGAGCCGATCGTCGACCTGGTGACCTGGTGCGAGGGCTCCTGCCCGCCGATCACCGAGATGGGGGACCGGGTCCGTGACCTGCTGACCCGCGCCGACTTCGGGCGCCGGCTGCGCCGTCTCGACCTCACCGTCACCAGCCTCGTGGACGACCGGCCCGAGCGGGACCGCACCCAGCACCTCACCTACCGGCAGGACGAGGCCGGCGACTTCACCGAGGACGTGCTCTACCGCAACCTGCACCCGATGCTGGGCAAGCGCCTGGACCTGTGGCGGCTGTCGAACTTCACCCTGGAGCGGCTGGCCTCGCCCGAGGACGTCTACCTGTTCCACGGGGTGGCCAAGGAGAACCCGCGCGACCACCGGCTCTTCGCGCTGGCCGAGGTCCGCGACCTGGTGCCGGTCCACCACGAGGAGACCGGGGTGACCAGCTACCCCCGGCTGGGCCGGATCGGGCTGGAGGCGCTGGCGGCCATGCGCGCCGCGCTGGCCCGCTTCCCGGTGCGCGAGCGACCCACCGCCAACCGGCTGGTGCTTTCGGTGCGGCCCACCTGGGACGTTCCGCCCGAGCACTGGCACGACCTGGCGATGTCCTACGAGAGCCTGGCGCGTGGCGCCGGCCTGGAGAAGCTGGTGCTGCACGTGAACATCGCCGGTACCGACGCCAGCGGGCGACCCGAGCTGCAGGACAAGGTGCTGTACCTCGACGGGATCGGCAAGGGACTCCTGAGCATCCGTCTCGGCGACCCGGGTCCCCACCCGGTCCGCCCGCTGACGGCGTACGCCCAGAAGGTGCTCACCTCCGAGCGGTTCGGGGTGCCCTACCCGTACGAGATCGTCCGGATGCTCACCCCCGCGCGCGGCGAGCCGTCGGAGTTCCCGCCGGGCTCGTTCACCGAGCTCGACCTCGACGCGGACGGGGAGACCCTGGTCGAGGTGCGCCGGGAGCCGGGGCAGAACAGCGCCCACCTCGTCGTCGGGCTGATCACCAACCGCACCTCGGTGGTCCCCGAAGGCGTCACCCGGGTGGCGCTGCTCTCGGACCCGACCCAGGGCCTGGGCAACCTCGCCGAGCCGGAGTGCCGACGGATCAACGCCGCGCTCACCTACGCCCTCGAGCACCGGCTCCCGGTGGAGTGGTACGCCGTCTCCTCCGGCGCCCTGATCGCGATGGACTCCGGCACCGAGAACATGGACTGGATCGCGCTCACCCTGCGCCGGCTGATCGAGTTCACCCAGGCCGGCGGCGAGATCAACATCGTGGTGACCGGGATCAACGTGGGCGGCCAGCCGTACTGGAACGCCGAGGCCACCATGCTGATGCACACCAAGGGCATCCTGGTGATGACCCCCGCCAGCGCGATGGTGCTCACCGGCAAGCAGGCGCTGGACTTCTCCGGGGCGGTCTCGGCCGACGACAACTTCGGGATCGGCGGCTACGACCGGGTGATGGGACCCAACGGGCAGGGGCAGTACTGGGCGCCCAGCTTCGCCGACGCGTGCGCCCTGCTGCTGCAGCACTACGACTACACCTACGTCGTGCCCGGCGAACGGTTCCCGCGCCGCCGCCCCACCCGGGACCCGGTCGACCGCGACGTGCGCAGCGCCCCGCACGACCCGGTGCCCGGGTCGACGTTCACCACCGTCGGCGACGTGTTCGGGGCGAGCACCAACCCCGACCGCAAGCAGCCTTTCGACATGCGGTCGGTGATGCGGGCGGTCGCGGACAACGACTGCGCCCCCCTGGAGCGGTGGCGGCAGTGGGTCGACAGCGACACCTCGATCGTGTGGGACGCCACCATCGGCGGCATTCCGGTCTGCCTGCTGGGCCTGGAGTCCAGGACCGTGCCGCGCAAGGGCTTCGTCCCGTCCTTCGGGCCTCCCGCCTGGACCTCGGGGACGCTCTTCCCGCAGTCCTCGCGCAAGACCGCCCGAGCGATCAACGCCTGCAGCGGCAACCGACCGCTGGTCGTGCTGGCCAACCTGTCCGGCTTCGACGGGTCCCCCGAGTCGATGCGCAACTGGCAGCTGGAGTACGGCGCGGAGATCGGCCGCGCGGTGACCAACTTCGACGGCCCGATCGTGTTCGTCGTGGTGTCGCGCTACCACGGTGGGGCGTTCGTGGTGTTCTCCAAGGCGCTCACCGACTCGATGGAGATCGCCGCGGTCGAGGGGTCGTTCGCCTCGGTGATCGGTGGTGCTCCGGCCGCGGCGACCGTGTTCGCGCGCGAGACCAAGCGGCGCACGGAGAACGACCCGCGCGTGGTCGCCGCCCGTGAGGCCGCCGCCGCGGCGACCGGGCGTGAAGCCACGGCTCTCCGGCTCCAGGCCACCGAGGTGGCGGCCCAGGTGCGCTCGGAGAAGCTGGGCGAGGTGGCCGACGAGTTCGACTCGATCCACACCATCGAGCGGGCGATGCGGGTCGGCTCGGTGGACCGGATCATCCCGGCCGCGCAGCTGCGGCCCTACGTCGTGGACGCCCTGGAGCGGGGGATGGCCCGCTCGCTCCTCAAGGACCCACCAGAGGGTTCGTGACCCAGCTGTGCAGCGGGGTCGCCACGGCCAGGTCGTCGCCGCCGGGCAGCCGCGCCGGCGGCGGTGCCGGGTCCAGCCCGGCGATGGTCAGCACGAAGTCCGCGTCCCGGCGCCACCAGCCGGGGAACTCCTGACCCTCGACGTGCCGCACCACCAGCCGCCGCCAGCCCTCGGCGTCGGCGTCGTGGTCGGCCTCAACCTCGACCGTCCGGGTGTCCACCCGCAGCCCCACCCGCAGCACCTTCAGCGCCGCCTCCTTCGCCGACCAGACCAGGTTGGCCGCGGCGTCGCGCGCGTCGCGGTCGCCCTGCGCCGCGACGTACTCCTGCTCGCGCGGGGTGAGGAAGTCGCTGACGAAGCCGTCCGAGCGCGGCTCGGCGATCTCCAGGTCGACCCCGAGCGTCCCGGCCGCCATGCTGCCCTCGCTGCCCACCAGCGCCACCGCCCAGCCGGCCCGGTCGGTGAGCGAGATGTCCAGCGCCGCCCGCTCGCCGTCCACCTGGACGTAGGGCGCGCCGGTGAGCCGGTTCAGGATCTCGATCCGGGCCAGACCGGTCTCCGGCCAGCCCAGCGCGGCGGCCACGGCCCGCTTGCCGGTGTGCCGCCGGAGCAGGAACTCGGTGCGTCGCTTGGTGAAGCGGATCGTCTCCAGGTAGGCCGCCTCCCGCGCCGAGAGCCAGTCCGGCTCGGCGGGCAGCGACTCCTCGCAGCAGGACAGCCAGCGCATCGACGCACCTCCTCGCGGTCGATTGTGCCGGATGTCCCGTCGTACGCTGAGCCGGTGATCGACGCCGAGCTCTGGGAGTCGCACGCCGCAGCGTTCGGCACCCTGGGGCGGCTCCACCGGGAGCCGCCCGATCAGGAGGTCCTCGCGGCGCTGCACGACCTGTTGCCGCAGTGGCCGCTGCGCGGGACGCTCGAGGCCGAGACCGGGCTGACCCACTGGCAGCGTTCGTGGCAGCTCGGCGAGGACGCGGAGCTGATCCGGCTGGACCACGACCGGCTGTACGGCGTCTCGGCGGCCGCAGCCGTGGCCCCCTACGAGTCGGTCCATCGTGGCGACGACGGACTGGTCTTCGACGTGGCGACCCTTCGGGTCCGCTCGGCCTACCTGGGGCTCGGGCTCGAGAGCCCGCACCTGAACCGGGAGCCCGACGACCACCTCGGCCTGGAGTTCGACTTCGTCTCCCAGGCGCTGCTGCGCGCAGTCGGCGCCGCCGACCAGGGCGAGGAGGGCACCGCGCGGGCGGCCCTCGACGCGGCCCGCGACTTCGTCCGGGACCACCTGCTGACCTGGGCGCCGGAGATGCTCGCGGCCGCCGCCGAGGCCGCCCGCACCGAGTTCATGACCGGGCTGATGCTGCTCTCCCGGGCCACTCTGGACTCCTGTCGGACCGGGTTCGGTCTACCTGCCTGAACGGTGGCCCCGGCGCGGGGACCGTGCCCCGTGGAGTGAGATCGTCCCGTCGTCCTCCGCCCTGGCCAGCTGCCACGGCGGCGCAAGCGTGAGGTAGGTGTCGATGACCGCCTCGGGGGGATCCACGAGACCGGTGACGATCCACGACCGGATCACCGCCAGCATGTTGTGCGCCTGCTGGCTGGTCGCCATCGCCAGCCACAGGTCGCTCACCGGGGGGCCCTGGAGCCGGGCGACGACGTCCAGGACGTAGGCGCGCGCCGCATCTTCGAAGTACCTGGTGAGCGCGGCGGACACCGCGGACTCGCGTGCGGTGATGACCTCGTACACCGCCCGGTGCCGGGCCACGTGGTCGAGCAGCACCCGGTAGACCCGACGCCACACCACCACGTAGTCGACGCCGGGGTGCGACATCTCCTCGGCGAGCAGGTCCAGCCCCGGTCGGAGCTCGGCCACCAACGTGTCGGCGAGCAGGGCGGCCGGCGACACGGCGTGCCCGTAGAAGGCCGCGCGGGACACCCCCGCGGCGCCGGCCAGCTCCGAGACCGAGATGCTCTCGGCCGGCCGCGACCCGGCCAGCTGCAGGATCGCCGCCACCAGGCTCCGGCGTACCCGCTGGTATCGCGGGTCGTCCAGCTTTGTGCGTTCCGCCACAGCCCCACCCCCTACCGACACACTAACCCTATGATTGACAGGTGTCGATTATGTTCTTCGGCACACCTGGTCTCCGAGGAGGCGTTCGATGCCCGCCCACCTGTCTCAGCCCCCCGTCCCGGACGAGGCCGTGCGTGCCACGGCCACCACCCGGAGGACGTTCCTGAAGTGGTCCGCGGCGGTCGGTGGGTCCACCGCGTTGGTCGCGACGGCCACCGACCTCGGTCTGGCGTCGATGGCCGAGTCCGGCGGCGTGGGAGGCACGCAGTACGTGTGGTCCGCCTGCACGGTCAACTGCGGCTCGCGCTGCCCGCTCCGGCTGGAGGTCCAGGACGGAACGATCGTGCGGGTGCTGCCCGACGACACGGGCAGCGACGAGATCGGGAGCCAGCAGGTACGCGCCTGTGTGCGCGGCCGGTCGATCCGGCACCGGGTCTACAACCCCGACCGGCTCAAGAAGCCCATGAAGCGCAAGGCGGGCACCAAGCGCGGCGAGGAGCAGTGGGAGACCATCTCGTGGGACCAGGCGCTGGACGAGATCGCCGAGAAGATGACCGACATCAAGTCCAGGTTCGGCAACGAGGCCTTCTACATCAACTACGGGACCGGCACCCTCGGCGCGACCATGGCCCGGTCCTGGCCCCCTGACCAGACCCCGTTCGCCCGGCTGCTCAACACCTGGGGCGGCTACCTCGACCACTACTCGGACTACTCGACGACCGAGATCACCCAGGCCTACCCGTACTTCTACGGCGGCTGGGTGGACAGCAACTCCCTCGACGACGTGCAGAACTCCCAGCTCCAGGTGATGTTCGGCAACAACCCGCTCGAGACCCGGATGTCCGGCGGCGGGCAGACCTTCGTCTCGCAGCAGGCCAAGCGGCAGCACGGCGTCAGGACGATCGTGGTCGACCCGCGCTACTCCGAGACTGCTGCTGTGCTCGGCGACGACTGGGTCCCGATCCGCCCGGGCACCGACGCGGCCCTGGTCGCCGGGATGATCCACGTGATGCTGGCGGAGAACCTGCACGACCAGAGGTTCCTGGACACCTACTGCGTCGGCTTCGACGAGGACACCCTGCCCGAGGGTGCGCCGAGGAACTCCTCCTACCGCAGCTACGTCCTCGGGCTGGGACCCGACGGCGTGGAGAAGACGCCGGAGTGGGCCGCTGACGTCACCGGTGTTCCCGCTCAGCGGATCGCCCAGCTGGCTCGGGACGTCGCGGGCGCCAAGCCTTGTGCCATCTCGCAGGGATGGGGGCCGCAGCGGCACGCCAACGGCGAGAACTCCGCGCGCGCGATCTTCCTGCTGGCCTGCGTGACCGGAAACGTCGGGCTGCCCGGCGGCGGCACCGGGGCCCGCGAGTCCGCGCAGTACCTCCCGTTCGCGTCACCGTTCAACACCGGCGTCCCGAACCCGTCGAACAAGATCATCTCGGTGTTCTCCTGGCTCGACGCCATCGACCACGGTCCCGAGATGGACACCTTCAACGCGGGCGTGTGCGAGAAGGTCGCCCCGGGGGTCCGCGCCAACAAGGTCCCGGTCGACGGGAAGGGCAGGCCGACCAACACCAGGCTCGAGGTGCCCGTGAAGATGGTGTGGCAGTACGCCGGCAACTCCGTGGTGAACCAGACCGGGGACAACAACGGGTCGATCGACATCCTGCAGGACGAGTCGAAGTGCGAGCTGATCGTCGTCTGCGACATCCAGTACACGGTCTCGGCCCGGTACGCCGACTACGTGCTGCCCGGCACCTCCGCGGCCGAGGAGGACGACATCCACCCCGGCGAGAACGCCGGCCCGATGGCGTACGGGATCGTCTCCACCCGGGCGATCGAGCCGTTGTACGAGTGCCGGCCCGTCTACGACATCTGCGTCGACCTCAGCAAGCGGCTGGGCACCGAGCAGGCCTTCACGGAGGGAAGGAGCCGCGAGGACTGGCTGCGCGCCTCGATCGAGGAGACCCGCAAGGCCGACCCCAGGCTGCCGACGTACGACGACTGGAAGCAGAGGGGGATCTACCGCACCGATCTCGGCCCCGTCGTGCCGCTCGCAGAGTTCCGCGCCGACCCGACTGCCAACCCGCTGGCCACCCCGTCGGGGAAGATCGAGATCTACTCCGACCGGCTGGCGGCCATGGCGCAGAAGTGGCAGTTCGGCGTGTTCCGGCCGGAGCTGCCCGGCGACGTGCTGGTGCCGCTGCCCGAGTACGTCGAGACCTGGGAGGGCCCGCTCGAGGCGCGCGAGTCCGCGACCCACCCGTTCCAGGTGATCGGCCACCACTTCAAGGGCCGCACCCACTCGACCTACGGGAACGTGGACTGGCTCAAGGAGGCGCACCACCAGACGGCCTGGATCAACACCGTGGACGCCGGCGAGCGGGGGATCGAGAACGGCGACCAGGTCTTCGTCTACAACGATCGGGGGACCGTGCGGCTCGAGGCCCGGGTGACCGAGCGGATCATGCCCGGGGTGGTGTCCATCCCGCAGGGCGCCTGGTTCGACCCGACCACCGACGTGTCGCCCCCGGACGGCGCCAACCGCGACAGACCCGTCGACACGGCCGGCAGCGTCAACTCGCTGACCTCGCTGCACCCCTCGGCCCTGGCCAAGGGCAACGCCGTCCACACCACGACCGCCGATGTCGTGAAGGCCTGAGAGGGGGCACGGATCATGACCACCGACCTCACCGAGTCCGATGCCGACTACGGCTTCGTCTTCGACCAGGCCCTGTGCACCGGCTGCAAGGCCTGTCAGGTCGCCTGCATCGACAAGCACGACCTTCCGCTCGGGGTGATGTGGCGTCGGGTCGCGGAGTACTCGGGGGGATCGTGGAGCCGCACCGGCGCCACGGTCACGCCGAACATCTTCACCTACTACGTGTCTGTTGCGTGCAACCACTGCGAGGACCCGATCTGCGTGAAGGTCTGCCCGACCACCGCGATGACCAAGCGGGACGACGGCACCGTCTACGTGGACGACGACAAGTGCGTCGGGTGCCGCTACTGCGAGTGGGCCTGTCCCTACGGCGCCCCTCAGTTCAACGCCGACACCGGGCACATGACCAAGTGCGACCTCTGCCTCGACTACCGCTCCGAGGGCCTCCAGCCGGCCTGCGTCGCCGCGTGCCCGTCCCGGGCGCTCTCGTGGGGGCCGATCGAGGATCTCCGGGAGGAGTACGGCGACGAGGACGGCATCGCGCCGCTGCCCGATCCCTCGATCACCAAGCCCCACCTGGTGGTCGTCCCGCACCGTGACGCGCAGCAGTGGGACCACGCCACGGGCCACATCGCGAACCCCGGGGAGATCTGATGAACACGCACGAGCTCCCGATGGTGATCTTCACGGTCCTCACGCAGATGTCGGTCGGAACGTTCCTGGCCCTGGGCGTGATCGAGCTGCTGACCCGGCGGCGCCACGACCAGGAGACCCGCGACCGGCTGGTCGACCCGGCGCTCTACGCCATCGGGCCGACCCTGGTGGTCGGGCTCGCCGTGTCGATGCTGCACATGAACGACCCCACCAACATGCTCAACGTGATCCGCCACGGGGACTCCTCGTGGCTGTCTCGGGAGATCTGGATGGGTGTCCTGTTCGCCGCCGTCGGCTTCCTCTACGCCTTCCTCGAGTGGTTCAAGAAGGGTTCCCACTCGCTGCACCAGGTGATAGCCGGGGCCGCCGCGCTGCTCGGCCTCGGCCTGGTGTGGGCGCAGTCGATGGTCTACTACTCGCTGGTGACCGTGCCCGCCTGGCACAGCTGGGTGGTGCCGTTCCAGTTCTTCGCGACCACCGTGCTCCTCGGCGCCCTCGCCGTCGGCGCCGCACTGATG
Source organism: Nocardioides sp. (assembly GCF_035429765.1). GTDB lineage: Bacteria > Actinomycetota > Actinomycetes > Propionibacteriales > Nocardioidaceae > Nocardioides. The sequence goes on along the minus strand of NZ_DAOMFK010000060.1, from coordinate 1,015 downwards.
GTGACCACCCTGGTGCGTACCCGCGCCACGGCCGCCGCGCCGGGGCCGGCCGACCCGGACCCGACCGCATCCCGTGGTGGTCTGGCGCTCCAGGTGCGGACCCGCGTGCACGAGATCAACGCGCCGACCAGTGAGGAGGAGTGGCAGCTGACCGCGGGCATCCTCAAGGGCGTCGCGGTCGTCGGGACCATCACCTGCCTGGCGATCCTGGCCGTGTACCCGCTCTACCTGGTCAACCTGGGCCAGGGCGACGCCGCGGCGCAGGCCTCCGCGGCCGTCTTCTCGGGCGCGGCGTTCTGGACCCGGTTGGTCCTGACCGCGAGCACCGCGGTCCTGCTGGGCTTCTTCGTGTACCGGATGGCGTTGTCGATGTCACTGACGAGGTCGCGGACGCTGGTCACCCTCGTGCTGGTGTGCCTGGTGCTGGCCCTCGTGGCCGAGCTGCTGGGCCGGATGCTGCACTACGAGGCCATGGTCAGGGTCGGGATGTGAGCCGCGGTGGGCGATCGCACGCTGCCCCTGCTCCAGTGGCTGGCCACCCAGCGCCCCGCCCCGAGGGTCGGCGTCCTCATCTGCGGCCACGCCAGGACGCCGCGGGTCGCCCCTGACGCCGTCGCCGTCCAGGTCACCGGGTGCCTGACCGCGGAGGAGCTGGTGCTGCCCGCCCAGCTGCTCGCGAGCGGGCTGGCCGCGCTGGAGGTGGTGGCGTGCGAGGTGTGCCCTGGCGAGGTGCGCGAGCAGGTGGCCGGCTGGAGCCGGGTCCTGGACGGGATCACGCTGGTCCCACCGAGCCCCCGGGCGTCCAGCCTGCGACGCAGCGGGCCGGCCTACCGCATGGCCGTGAGCGGACCCGGGACCGGCCCCGCGCTGTCCCGCCGGATGCTCATCGGCCTCGGGCGGCAGCGCCCCACCGGCCTCGACCTCTCCGCCGACGAGCCGGCCCGCGGGCTGCAGGCGCTGCGCCGGCTGCAGGCCGAGGGCCGGGCCCGTGGCGGTCGCTCCTCCCGGCCGGCCA
>NZ_DAOMFK010000059.1:0-15377 GCF_035429765.1 Nocardioides sp. | reverse complement strand
GGAACCTGCTCCGGCTGGCCGGCGGCGCGGCCGCCGTCGGCGGCTTCGCCTGGGCCGGGAAGGTCCTCCAGCCGGAGGCCACCGCCGCCGTCGACCCGCCACCCGACCTCTACCTGGGCGGCACCGACGGGTGGATCTACCTGCCTCCGTCCCCGGCCATCCCGCCGTTCCACCCCGACACCCTCGCGCCGCCCCCGTTCACGACGTACATCTTCGGGTTCCGCAACGTCACCGGGCTCACCGACGCCCAGAAGCTGGACCAGAAGAACAAGGCCCAGCACTCCGCGCCCCTGTTCTGGGTGCGGCAGTACGACCCGGACCACCCCGTCGACTTCCGGGTCCAGCTGACCAACCTCGGCCTCGCCCTGCGGCCCGACCTGTTCGACGCGCACACCCTGCACTGGCATGGGTTCCGCAACGTGATCCCGTTCTTCGACGGTGAGCCCACCGGGTCGGTCTCGGTGCCCAGCGGTCGCAACTTCACCTACGTCTACCGCCCCCGCGACCCCGGGACCTACATGTACCACTGCCACGTCGAGGACGTGGAGCACGTGCACATGGGCATGACCGGCCTGGTCTTCGTCCGGCCACTGCTGGGCGACAAGTACCTCTACAACGACGCCGCGACCGGGTTCGACCGGGAGTTCGCGATGTTCCTCTCCGAGGTGTGGGCGGAGTCGCACTGGGCCGACGCCCACATCCAGCTGCCGGAGTGGAGCGACTACCGGGCCGACTTCAGCCTGCTCAACGGGCGGGTGTACCCGGACACGCTGGCCCCCAACGGGTCCATCGACCCCTTCAACCCGGTGCGGGACCCGAGCGGCGACCTCATCGCGCCGGCGGGCCGTCCCGAGCTCAAGTACCAGCCGCACTCGTCGCTGGTGCGCTGCAACGCAGGGGAGAAGGTGGCGCTCCGCTTCGCCAACCTGGGCTTCCGGGAGGCGGCGATGACCCTCGCCGGGATCCGGATGCGGGTCCACGGCCGGGACGCGACCCCCATGCGCGGGCGCGACGGCACCGACACCTCCTACGAGACCGAGACCCTGAACATCGGGCCGGGGGAGAGCTTCGACGTCGTCTTCGAGGCGCCCCCGCACTCCGGCGGGTCCGGGCCCGACACCTACCTGCTCTACAACCGGGCCTACCAGCGCTCCAACAACCTGGCCACCGGCGGGTTCGGCGGTGCGGCGACCGAGATCCGCGTGTTCCCGGCCGGCACGGTGGGCGCCCAGCAGTACCCGAACCACTGGGGGGTCTGACGATGAACCGCTCGCGCAGCACCGTGATCGCGCTGCCGGCCACCCGGCGACTGCTGCTCCTGGCCCTGGCCCTGCTGCTGGCCCTCGCCTCGGCGGTGACCTCCCAGACCGCGCCCGCCAAGGCGGACCCACCCCCGCGGGTGGGCATCGTGTGCACCCAGGGCACGGGCGGCGTCGCCCAGCACCCGGTGTTCAACCTGACGACCAAGACCGGCTACATCAGCCTCCCCGACGGCAACACCGCCTTCATGTGGGGCTACTCCAACGGCTTTGACGACTTCCAGCACCCCGGACCGGTCCTGTGCGTGGACGAGGGCGACACGGTCACCGTGATCCTGCACAACACCCTGCCCGAGGCCGCCTCGATCGCCTTCCCGGGCCAGACCGGCGTACAGGCCGACGGCATCCCGGCGGCCCCGGAGCACAACAATCAGGGCCGGATCACCTCACTGACCACCTCCGCCCCCGCGGCCGGAGGCAGCGTCACCTACAGCTTCGTCGCCGACCACCCGGGCACCTTCCTCTACGAGTCCGGCACCAACCCCGAGAAGCAGGTCCGGATGGGCCTGTTCGGGGCGCTGATCGTGCGTCCCGCGGCAGGCGCGGACCACGCCTACAACCGCGCGGACAGCCGGTTCACCCCCTCCGAGGAGTTCATGGTGCTGCTGTCCGAGATCGACCCCTACCAGCACCAGCGGGTCGAGCAGGGCAGGGCGTTCAACATCAACAGCTACCACCCGCGCTACTGGCTCATCAACGGCCGGGGGTTCCCCGACAGCATCGCCGACAACGGCGCCTCCTGGCTCCCGACCCAGCCCTACGGCGCCCTGGCGCAGGTCTACGAGTACAACCAGAGCACCCATCCCTACCCGGGGCTGGCGCGCTACCTCAACGTGGGCACCGAGGACTACCCGTTCCACCCGCACGGCAACAACGGCCTGGTCATCGGCCGCGACGGCCGCCCGCTCGAGGGCACAGGGGGAGAGGACCTGTCGTTCGAGAAGTTCGACATCAACATCGGTCCCGGCCAGACGTGGGACGTGCTGTTCAAGTGGTACGACGCGGAGCACTACAGCCCGAGCAACCCGGTGCCGGTGACGGTGCCCAGTCTCGCGAACTCCGTGATCGGCACGTTCTACAGCGGCAGTCCGTACCTGGGCTCGAAGGAGACGCTCCCCACCGGGACGGCCACGCTGAACCAGTGCGGTGAGTTCTACATCATCTCCCACAACCACGCCCTGTTCCAGATCACCTCCTGGGGGGCGACCATGACCGGCCCGATCACCTATATGCGGATCGATCCGCCGCAACCCAACAACTGCGGATGAGAGAGGCGGGACGACGATGACGCATGGGCTGACCCTCCGGCGGGCGACCGCCGCACTGACCGCCACCGGGCTCGCGCTCCTGGGCACGGTGCTCCTCCCGACCGCCCCCGCCTCGGCGGCGACCGTGTCGGTCGACCTGTACGCCGTCGCAGGCTCGACCACGCTCCCCGGCGGCCAGACCGTCGACGTGCTGGGCTACGCGACCGCCAGTGGCGGCACCGTGAACGCACCCGGCGGGCCCGTCCTCGAGGCTGACGAGGGCGACACCGTCGAGGTGACGCTGCACAACGAGCTGGCCGTGACGACCGCCCTGGTCTTCCAGGGCCAGCCGCTCCAGCCGGACCTCACCGGCGTCGCGGCGGGCGGGACGAAGACATACAGCTTCACCGCCAGCCACGCAGGCACCTACCTCTACGAGGCGGGCCTGGCGCCGAACACGCAGTACCAGACCGCGATGGGCCTGCACGGCGCGCTCGTGGTCCACCCGGCCGCGGCCGGCCAGGCCTACGACGCCGCCGGCACGGCGTACGACACCGACGCGGTGCTCGTGCTGAGCGAGATCGACCCGGCGCTCAACGCCGCCAAGGCCTCCTTCGACCTGCGCAAGTTCAACCCGCAGTACACGCTGGTCAACGGCAAGGCCTACCCCGACACCACCGCCATCGCCGCGACCGGCGGCCAGCGGGTCCTGCTGCGCTACGTGAACGCGGGCGTGCAGTACCACTCCATGGGCGTGCTCGGCGCGGGTCAGACCGTCGTCGCCCTCGACGGCAGCCCTCTCGACCAGGCCCGCCACTACACCGCCGAGACCATCGGCCCGGGCCAGACCGCCGACGCGATCGTGGTCGCCCCGGACCAGGCGGAGACCGACCGGAGCCTGGTCGTCTACGACGCGAGTGGGCTGCTGCACAACAGCAACACCGGTGGACTGGGGGGCATGGTCACCGAGATCCCCGTCGCCGGATCCGGTCCCGCCGCGAACGACACCGCGGGGCCGGTGGCCGGCGCGGTCGCCTACAACGGCACCGACCTCACCGCGACCGTGGACGACTCCCAGCGCGGGGGCGGCACGGTCGCCGAGGCCGAGTACTACGTGGACGACCTGACCACGCCCGCCGGGTCGATGGCGGCTGCCGACGGCGCCTTCGACACCGCCACCGAGGACGTCACCGCGCCGGTGTCCCTCGGCTCCGGCCAGCACGTGCTCTACGTGCGCGGACGCGACAGCGGGGGCACCTGGGGAACCTTCAGCTCGGTCCTGGTCACCGGCGCAGACTCCGGCGGGCCCTCGACCCTCGCTCCGGTGCTCACCCCGCGGGTGACCAACGGCTCCGGGGCGGTCGCGGTCTCCGCGACGGGCGACGACTCCGCCTCGGGCAACTCGGCCATCCAGGCCGCCGAGCTCTTCATCGACACCCAGGGGCCCGACGGGAGCGGGACCACGATGGTTGTCAACCAGAGCGCCCCGATCGCGAGCCTCGACGCGACGATCCCCGCGGGGACCGTGGCGGCGCTCGCCGAGGGGTCGCACGTCATCTGGATCCACGCCCAGGACGCCCAGGGCAACTGGGGCGCGGCGATCACCGCCAACCTGGTCGTCGACACCACCGGGCCGGACACGTCCGGCGCCCTGGTCGAGCCGACGCCGAACAACGGCACGATCCCGTTCAACTCCACCATCGCGGCCGTCAGGGTCTCCGTTCCCACCATGACCGACCCGGTGTCCGGGTCGGTGAACAGCACGATCACCAAGGCCGAGCTGTTCATCGACACCGTGGGCGGCAACGGCACCGGGGTGCCGCTGATCGCCAGCGACGGCCTGTTCAACGACGCCTCCGAGGGTGGGTACACCGACATCCCGCTGGCCACCGTCCGGGCGCTCGCCAACGGGCCGCACACCCTGTACGTCCACGCCAAGGACGAGGCGGGCAACTGGGGTGCGAGCGCCACCGCGACCCTGCTGGTGGACAAGACCGCTCCCACGCTGAGCGCGGTCACGGTGTCGCCGAGCCCCACCCAGGGCGCCGCGACCCTCACCCTGTCCGCCACCGTCACCGACGCCTGGACCGGGCCGGTGGCCGCCGAGTGGTTCGTGGGCACCGACCCGGGCGCCGGCAACGGGACCGCGGTCTCCGGGGTGTCCAGCTCGGGCAGCGGACCCTACGCGCTCACCGGGTCTCTGGACGTGAGCAACCTGAGCGAAGGCAGCTACACGCTGCGGGTGCGGGTCCGCGACCAGGCGGGCAACTGGAGCACGGCCACCAACGTCGCGCTCACCGTGACCGGTCCGGTGTTCTACTCCACCCGCGGCAACAGCACCCCACCGGGTGCGGGTGGGACCGCGGACGACGCCGACATCTACGGCTGGAACGGAGCCGCCCACGCCAGGGTCTTCGACGCGAGCGCCGCGGGGCTGCCGAACGGCGCGAACGTGGACGGCTACGACCGGGTCGACAACACCCACTTCTACCTCTCCTTCGACGGCAACGTGGTCGTGCCCGGGATCGGGACCGTGCAGGACGAGGACGTCGTCTACAACAACGCAGGGACCTGGTCGGTGTGGTTCGACGGGACGGCCCGAGGCCTGACCGCGAACAACCAGGACCTCGACGCCCTCAGCGTGGTGGGCGGTGACCTCTACTTCTCCACGGTGGGCAACACCAACCCGCCAGGGGTGACCGGCGCGGCCGACAACAGCGACGTCTACCTGTGGAACGGGACCGCCTTCAGCCGGGTGGTCGACGCCACGGCCATCGGGCTCCCGGCGGCCACGAACGTCGACGGGCTGGTCTGGCAGGACGCCACCCACCAGTACCTGTCCTTCGAGCCGGACACCACCGCCGTGCCTGGGCTGGGCAACGTCCAGGACGAGGACGTCGTCCACCGCGGCGGCACCACCTGGGCGGTGTACTTCAACGGCACCGGCCACGGCCTGACCACCGCGAACCTGGACGTCGACGCGTTCGACCTGCCCTGAGAGAAGGCGTGATGACCACCCAGCTGCGTGACCCGGCGCCGCCACTGGACGGCCCCCCCACCCAGGTCCAGAAGCGGCACCGGGTCACGCTTCTCGTCCTGGTCGTGGTGCTCGCCCTGGGCTGGGGGGCGCAGACCTGGTGGACCCACCGCCCGGTCGACGTGCGGGACGGGACCGCCCTGGTCAGCGCCGACGGCCTCGCGGCCCGCTACGGGATCGACGTGAACCTCATCGCCGTCACCGCGGCCGGGGGGCTGGTGGAGCTGCGCTACCAGGTGGTGGACCCGGACAAGGCCAGCCGGCTCCTGCACGACCCTGCGCTGGCCCCCACCCTGGTGGCCGAGGACAGCGGCGCCACGCTGGTGATGGCCGCCCCGCCGCACCGGCACGGCGGCGACCTGAGACTGGGCGGCACGTACTTCTTCCTGATGGCCAACGCCCACAACGCGCTGCATCCGGGCACCCCGGTCACTCTGGTGATCGGGGCCGCCCGCATCGAGCACCTCACCGCCGAGGGCTGACCCGTGTCGTGGGGGCACGGAGGCCGGCGACTCGTGGTGGCGCTCGCCGCCGCCGTCCTGGTGGCGCTGGCGCCGCTGACACCAGCCGCTGCGCACAGCGAGCTGGACCGGTCCGACCCGCCGGCCGGCGGGATGGTGCCGGTCGGTCGCACCGAGCTCACCTTGTGGTTCGGCGAGCCCGTCAGCGCGCCCGCCAGCAGCTTCCGGCTCCGGCTCGCCGACGGCGTCGAGGTCGACGCCGAGGTGGCGTTCCCCGACCCCCGGGTGGTCCGGCTCACGACCCCGCCGCTGGCGAGGGACACCTACGTCCTGGACTGGCACACCGTCTCCCTGGAGGACGGCCACCCCTCGACGGGGACACTGGTGTTCGGGGCCGGTCTCCGCCCGGACGCGGTGACCGCCCAGGGCACCGGGCTGCCGTCGGGGCAGGCCCTCGCCCTGAGGTGGCTGGACCTCGCCGGCCTGCTAGTCGCGGTGGGCGCGCTCGCACTGGCCGGCGCCCTCGGCTGCCTGGGGCCGTCCGGGGCCGGGGTACGTCGCCGGGTGGGTGCGCTCGGGCTGCTCGCCGCCGCGGGATGTCTCTACACCGGTCTGGTCACGCCCTTCCTGCGCACCCCGTGGGGTGGCGCCCCGATCGGCGACTGGCTCGGCCAGGGCTGGCTGACTCTCACGGAGACGCCCTGGGGACGCCTCTGGCTGCTCCGCGAGGGCGCCCTCCTGGTCGCGGTCCTGGCGCTGCTGCGCGGGTACCTCGATGCCCGCCCGGGACGTGCGGAGGGGCGCCCGGTCGATGACGGGACCGACCACACACTCACGGTCGTCGCCGGTCTGGGGCTCGTCGCCGCGACCCTCCTGCAGTCCCTCGGCGGCCACCCGGCCTCGCTGGCCAGCGGGTCGCTCACGGCCGTGCTGATGGCGACGGGGCACGTGCTCGCGGCCGGGGTCTGGGTAGGGGGGCTGGTGCTGCTCCTCGCGACCCTGCGTGCCGGTCGACGGACGGGGGGCGCAGGGCTGCCGTGGCAGGCGGCCTGGTGGGCCTTCAGCCCGCTCGCCGCCGTCGCGGCCGTGGTGCTGGTGGCGACGGGGCTGTACCAGACCGGTCGACACCTCCCAGGTCTCTCCGCCGTGGACACCACGGTGTACGGCGCGACCGTGGCGGCCAAGGTGGCGCTGGTGGTCGCCGCCCTGGCGCTGGCCGCGGTGAACACGCTGCTGGTCGACTCACCCCTGTTCCGGCGCCTGCGGTCCCGGCCTCTCCGGGGCCGCACGCTCACGGCGGAGCCGCGTCGCATCTTCGCCCGCACGGTCCTCGCCGAGGCACTGGTCCTGGTCGCCGCGGTCCTGGCTGCCGGCGTACTCACGTCGGTGCCGACCGCGAGGGACGTCGCGCAGGCCACCAGGCCCACGACCCCGCACGCGGTCAACGTCGACGGCCTCTTCCTCACCTTCGAGACCGTTCCGGAGGGACGCGCCGGCACGCTGCTGGTGCTCAAGGCGCGCTCCACCGTCCTGCCCGACCCGGCCCCGGTCCAGAGCGTCGACGTCACGCTGGCCGGACCCGGCGCGACGTTCGACACCGCGCTCCCGGCTGTCGAGGAGGGCCGGTACGAGACCACGACCCGCGCCCTGGCGGCGGGGTCCTGGACGGCCACAGTGCGGCTGCACCGCCAGGGCCGCCCCGACTCGGTCTCGGTGACGCGGTGGACGGTCTCCGCGCACCCGACGGCGGAGTGGACGCCGCTGCGCGCCGTCACCACACTCCTGGCCGGCCTGCTGCTGGCCGGCCTGGCCGTCGTCCTGCTCCGGCGCCCGCGCCGAGGTGCCGCGGAGGCACCGACGCCCGAGCGGGTGCTCGAGCCAGTGGGAGGGGGTTCACCATGAGGCACGCACACAGGGGGGTCGCGGCCACCACGGCCGTCGCCCTCCTCGTCCTGGGGGCGCCGGCCACCGGCGCGAGCGTCCCGGCCTCCCCACGCGTCCCGCGCCCCGGGCCCCCGATGATGTCTGTGGTGGTGACGATGGCGGACCTCACCCCCACGGCACACCCGACCCACCGTGCTCCGGGACTCGCCCGACCGGGACGGGCCGCGTCGGCGCCCCGACGGGTGGTCCGCGAGCTGCGCACGGACGCGCGCACCCACCAGGCCCCCCTGGTGGCCCGGCTGCGGCAGTGGCGCGCCGGCGGCCGGGTGCAGTCGTTCCGGTCGCTGTGGATCTCCGACAGCATCGCGGTCACCGCCGCCCCGCGCGTGGTCCGCCGGATCGCCGCGCGCCCCGACGTCGCCTCGGTCACGCCCGACCGGATCGTGCTGACCCCGGCGGTCGCACCGGCCGGCCCCAACCAGCTGGCCATCGGCGCGCCCACGGTCTGGGACCTGGGCCAGCTCGGCGCCGGCGCTGTCGTGGCCAGCCTGGACAGCGGAGTCGACGCCACCCATGACGACCTCGCCGGCCGCTGGCGGGGCGGCACCAACAGCTGGTTCGACCCCTACGGGCAGCACCCGAGCGTGCCCACCGACCTGACCGGCCACGGCACCGGCACCGTCGGGGTGATGGTCGGCGGCGACTCCAGCGGCACCACCCTGGGGACCGCACCCGGCGCGACCTGGATCGCCGCCCGGGTCTTCGACGACGCCGGAGCCTCCACGATCAGCGGGGTCCACGCCGCCTTCCAGTGGCTGCTCGACCCGGACGGCTCTCCGGCGACCGACGACGCACCGGACGTGGTCAACGCCTCCTGGTCCATCGGCGCCGCCCCCGGCTGCGACCTCACCTTCCAGCCCGACGTGCAGGCGCTCCGGGCGGCCGGGATCCTCAGCGTCTTCCCCGCCGGCAACTTCGGCCCGTCCGCCGGGAGCAGCGTCAGCCCCGCCAACTACCCCGAGGCCGTCTCGGTCGGCGCCGTGGACGCCACGTCGACCCTGGTCTCGACCAGCGGCCGCGGTCCCAGCGGCTGCGGCGGCCGCACCCGGGCGTTCCCCGACGTGGTAGCGCCGGGCGTCGACATCCTCACCACCGACCGGTGGGGCCTGTTCCAGTACCTGAGCGGCACCTCGATGGCCGCCCCGCACGCGGCCGGGGTGGTCGCGCTGCTCCGTGCGGCGCAGCCCGGCCTTCCTCCCGACCAGCTCCAGGACCTGCTGCTCTCCACCGCGCGCGACCTCGGTCCGGCCGGTCCGGACGACGGCTACGGCCACGGTCTCGCGGACGCCGCGGCGGCGTACGCCGCCCTGCCGCCGCCACCCGTGCCGGACTTCTCGCTCGAGGTCGCACCGACGTCGGCCTCGGTGGAGGCCGGGCAGAACGTCGCGCTCGCGGTCTCGGTGACCCCGAGCAACGGGTTCACCGGGGACGTGGCCCTCTCGGTCGCCGGCCTGCCGGCGCACGAGGGGGACGCGGCGGTGTTCCCGGCAGTGGTGCCGGGGGGTGCGGGAACCGCCACGGTGACGGTGTCCACGCGCGCCGACGCCGTGCCCGGCAGCTACCCGCTGACCGTCACGGCGACCAGCGGGACCCTCTCCCACGCGGCACCGGTCGCCCTCACGATCACCCCGCCACCGGCGCCCGTCGACGCACTGGTCTTCTCGACGCTGGGCAGCACGAACCCGCCCGGGGTGGCCGGCACCGCCGACGACGCGGACCTCTACGGATGGTCCGGGACGGCGTACGCACGGGTGTTCGACGCCACCCTCGCCGGCCTGCCGGCCGGCGCCAACGTGGACGGACTCGACCGGGTCGACGACACGCACTTCCTCGTCTCCTTCGCCGACGACACCCGGGTCCCGGGTCTGGGGAAGGTGCAGGACGAGGACGTCCTCTACGACGCGGCCGGGACGTGGTCGGTGGTCTTCGACGGCACCAGTCACGGGCTGACCGCCGCCGGGGCGGACCTGGACGCGATCAGCGTGCGTGGCTCGACGCTCTACTTCTCCACCCTGGGCGCCGTCAACCCACCCGGGGTGGGCGGCCGGGCCGACGACGCGGACGTCTACAGCTGGGACGGCACCTCGTTCGCCCGGGTGTGGAACGCGACCCGAGCAGGTCTTCCGGGGGCCGCGAACCTCGACGGTCTGGTCGTGGCGGACCCGACGAGTCTCTACCTGTCGTTCAGCGCCGCGACGACGTCGGTGCCGGGGCTGGGCGCGGTCCAGGACGAGGACGTGGTCGTGGTCCGCGGCACGACGTGGTCGGTGTACTTCGACGGCACGGCCCACGGACTGGGGGCGTCGGCCGCCCTCGACCTCGACGCGTTCGACCTGCCGTGAGGTGGATACAGGCCCGGTGAGGGGGTCGGGTGCGCAACGCGAGCCACCGGTCACCGGGCCTGTAGCGGGTTCACCTGTGGCCGAGAGGTCGGCCGAGATCCAGGAAAGCATGTCGGCGAGCCCCGGGCAAGGGGCAGCCGTGGCCGGCCTACTCGGTGCGGGAGAGACTCGCTCCCGCCAGGGCCTGCTCGGTCAGGGTGCGGCCGAGCTCGATCATCTCGGCGCCGCGGTGGAAGTCCAGGGTGCGGCAGGCGTTCTTCGGCACGGTGACCAGCACGTCCGGCGGGTAGCCGGCGAGGCGGTACCGGTTGACCACGCTCTGCAGCACGTCCAGCGAGAGCTCCAGGACGTCGAAGAAGCCCAGGTCGCGCGGCAGCTCCCCGAACGCGGCCTCGCTCACGTCGGCGAGGGGCAGGTCGACCGTGCCGAGGCCCTCGCTGCCGCGCCCGGAGCCGAACCTGGCCGCGAGGCGGCGAGTGGTCTCCCGGTCCAGCACCCGGGCCGCACTCCGCCGGAACCGCTCCCGCCACTCGTCGACCGGCCGCGGCTCTGCGGACTCCCGGACCGGCGCCTTGCCCAGGTGGTCCTCCGGCTCACCGGCGAGGAAGACTGCGATGGTGGCGTCGGCGTGCAGGGCCGCCAGCGGGGTGATCGGGATGGGGTTCATCAACCCCCCGTCGGCCAGCAGCCGGCCGTTGAGCATGACCGGGGGGATGAAGCTCGGCAGCGCGATCGAGGCGCGGATGGCGGCATCCACCGGGCCCTGCTGGAACCACACCTCCTTGCGGTTGAACAGGTCGGTCGCCACGGCGGTGAACGGGACGTCGAGGTCCTCGATCCGGCGCCCGTCGAGCAGGTCACGCACCCGCGCCATGACCTTGTCGCCCCGGATCGCGCCCCGGGCCTTGAGGGACGGGTCGAGCAGGCGCAGCACGTCGCGCTGGGTGAGCGCGCTGACCCAGTCGGTGTACGCCGGCAGCTGACCGGCCGCGTGCAGGCCGCCGATCAGCGCGCCCATGGAGCAGCCGGAGATGCCGACGATCTCGTAGCCCTGCTCCTGCAGGACCTGGATCACCCCGATGTGCGCGTAGCCGCGCGCTCCTCCGCCTCCCAGGGCGAGGGCCACCCGGATCGGCTCGTCCACGGGCCGATGCTACGTGACTCCACCGTCCCGCGGGCCTCACCGGGCCGGATGGGCGTCAGGGGGAGACGGCCAGGAACAGGAACCCGGCGAACACGCTGAGGTGAACCGCGCCCTGCAGGACCGTCGCCCGCCGGGTGGTCAGGGTCAGCGTGCAGTTGATGAGGGTGAGCGCCAGCAGCACCATCTCCAGGCTGTCCAGGCCCAGGACGAGCGGACCGGAGAGCCAGATGGAGGCCACCGAGATGACCGGCACGGTCAGCCCGATGCTGGCCAGGGCCGAGCCCAGCGCGAGGTTGAGGCTGGTCTGGATGCGGTCGGCGCGTGCCGCCCGCACCGCGGCGAGGGTCTCGGGTGCGAGCACGATCAGGGCGATCACCACTCCGACCGACGAGGTGGGCGCGCCCAGCCAGCGGACGCCCTCCTCGATGTTCTGGGACACCGACTTCGCCAGCCCGACGACGGCGACGAGGCAGACGAGCAGCAGCCCCAGGCTGGTCCAGGTGGTTCGCGCGGTCGGCGGCGCGGCGGGCTCGTCGGGCAGGACCTCACCCTGGGGCAGGAAGTACTCCCGGTGCCGGACGGTCTGCACGAAGACGAACACGCCGTACAGGGTGAGGGAGGCGACGCCGGCGAATGCCAGCTGAGGGCCGGTGAAGGTGGGGCCGGAGGACGACGAGGTGAACGTCGGCAGCACCAGGCTGAGCGTCACCATCGACGCCAGCACCGACAGCGCTCCGAGGGTCCCCTCCGAGCGGAACTCCTGGACGCGGTGCCGCAGCGTCCCCGCGAGCAGACTGAGGCCGATGATCCCGTTGGTGGTGATCATCACCGCTGCGAAGACGGTGTCCCGGGCCAGGCTCGCCGACTTGTCCCCGCCGGAGACCATCAGCGTCACGATCAGGGCGACCTCGATGACCGTCACCGCCACCGCAAGGATCAACGTCCCGAACGGCTCACCGACCCGGTGCGCCACGATCTCCGCGTGGTGCACCGCGGTGATCACACCGGCGACCAGGACGACCGAGACCAGCACGACCAGGCCCGTCCCGAGCGAGCGGCCCCAGCACGCGGCGAGTACCACCAGCGCCAGCAGGGGCAGCGCCACGGACCACCGCGGGTTTCGCGGAGCCAGGGCGGCGCTCATCCGCCGGCGGCAGCGGTGGCGTCCAGGTCGACCATCACCAGGCTCAGCCGGCTGGGCGCGTCGGCCACCAGCGAGTGGTGTGCCCCGGGCGGCAGGTAGATCACGTCGCCCGGGACCATGGCGTGCTCCTCACCGGAGACCGTGAAGCGCAGGGCGCCGTCGAGGAGGTGGACGACCACGGCCCGCGGGGAGGAGTGCTCGGTCAGCAGCTCCCCGGCGTCGAAGGAGAAGGCCACGACGCGTACTGCCGGGTTGTCGACCACCACCCGCGACGTCGTGGAGGAGGGGGTGACCGGGAGCGCGTCCAGCAGTCGGGTGAGTGCTACCGGGGTCGAGATGTCCGTGCGTGTCGCCATCGCCTTCTCCGCGTCGTCCGGGCCGGGACTTCGGAGACTACCGGGAGGCGCCAGCGGCACCGGGGCCGCGTCACCCGCCGGGCTGCGTGCTCCGGAACCTCTCGACCGCCTCGCCCACGGACTCGGTGTAGGCGTCCGCGCCGACCTGGTCGGTGACGCCGAACCGGTCGAGCTCGGGACGCACCCCGTCGGCGAGGTCGGCCAGCACCAGCCGCACCCCCCGGTCGTGCAGCTCGCTGGCCACCTGACGCAGGGTGAGCCCGCCGGTGTAGTCGACGTCGACGATCGCCGAGGCGCTCAGGACCACGCAGCGCACCGGGGACTGCGGGTCGGCCCCGTCGACCAGCCCCAGCACCTCTTCCTGGAACCGCGTGGCGTTCGCGTAGTACAGCCCCGACCCGAAGCGGTACACCACCACCCCCGGCACCAGCTGTCCGGCATCCGCGACCGGTCGGGACCGGTAGTGCCCGCCGCGCCCCTCCACCAGGACGGAGTCCCGGGGTGCGTAGCTGCGCCGCAGGTGGTCGATCACCGAGACGATCACGGCCACCAGGATGGCCTGCTCGACGCCGACCACCACGACCAGCAGTCCGGTCAGCACGGCGATCACGAACTCGTCGGGACGCATCCGCAGGATCCCGCGGAGCCCCACGAGGTCGACCAGCTCGATCCCGATCAGGAACACCACCGACGCGAGCACCGCGGTCGGCATGTACTGCAGCGGCTTGGTCAGGAACAGCAGCACCACCAGCACGATCACCGCGGTGGTGAGGCTCGCCACCTGCGACCGCCCGCCGGCGCCGTCGACCATCTGGGTCTTGGTCGGGCTGCCGTTGACCACGAACGCTCCCGACAGGCCGGCGGTCGCGTTCGCGACACCCAGGCCGACCAGGTCGACGTTCTCGTCGAAGGGTTCCTCGTACTTCGCGGCGTACGCCCGCGACGTCGCGGCGCTCTGGGCGAGCACGACGATGAAGATCGCGCCCGCGGTGCCGAGCAGGGCGGTGAACTGCGACCACGTCACGCTGGGGACCGCGAGCTGCGGCAGCCCGCTGGGCACCGGTCCGAGCGTGGCCACCCCCTGGGCCGCCAGGTCCTGCTGCCAGCTGACGACGATCGCGCCGACCACCGCGATCAACGCCCCCGGGATCCGGGGAGAGATCGCCTTGGAGCCGAGGATGACCGCGATCACCGCGGCCGAGACCAGCACCGTGGGGCCGTTGCCCTGGCCGAGGTCGCCCAGGGTCGCCACGAGCTTCTCGATCGTCCCCCCGGACTGGGCGGGGACACCGAGCATGTCGCCCACCTGCCCCATCGCGACCTGGATCCCGACCCCGGTGAGGAAGCCCACCAGCACGCTGCGGGAGAGGAAGTTTGCGATGAAGCCCAGCCGGAGCAGCCGGGCCAGGACCAGCAGCCCGCCCGTCGCTATGGCCAGCATGCCCGCCAGCGCGACGTACTCCGAGGACGCCGTGGCCGCCATGCCGGCCAGCCCGGCCGCCATGATGGCGGCTGTCGCCGAGTCGGCGCCGACGACCAGGTGCCGGGAGGAGCCGAGCAGGGCGAACACGGCGATCGGGATCAGGATCGTGTACAGCCCGGTGATCACCGGCATCCCGGCGATCGAGGTGTAGCCCATCACCTCCGGGATGCCGAGTGCCGCGAGGGTGATGCCCGCGGCCACGTCCATCGGGAGGCGCGACCTCGCCAGCGGCAGGATCCCCTGGAGCACGGGCAGGCGGGTCGACGCGTGAGCCATGGCCGACATTGTCGGGGGACCACCCGGTGGATGTCGCCGCCCGGATCGGGTGAACCCGTAGAGTGGTGCGGGCGCTGGTCGGTCCACGCCGACCGCGGCCGCCGACCGGGACCGACGGGAGCATCTGCCGTGCTGCGTGAGCGTGGGGACATCCTGCTGGTCGTGGCCGCCGGGGGTGCGCTGGGGAGCCTCGCCCGCTGGGCCCTCGGGGAGGCGGTCCCGCACGCGCCGGGCGAGCTGCCCTGGGCCACCTGGCTCGAGAACGTCTCGGGGGCCTTCCTGCTCGGGGCGCTGATGGTGATGGTGCTGGAGGTCTGGCCCCCGCACCGCTACCTGCGGCCGTTCTGGGGCGTCGGGGTGCTGGGCGGGTTCACCACCTTCTCGACGTACATGCTCGACACCCGCACGCTGCTCGCCGAGGGCCGGCCCGGCGCCGCGCTCGGCTACCTGGTCGGGACCCTCGTCGTCGGGCTGGTCGCGGTCGCCCTGGGCGTGCTGCTCGCACGCACCCTGCTCGGCCCCGGCCGGGCACGCCGACGCCGCCGGCCCGGCTCCCCCGCCGGCGGGGGGGCCCCCCCCCCCCCGAGAACCCCGCGCCGACCCCCCCCGCGCCCGCGCACCCCG
>NZ_DAOMFK010000058.1:0-15380 GCF_035429765.1 Nocardioides sp. | reverse complement strand
ACCCCTGGCCTCCCGACCCCTGCACCCCCTCCTGCGCCGCCACCGGGCGCCTCCGGCGGGTACGGGGGTCGAGGTCGCCCCCGCCGGAGTGATCGAACACATGTTCGAACACGACTACGCTACACCCCTCCCCCGGCGGTTCGTCAACCCCCGGCCGCAGGTTCAGGGAGCCGGCGAAGTGGGCGCCCGTCCCGACCACTGCGGCCCAGCGACCACGGCGACGCTCACGTCCCCACCGCTCAGTCCGCGCGGAGGTACGCACTGGTGTCCCGGTGCCACAGACACACCAGGATCGCGGCGTTCAGTCCGAGGGCGACCACCGTGAGCCCCACGAAGAGCGGCGGGATGGCACGGGCCATGCCCACGCCGGTCGCGAAGACGACGAAGAGCACCGTCGCGGTCAGCGCGATCCGCGCCCAGCCGTGCCCGGCCCGGACGAAGACCACCAGGACTCCGATCAGGCCGGCGTACACGACGAACAGCACCAGCGCCAGCGGAACGAAGTTCGGGATGTTGATCGAGCTCTCCCGCAGCGCGTCCAGGCCGCCCTCGTCGAGGATCGCCTGGGCCGCCTTGTTCCCCTCGGCCCAGGTCAGCACCAGGTCGTCACGGAACACGTAGGTGAGCAGGGCGACCAACCCGCTCCACGCCACGACGGCCCGCACCAGCCAGATGGTGGCCGTGAGCGACCCGGGCATTTCCCGCTCCATACCTGCTTCACCCGTCCGTCCTGTGCGCCACCGGACCGGGGTCCTGGCTAGGGTCTCGCCATGACCTCCGAGCACCCGGCGATCAGCCGGTTCCGCGCCGAACACACCCTACGGGGTGGGTCCGGCGAGATCGTGATCCTGCCAGACTCGGTGCACACCGCGGCACTGGCCGCCGAGGCTCTGGGCTGCGAGGTGGGGGCGATCGCCAACAGCCTGCTCTTCGACGGCGACGGGTCGCCGGTGCTGATCCTCACCTCCGGCGACCACCGGGTCGATACGAGGGTGGCCGCGGCCGCCCTCGGTGTCACCTCGCTGCGCCGGGCCTCCCCCGAGTTCGTGCGGAGCCACACCGGACAGGTCATCGGCGGCGTGTCGCCGGTCGGCCACCCTGCACCCGTGCCGACCTACATCGACTCGTGGCTGCGGCGGTACGACGAGGTGTGGGCCGCCGCCGGACACCCGGCCGCGGTGTTCTCGACCTCCTTCGACGAGCTGGTCGTCCTGACCGGCGCGGTCGAGATCGAGGTCGCCTGATGGAGTCCCTGGCCCTGGTCTTCTCCAACGGCTGGGCGAGCGGCGTCAACGCCTACCTGGTGGTGCTGGTCCTGGGCGTCGCCGACCGGGTGGGGCGCGTGTCCGACATCCCCGACGTGCTCGGCACCTGGCCGGTGCTCGCCGCGGCCGGCTTCATGTTCGCGATGGAGTTCGTCGCCGACAAGATCCCCTACGTCGACTCCACCTGGGACGCGGTCTCGACCGTCATCCGACCCACCGTCGGCGCGGTGATCGGCGTCCTGCTGGCCGGGGACGCCACGACGCTGGAGCAGGCGGTGCTCGGCGTGGTCGGAGGCGGAACCGCACTGCTGTCCCACCTGGTGAAGGCCGGCAGCCGCCTGGCGATCAACTCCTCCCCGGAGCCGGTCACCAACGTCACCGCGAGCGTGGCCGAGGACCTCACGGTCCTGGCGGTCGTCTGGTTCGCGCTGGAGCACCCGCGCGCCGCGGCCCTGATCGCCGCGGTGCTCCTGGTGCTCGGGCTGACCGCGCTCTACCTGCTCGCGCGGCTGGTCCGCCGAGGCTGGCGGCGCTGGACGGGACGGTCCCCCGCCGAGCCCGCCGCCTGACCGGGACGGGGCAACGGTGGCACGCGTGGTCGTGGTCGGCGGTGGCCTGGGTGGGACGGCCGCAGCCGCCAGGCTCGCCAAGCTGGGCCACGAGGTCGCCCTGGTCGAGCGGTCCGGGTCGCTCGGCGGCGTGCTCCTGCCCGTGGCCGCCGACGGGTTCACCTGGCCGCAGGGGCCCTCGGTCCTGCTCCTGCCCGCGGTGGTCCGCGACCTGTTCCGCAAGACCGGGCGCCCCCTCGAGCGGGAGCTGGAGCTGCTCCCGGTACCGGTGGTCCGCGAGCACCGGTTCGCCGACGGGTCCTCGGTGCGTCTTCCCGCAGGCTCGCGGGCCGCACAGCTCCACGCCGTCGAGGCCCTCGGCAGCGGCCTGGGCCGGCAGTGGGTCACGCACGTCGACTCGCTGGCCGCGGACTGGGAGCTGATGCGCCGGGACTACTTCGAGCGGCCCTGGGACCCGGCGTCGGGCCCGCGGGCTGTGGCCGCACGCCTCGCGAGCCGGGACACCGTGGACCGGCGGCTGCGCCGAGGGCTCCACGACCCGCGGCTGCGGCTGCTGGCGGCCCATCCGCTGCGGAGCCTGGGCCAGGACCCGCGCCGGGTGCCTGCCTGGATGGCGGTGTGGCCGTACGTCGAGCAGCGTTTCGGCGGTTGGTCCCCGGCCGGGGGGACGGGGGCCCTGGCCGAGGCCGTGGCGAGCCGGCTCACCACCCGGGGCGTCGACGTGCACACCTCCACCCGCGCCAGGGACGTGGTCGTGCGGGCAGGACGCGCGGTCGCCGTGGCCACCGACGCCGGTGACCTCCCGGCGGATGTGGTGGTGTGCGCGGTCGACCCGCACCTGCTCCCGACGCTGGCGGCGTACGTCCGGAGGACCGACCCCGCGCCGTTGCCGCCGACGACCCACCTGGGCCTGGCCGGGGGCCAGGACGACCCCGCACCCGAGATCGTGCTGCACGGCGACCCGGACCTGGTGGTGCGCACGACCGGCGCAGCGCCGCCGGGTGCCAGCGCCTGGACCGTGCACGGGGCCCGGCCCGAGGCGCTCCTGACCGAGCTCGCCCGTCGGGGCCTGGACGTGCGGGACCGGGTCGTCGTCCGGGTGGACCGCTCCCCACAGGAGCTGCTCGACCAGTGGGGCGGCTCGCCGCTCGGCGTGCGCTGGCGAGGGCGCGGCACCGTGCGCCGCCGGCTCGGGCCCACGACGCCGGTCCAAGGGGTGTACGCCGCCGGGGCCCACGCCACGCCCGGCGCCGGTCTGCCGTTCGTGGGGCTGTCGGCGGCACTCGTCGCCCAGGCGGTGGGGCCGGCGTGAGCCACCGGCCCGTCCCGACCTCAGGCCAGGCGCCAGGTCACCGTCAGCGAGGCGGGCACCGCCCGCTCACCGGGCTCGAAGGAGACCTCCGCCGCCTTCGCCGCCAGGGGACGCACCGGCGACCCGGGCCCGGGCCCTCCCTCGACCACAGCGACCAGGTCACCGAGCCGGGCACCGCCCAGCCCGGCCAGGTGCTCGGCCCGCGCGCGCGCGTCCGCGAACGCCTCCTCCCGGGCCTGGGTCTGCGCCGCCCGGACATCGGCGACCTCCAGGGAGATCCCCTCGACACGGAGCCGGTCTCCGGCCGCGCCCGCCAGCGCGGAGACCAGCCGCCCGGCGGCGGCCACGTCGGCCACCATGACCGTGAGGCTGTGCCGGGCCTCGAACCCCGTGGGCGCGCCGTGCTGGTCGTGGGCCGGCCACACGCCGAAGTCGGCCGTCCCGATCCGGGCCGGCTCGGTGAAGCCGCGAGCCACCCCGATGATCTCCTCGACGGCCGAGGCGACCCCCGCACAGGCCTCGGCGACTTCCGCGCCGCGGTGGCTCGCAGCCACCCGCAGCACGGCCGTGTCGGGGGCAACCGTCGCGGTGCCCTGACCGGTGACGGTCACGGTGCGTCTCATGGCGCCGAATGTAGCCTGCGGCCGGTCAGGTCGTGATCCGCAGCGCGTCGAAGATCTCGAGCGTCGCACGGGACCGGTTGAGCGTGAAGAAGTGCAGCCCGGGCGCTCCACCGGCGAGCAGGTCCTCGCACAGCTCGGTCGCGATGGACACCCCCTCGCGGCGGACGTCCGCGGGGTCCGACAGACCCTCGAGGCGAGCCAGGACCTGACGCGGGATGTCCGCCCCCGACAGCTCGGCCATCCGGCGCACCGAGCGGAGGTTCGTGATGGGCATGATGCCCGGGAGGATGGGGATCTGCACACCGCGGGCACGCACCCGCTCGACCAGCGAGAAGTAGTCGGCGGCCCGGAAGAACAGCTGCGTCACCGCGAACTCCGCTCCGGCACGGGCCTTCTCGCACAGCACGTCGGCGTCGTCGTCCAGGGACCGCGCCGACGGGTGGCCCTCGGGGAACGCGGCGACGCCGACGCTGAAGGAGCCGACCTCGTGCGCGAGGGTCACCAGCTCCCGGGCGTGGGTGAGGCCGCCCTCGGTGGGCGCCCACGGAGCCCTCGGCCCCTCCTTCGGATCCCCGCGCAGGGCCAGGATGTGGTGCACCCCCGCGTCGGCGTACGACCGCAGGATGTCGACCAGCTCGGCGCGGGTGTGGCCGACACAGGTCAGGTGACCCATCGCCCGCATCGTCGTCTCCCGGGCGATCCGCCCGGTGATCTGCACGGTGGTGTCCCGGGTGGATCCGCCGGCGCCGTAGGTGACCGACACGAAGGTCGGTGCGTACGGCTCGAGGTCGCGGATGGCCTGCCAGAGCTGGTCGGCCCCGGCGGCGTCGCGGGGCGGCATGAACTCGAAGGAGACCGACCGCCCGCCACGCGCGATGAGCTCGCCGATGCGCTCCAGCCCCTCCGTCATGGCGCAGATCGTACGGCCCCGGGCGGCGGGGCAGGGGCGGCGTCCACTGACTAGGCTCGACGGGTGACCTCCTCCCCGTCGACGTGGGACGCCGCCGCGTTCCGGGACCGCATCCAGGCGACGCTCGACGTCTTTCTCGACGAGCAGGCCGAGCGGCTCACGCCGCTCGGACCGGACGCTGCCCGGTTGCTGGCCGAGGCGAGGACCTGCGTGCGCGGGGGGAAACGGCTGCGGGCGGCGTTCTGCTACTGGGGCTACCGGTCGGTCCGGCCCGGTGGCCAGGAGGAGCCGGCGGACGAGGAGCAGGCGCTGCTCCGGGCCTGCTCCTCCGTGGAGCTGCTGCACGCCAGCGCGCTGGTCCACGACGACTTCATGGACGCCTCCGACACCCGCCGCGGCCGGCCCGCAACGCACCGGGCCTTCGCCGAGGCCCACCGTCAGGAGGGGTGGCCGGGGAGCGCGCAGCAGTACGGCGCTGCGGCCGCGATCCTGCTGGGGGACCTGCTGCTCTCGTGGGCCGACGAGCTGCTGCGCCGCTGCGGGCTTCCGCTCGCCCGGGTCGCCCCGGCCCTGGACGTGTTCGACCTGTGCCGCTCCGAGGTGATCACCGGCCAGTTCCTCGACGTGTCGGCGCAGGCTCGCGGGACGGCCGACGTGGACGCGGCGATGACCGTGCTGCGCTTCAAGTCAGCCAAGTACTCCGTGGAGCGGCCGATCCACATCGGGGCCGCACTCGCAGGGGCCTCTCCCCGGCAGGTGGACCAGCTGGCCGCCTTCGGCCTGCCCCTCGGCGAGGCGTTCCAGCTGCGCGACGACCTGCTGGGGGTGTTCGGAGACCCGGTGAGCACGGGAAAGCCGGCCGGGGACGACCTGGTGGAGGGCAAGCGCACGGTGCTGGTGGCCCTCGCGCTGGACGCCGCACCACCGGAGATGGCCGCCCGGCTGGACGCCGCGCTGGGCACGCCCCTGGAGCCTGCGCAGGTCGCCGAGCTGCGCGGCATCATCGACCGCTCCGGGGCCCACGCCCAGGTGGAGCAGGTGATCGACCAGCTCTCCTCGCACGCGCTCGCCGCCCTCGACCGGGCCGACGTCGCGGCTCCCGCGAAGGGGGTGCTGCGGGACCTGGCCGCCGCCGCCACCCACCGAGTGGGTTGAGCCGGACCCTGCCTGACCGTCGAGGCCGGTCAGTCGAGGCTGACCAGGTCCGGCTGCTCGGGCCCCTCGCCGCGCAGCAGCACCGCGAAGGCGCCACGGCGCCCGGTCGCGGCGCGCTCCGCCAGCGCGTCGAGAGCGGACGCGAACGCGGTGGGGTCGCGGCGCGCGAAGGGGCCCCAGCCGTCCCACAGCAGCAGGGTCCCGCGGCTCTCCTCCGCCCTCACCTCGCGCAGGCAGTCGGCCAGGGCGTCGAGATTGCGGCCGTACCACTCCGGGAAGCCCAGCGCCTCGCCGACCGCGGCCAGGAACTCCTTCTTGGTCTCCCCGTGCCAGCCGTCGACATGGGCGAAGCGCCAGCCGGCGTGCTCCACGGTGTGCCGCACGTCGACCGCGTCGAAGGCGCCATGCCACCGGTAGACGCCGGGCGGGGTACGACCGGCCAGCAGGGCTGCGAGTCCGCTCATCGCTGGATCCTCTCGAACGACTGGTAATGGTCCTCGGTCCAGTAGTACTCCCCCTCGTCACCCGTGACGATGCGCCGGGCGCCGCGGTCGTCGGAGCCGGGGGTCTCGACCGTGTACTCGTGGTAGTACCCGTAGCCTCGGTCGGGCAGGACGCCCTCGCGGTTCTGGAACACCTCGCCGTCCTCGTCGTGGGGGAAGGGGCCGCCCGCGTCGATCAGCGCGAGGGTCTGGCCGGCCTCGGGAGGCAACGACGCCACGTCGACGACCGGCAGTCCCGAGACGGGGTCCACCGAGGCCCCGCCGAGCCCCACCGAGACGCCGGCCGTGGCGGTGGGACGGGCCTCAGTGCCGACCGGGCCGGCCTGGCCGCCGGTCACCAGGCGGGCGCCCACGGCCAGTGCGGCCACGACCAGCGCCGTCAGCAGCAGCGACCTTGTCCGGGGGCCCACGGGCCGGCCTAGTAGGCCATCGCCTGGGCGCGACGCTTGACCTCCGAGCCGCGGTTCTCCCGCAGGGCGTCGATGGGGCGGCCGGGAAGGTCGGCGTCGGAGAAGATCCACTCGATGCACTCGCGGTCGTCGTACCCGCCGTCGTGCAGGACGGTGAGCAGGCCGGGCAGCCCTTTGACGACCTCCGCTCCCTGCAGGAAGTCGGCCGGTACGCGCTGGCCCTCACCCGGCACCGGAACCGCCGCGGCGAGCTGGTGGTCGCGGATCATCGTGCGCACCTTGCCGACACTGACGTCGAGGCGGCGGGCCACCTCGGCCCAGTCCAGCCACTCGGCCACCAGGTCGGTGAGGTCCGGGGCGGTGGGATCGGTCATGCTCCCACTCTGACAGAGCCGGTCTGACGCCGGACAGCCCGGCCGGAGAGACCGGTGGGGCCGCCACGCCGGACCCGGCATTGGGACGCACGGCGGCCGGTTCCGTACGATTGGGGCTCCGGATCGTTCGCCGTCCGGACGTTCGGAGGTCGAGCAAGTGCAGTCAGACGAGGGCGCCCCGGCGCACGCCGGGGGGCTTGGGCCCGTGCGCGGCGACGCCGGCGACCCCCTGGCCGGCCGTCTGCTGGACGGGAGGTACGAGGTCGGCGCCCGGATCGCCCGGGGCGGGATGGCCAGCGTCTACGAGGCCACCGACCTGCGCCTGGACCGGATGGTGGCGGTCAAGGTGATGCACCCCGGGCTGGGCGACGACGCGGACTTCGCCGCCCGGTTCGTCCGCGAGGCCCGGGCCGCGGCCCGGATCTCCCACCCGAACGTCGTGGCCGTCTACGACCAGGGCAACGACAACGGCGTGGTGTTCCTGGTGATGGAGCACGTGCGGGGCCGCACCCTGCGCGACCTGATCCGCGCCGAGGCTCCCATGCCTCCCTCCCGGGCCCTGGCGCTGCTCGAGCCGGTGCTGGGGGCCCTGGCGGCCGCGCACCGGGAGGGGCTGATCCACCGCGACGTCAAGCCGGAGAACGTGCTGATCGCCAACGACGGGGGGATCAAGGTCGCCGACTTCGGACTGGCCAAGGCGGTCAACGCCGACACCCAGCACACGGCGACCGGGGGTGTGCTCATCGGCACCGTGTCCTACCTCGCCCCCGAGCTGGTCGTCGAGGGGCGCGCCGACCCCCGGGCGGACGTGTACGCCGCGGGCGTGGTGCTCTACGAGCTGCTGACCGGCGTCAAGCCCCACGAGGGCGAGTCGCCGATCCAGGTCGCCTACAAGCACGTGCACTCCGACGTCCCGCCCCCCTCCGAGCTGGTGCCGGGCATCCCCGACTACGTGGACGCGCTGGTGGCCAGGGCGACCGCGCGCGACCAGAGCCAGCGCCCCCCCGACGCGGGAGTGATGCTGCACCAGATGCACCGGGTGGCCCAGGCCCTCGCGGACGGGGTGGTGGCCGACCCCGACCTCACCGCCGACCTGGCGCTCCCCGCCTCGGCGGGGGTCGCGGCGGGTCTCCTCGAGGCGGCTGCGGACCGAGACGGCCTTCCCGAGATCGTCGAGCCCGACGAGCCGGTCCTCGACCAGCCGTACGACGAGATGTCCGGGGGCGACCAGCAGACGCCGGCCGGCGACGACTGGGAGCAGATGTGGCAGCAGCTCGAGGAGGAGCCGGAGGACTACCCGGCAGAGGAGCTGACGACCGCGCTGGAGCACACCGCCGAGCGAGTGGTGCAGCCTGTGGTGGACGTCCCGCACGAGCCCACCACGACGCTGCACTCCCCGACGTACCCTCCCGCACCGCCCGGCCCACCTGCCCTCACCGGCGACGAGGCCACGCCTGGGCCGCCACGACGGTCGCGACGAGGGCTCGTCCTGCTGGTCCTCGCCCTGCTCGTCGCCGTGACCGTGGGGGTGGGGGCCTGGTGGTTCGGCTGGGGCCGGTACACCTCGACACCGTCGGTCATCGGGCTCGGCGAGAAGGAGGCCGTGGCGAAGATCGAGGCGGCCGGCCTGGTCGCCGACACCTCGGACCCGGCGTACTCCGAGGAGGTCCCCGAGGGCGAGGTGATCAGCACCGACCCCGACGCGGGCACCCGCATCCTCGACGGCGGGACCGTGTCCGTGGTGGTCTCGCTGGGCAAGGAGCGCTACCGGGTGCCCGACGTGCTCGGGCTCACCGAGGACCGCGCCCAGCAGCGCATCGCCCAGCGCCACCTCGCGTACGGCACCTCCACCCAGCGCTGGAGCGAGACGGTGCCGGAGGGCAGGGTCATCGCGACCACCCCGAAGGCGGGCAAGCGCGTCAAGCCGGACACCGTGGTCGACCTGGTGGTCAGCAAGGGCCGCAAGCCCATCAGGGTCGCCGACTGGACGGGCAAGGACGCCGACGAAGCGACCCGGGCCCTCGAGGCGAAGGGGCTGGTCGTCGACAGCAGCGAGGAGTACTCCGACACCGTGGCCTCCGGTGACGTGATCAGCCAGACCCCGTCGTCGGGGACGCTGTACCGCGGGGACACGGTCACCCTGGTGGTCTCCCGGGGGCCTGAGCTGGTGGAGGTCCCGCGCGCCGGTGTGATCGCCGCGGGCGTGGACGACGCGCGCCGGACCCTGGAGGACCTCGGGTTCAAGGTGAAGATCCGTGAGGACGAGGCCTACCTGGGCCTCGGCTTCGTCCGCCGCACCGACCCCCCGGCCGGCACGATGGTCCCCAAGGGCAGCACCATCACGCTGTACCTGATCTGAGCACGCCCATGCCTGTCCCGGCCGTGCGCAACCCGATCGGCACCCATGTCACGGTCGGCTCCGGGCTGGTCTCCGGGGCGCTGGCCCGCGCCGACGCCCTGGGATGCGAGGCGATCCAGATCTTCGCGGGCAACCCCCGGGGGTGGGCCCTCGCGGCGGGCGACCCGGCCGCGGACGCCCGGTTCCGCACCGAGGCCGCCCGTCGCGGGCTCCGCGTGCTGGTCCACGCGCCGTACCTGGTGAACCTGGGCTCCCCCACGCCGTCGACCTACGAGCGCTCGGTCGCGCTTGTGGCCCACACCCTGGCGCGGGCCGCCCGGCTGGGCGCGGAGGGGGGGGTGGTCCACACCGGCTCGGCCGTGGACGAGGCGGCCGGCGAGGAGGGGTACGCCGCCGCCCTCGGGCGGGTGCGCGCCGGGCTGCTGCCCCTGCTGGACGCTGTGACGGGAGACGACGCCCCGGGGCTGCTGCTCGAGCCCACGGCAGGCCAGGGCCGCTCCCTGTGCGCCGGCGTGGACGACCTGGCGGCGTACCTGGAGGCGCTCGACCACCACCCCAAGGCCGGGATCTGCCTGGACACCTGCCACGTGTTCGCCGCCGGCGCGCCCCTGGACGAGCCCGGCGGCGCCACGGCCACCCTGGACAGGTTGGTCGAGATCGCCGGGCCCGGACGCCTGCGGCTGGTCCACGCCAACGACTCGATGGACGTGCGCGGCGCCACCCGGGACCGGCACCAGCGCCTCGGCGAGGGCCACATCGGCGTCGGGGCCTTCCGCGAGCTGCTCGCCCACCCGGAGACCGCCGGCGTGCCGTTCATCGTGGAGACGCCGGGGTCCCGCGACCCCGGCAACCGGGACCTCCCGCTCCTGCGCGCCCTGCGCGAGGACGTGCAGGCGGGGGTGGCGCGGTGACCCCTGCGGCGACGTCGAGGCACTCGTTGCCGGCCACCCTCGCCCTGCTCGCCGTGACCGCGACCTGGGGCTCGACCTTCTTCCTGATCAAGGACGTCCTCGTCCGCGTGCCGACGCTGGACTTCCTGGCCATCCGGTTCGCCCTGGCCAGCGTGTTCATGGTGGCGATCGCGCCCCGCGCACTCGGGCGCCTCGACCCCGCCTCCCGGCGGCACGCGCTGCTGCTCGGCGGCCTCTACGGGATCGGCCAGATCCTGCAGACGGCCGGGCTGGCCACCACGCCGGCGAGCGTGTCGGGGTTCATCACGGGAATGTACGTCGTGGCGACCCCGCTGCTCGTGGCGCTGCTGCTGCGCACCCCGGTCCCGCCGCTCACCTGGGTGGCCGTCGGCCTGGCCACCGCCGGGCTGGCGGTGCTGACCCTCAACGGGTTCTCGGTCGGGTACGGCGAGCTGCTCATCCTGGTCGCGGCGATCCTCTACGCCCTCCACATCGTGGGGCTGGGCGTGTGGTCCAGGCACGACCAGGCGGTGGGGATGTCGATCATCCAGATCATGGTGATCGCCGGGATCTGCTTCGTGGCGACCGTGCCCGACGGGATCACCCTCCCCGACCGCCCCGCCGACTGGGCGGCCATCCTCTACATGGCGGTGTTCGCCGGTGGACTGGCGATGATCGGCCAGACCTGGGCGCAGGCGCACCTGCCCCCGACGCGGACCGCGATCATCATGACGATGGAGCCGGTGTTCGCCACGGTCTTCGCGGTCCTGCTGGGCGGCGAGGCGTTCACCAGCCGGATGGCGCTGGGGGGCGTGCTGGTCCTGGCCGCGATGCTGATGGTCGAGCTGCTGCCCCGACGCCGGGTGGAGGCCGAGGTCACCCACATCGCGGTGTGAGCCCGGCGTACGACCGGTCCCGCCAACAGGTGCGGGTTTCCCCGGGTGGGGAATCCGACACCCCCACCTCACAGCCGGGCGAGCACCCCAGCAGCCCGGCGCGCGTCCTCGGCCGACACGTCGAGGTGGGTGACCAGGCGGACGGTGGTCGGTCCGACGGTGGAGACCCGCACCCCCTCGGCCTCGGCCGCGGCGACGAACCGGCCCGCGTCGGACCGCTCCAGCACCACGATGTTGGTGTCCACCGACGCCGGGTCCACCCCGACCGCCTCGGCCAGCAGCCGGGCGTGGGCGTGGTCGTCGGCGAGCCGCTCGAGGTGGTGGTCCAGGGCGTAGAGGCCCGCGGCCGCCAGCACGCCGACCTGCCGGAGCCCGGCGCCCATCCGCTTGCGCCAGACCCGCGCCTCGGCGACGGCGTCGGCGGGGCCGACCACGAGGGAGCCGACCGGCGCGCCCAGGCCCTTGGACAGGCACACCGCGAGCACGTCGGCGACCGCGGCGTACTCCGCCAGCGGGACCCCGGTCGCCACGTGCGCGTTCCAGAGGCGCGCGCCGTCCATGTGCACCCCTACCCCGACCTGGTCGGCCCAGGAGCGCAGCGCCTGCAGCCCGGCCAGCGGCTGGACGGCACCGCCGGCGAAGTTGTGGGTGTTCTCGACGCTCACCGCAGCGGTCGCGACGAAGAAGGGACCCATCTCCGGGGCGAACAGCCCGCCGACCGCATCCAGGTCCACCTCCCCGCGGGGGTGCGTCCAGGTGCGCATGGTCACGCCGGTGTACGCCGCGTGCGCGCCGAGCTCGGACCGGGCGATGTGCGCGGAGGACTCGCAGAGCACCTCCTGGCCGACCGCGACGAGGGACCGCAGCGCCAGCAGGTTCGCCAGCGACCCGGTGGGGGTGAACAGCGCGGCCTCGTGCCCGAGCAGGTCCGCGACCCGCTCCTGCAGCGCCAGCACGGTGGGATCCTCGCCGTACACGTCGTCCCCGACGTCGGCGCGCGCCATCGCGGCGCGCATGCCCTCACCGGGCCGGGTGACGGTGTCGGACCTCAGGTCGATCATCAGCGCTGCTTGTCGGCCGAGCGCAGCATCTCGGCCACCAGGAACGCCAGCTCCAGGGACTGCACCCGGTTCAACCGCGGGTCGCAGACCGACTCGTAGCGGTTGCCCAGGTCCATCTCCGCCAGCTCCTCGCCGCCCCCGACACACTCGGTGACGTCGTCGCCGGTGAGCTCGACGTGGATCCCGCCGGGCCAGGTCCCCAGCGACCGGTGCACGTCGAAGAAGCCCTGCACCTCCTCGATCACGTCGTCGAAGGCCCGGGTCTTGTAGCCGGAGGAGGCCTCGAAGGTGTTGCCGTGCATGGGGTCGCACACCCACGCCACCTGCACGCCGGCGGCGGTCACCTTCTCGACCAGCTCGGGCAGCGCCTCGCGGATCCGCCCGGCCCCGAACCGGGTGATGAAGGTCAGCCGCCCCGCCTCGTTGTCCGGGTTGAGCCGCGCCGCGAGCGCCAGCGCCTCGTCCGCGGTCGCGGACGGGCCGAGCTTGACCCCGACCGGGTTGCGGATGTGGCTGAGGAGCTCCACGTGGGCGTTGTCGATCTGCCGGGTTCGCTCGCCGATCCACACCATGTGCCCGGAGACGTCGTAGGGCAGGCCGGTACGCGAGTCGATACGGGTCATCGCCTGCTCGTACTCCAGCACCAGCGCCTCGTGCGAGGAGTGGAAGTCGACGCGGTGGAACTCGTCGGGGTTCGCACCGATGGCCTTCATGAACACCAGAGCGCGCTCGATCTCGTTCGCCATCGACTCGTACTGCTGGCCGATGGGGGACTCGCGGACGAAGTCGGTGTTCCAGGTGTGCACCTGGCGCAGGTCGGCGTAGCCACCGGTGACGAAGGCGCGCACCAGGTTGAGCGTCGCGGCCGACGCGTTGTAGACGTCGACCAGCCGCTGCGGGTCGGGGACCCTGGCCTCGGGGGTGAACTCGAAGCCGTTGACGGCGTCGCCACGGTACGCCGGCAGGGTGACGCCACGCCGGCTCTCGGTGTCGGAGGAGCGCGGCTTGGCGTACTGGCCGGCCAGTCGGCCGACCTTGACGACCGGGACCGAGGCGGCATAGGTCAGCACCACCGCCATCTGCAGCAGCACCCGCAGCTTGTTGCGCACGTTGTCGGCCGTGACTCCGGCGAAGGTCTCGGCGCAGTCGCCACCCTGCAGCATGAACGCCTCACCGCGGGCCACCGCGGCGATCTTGTCCTTCAGCTCGTCACACTCGCCGGCGAAGACCAGCGGCGGCATGGTGCGCAGCCGGGAGACCGCAGCCTGCACCGCGGCGGGGTCCGGGTAGCGCGGCTGCTGGGCAGGCCCGAGCGCGTGCAGGGCCTCGAGACTGGGGATGGTCACCGGCCAAGGGTACGCGCCCCCGGCCGTCACCACCGCATCCCGCAGGGCGCGGCCGGCGTCGGTCAGCCGAAGAAGACCCGGGCTTCCTCGTACTCCTCCCGGGAGACCAGCTTCAGCTCGCGGGTGCCCTCCAGGAGCGGCACCCGGACGATCTGCGTGCCGTGCTGGGCGACCATGACCCCGAACTCGCCGTCGGCCACGGCCTGGATGGCGTGCAGGCCGAAGCGGGTGGCCAGCCAGCGGTCGTACACCGTCGGCGTCCCCCCGCGCTGCACGTGGCCGAGCACCACGACCCGGGACTCCTTGCCCGTCCGCTCCTCGATCTCCTCGGCCAGCCGGTCACCGATCCCGCCCAGCCGGACGTGACCGAAGGCGTCGGTCTCCAGGCTCTGCAGGGTCATCCCGCCGCCCACGGCGGGCACCGCACCCTCGGACACGACGATGATCGGGGCGAACCCGTCCGCGAACCGCGACTGGACCCAGCCACACACCTCGTCGATGTCGAAGGGATGCTCGGGGATCAAGACGGCCGCGGCCCCGCCGGCGATGCCCGCGTGGAGGGCGATCCAGCCGGCGTGACGGCCCATCACCTCGACCACGAGCACCCGCTGGTGGGACTCGGCGGTCGTGTGCAGCCGGTCGATGGCCTCCACCGCGATGCTCACCGCGGTGTCGAAGCCGAAGGTGAAGTCGGTGCCGGACAGGTCGTTGTCGATGGTCTTGGGGACCCCGACCACGTTCACGCCGAGGTCGGCCAGCTTGGTCGCCACGCCGAGCGTGTCCTCGCCGCCGATCGCGATCAGCGCGTCGACGCCGTCCTTGGACAGGTTCTCCTCGATCCGCTCCACGCCACGCTCGAGCTTGAAGGGGTTGGTGCGCGAGGACTTCAAGATGGTGCCGCCGCGCGGCAGGATCCCCCGCACCGTCTCACGGGTGAGGTCCATGGTGAGGTTCTCGAGGGGCCCCCGCCAGCCCTCCCGGTAGCCGACGAACTCGTAGCCGTACTCCTGGACGCCTTTGCGCACCACGGCACGGATCACGGCGTTCAGGCCCGGGCAGTCGCCGCCGCCGGTGAGCACTCCAACACGCATGACCCTCTCCTGACTCTCACGGGTGACCCGCTGCTTGGATCGATCCAAGCAGCGCCCACGAGCCTAGCGGTGTCCCCGCCCGTCGACCATACCCGCCCCGCCGGGGGCCCCGCTCGTCTCGTCGTTCGCCGCAGGCCGGCGCCACCACCGGCGGCCCGGGCACACTACTGTCGGCCCATGACCTTCTCGATCGTGGCCCGCTCCGCCGATGGGGAGTCCTGGGGCGTGGCCGTCGCCTCGAAGTTCCTGGCGGTCGGCTCGGCCGTCCCCGCTGCGGTTGCCGGGGTCGGCGCGATCGCCACCCAGGCCGATGCCAACGTCGCGTTCAAGGGCCAGGCCCTGGCGCACCTGGACGACGGGGCGACCGCCGACGTGGCGCTGCAGCGGCTCCTGGAGGACGACGAGGGGCGCGACCACCGCCAGGTCGGCATCATCGACGTGGAGGGCAACGCGGCCAGCCACACCGGCCCGGCCTGTCTGGAGTGGGCGGGCGGGCGCACCGGCCCCGGCTACGCCATCCAGGGCAACCTGCTCGCCGGGGAGGAGGTGGTCGCGGCCATGGAGTCCGCGTGGCTGGCGGCCGGCCCGGACGACC